>JAQULT010000085.1 GCA_028718545.1 Fidelibacterota bacterium | reverse complement strand
ATATCCTGTCCCAAGGGGATCCCTGCGGGATTATCCTGTCTAATTAAGACTATCCTGTATATCCTGTCACAAAGGGATCCCGATGGGATGATCCCGTCACGCTGCATATTCGGAAACATCTCCTCACCGCCGCCGTTAGACAAAATCACTTGTATTTATGCAAGTGCGGAAATAAATTCCCTCACAATAAGGAAAGGAACCCGATGAAACATACAAATAAAGTCTTGCTGATGATTCTGGACGGTTACGGGCTGCGGGATGAAAAGGAAAACAACGCCACCCGCCAGGCTCATACGCCGTTCCTAAAAAGCCTGTTCCGGGAAGCTCCCAACACTGCCCTGAACTGTCACGGGTTGGAAGTCGGCTTGCCGGAAGGGGTCATGGGAAATTCCGAGGTCGGACACCTGAATATCGGAGCCGGCCGGGTCGTCATGCAGGATCTGGTCCGCATTGATCTGGCGCTGAAAGAGGGAAAATGCAAAGAATTCCCGGAATTCCGGCAGCTGATCAAAGATGCCCGGGCAAGTCGCGGTGTCGTGCATCTGATGGGTCTGCTTTCCGATGCCGGCGTGCATTCGGATTACCGCCATCTGATGAATATTCTGCTGGCGCTGAAAGAGGCGGGCGTGGGGCAGGTATATGTGCATGCGCTCATGGACGGCCGGGATACGCCGCCCAAAAGCGGAGCCGCGTACATCCGGAAACTGCAGAAATTCATGAAATCGATCGGCTACGGCAAGATTGCGACCGTGATCGGCCGCTATTACGCCATGGATCGTGATAAACGCTGGGAACGTGTGGAACGTGCATACCGGGCGCTGGTTGGGGGCAGGGGAGAACAAAGCACGGATCCCGCGGCTTCGGTGGAAGCGTATTATAAAAAAGGGATCACCGACGAATTCATGGAACCCATTGTCAACGGCAATGAAGGACGCATCGAAAAAGGGGATACGGTCCTGACCTTCAACTTCCGCGCAGACCGTATGCGCGAGATCGCCATTGCACTGAATGATGAAAGCTTTACGGAATTCAAAACCGAAACACTGGACTTGCATTATTATACCTTTACCGAATACCGGGCGGATTTCCCCTATCCCGTGCTTTTCAAGCCTCAGACCATGAACAATATCTTTGGGGAAGTCATCAGCAAAGCCGGATTAAAACAGCTGCGCATCGCCGAAACGGAAAAATATGCGCATGTGACCTATTTCTTCAACGGGGGAGAAGAACAGCAGTATCCCGGCGAAGACCGTATTCTGGTGCCTTCGCCCAAAGTGGCGACCTACGACCTTCAGCCGGAGATGAGTGCACCCGAGGTCACCGAAAAACTGCTGGAAGCGATCAGTAAAGACATTTATGATGCGATCATATTAAACTTTGCCAACGGCGATATGGTGGGACATACCGGTATCCTGGAAGCGGCCGTAAAGGCACTGGAATACCTTGACGGCGCCGTGGAACGCATTGTAAAGGCCTTTACCGCCAAAGGCGGGACAGTGCTGATTACCGCCGATCACGGCAATTGCGAACAAATGTGGGATCCGGCAAACGGACAGCCGCACACCCAGCATACGCTGAACAAGGTTCCCTTTATCGTCGTCGATCCGCAGAAACGTGTCAAAGCACTGCGTGAGGGCGGGAAACTGGCCGATATCGCACCGACACTGCTGCATATCCTGGGACTGGAAAAGCCCGCGGAAATGAGCGGCAGCAGCCTGATAAACGGGAAGCGCTAAAAATCTTAACAAAAAATTAACAATTTACCCGGATTTTCTTCGGATATTTTCCATAAAAAATTGTATTTATTGTGAAGAAAATTGAATATTTCCGCGGGTATATTTATAAATAATATCTATAAATAACTAATATACAGCATGTTGCAGAACGGACACTCTCGATTCTTAATAAAATCAAAGATGAGTGTCGCACTCTTAAGAAAAAGTAAATAAATTGTTAAAAAAAGCTTGCATTGCGTTTGCTCGTTTTTTATATTGCAACGTCTTTTGAGAGAAGATGATTGAGAAGAGAGAGAGAATATGCGGAGAAACGATAGAATGAAAAGAATTCTGCTCACAGCACTGACAGCCCTGATTGCTACAAGCCTACTTTTTGCACAGACCCCGACCATGCGTACGAATCTTAGAAATTCAACCTTCTACGGTTATACCGAATCTTATGGTTTTTTACCGGCTACGGATCCTTACCTGGGTACGGTAACTGTTCATAACGGTTTACCCGAAACCATGGTTGACTGGGTTTTGGTCGAACTGCGTGCAACAGCCGACGGTGCCACCATTGCCCAGGCGGTTGGCTTTCTGATGAGCGACGGTTCGGTGACGGATACGACCGGTGTCAATGGTTTGACCTTTGAGAATTTAGACTCGAATACTCCTTATTATATTGTCGTGAAACACCGGAATCATCTGCCGGTCATGAGTGCGGAACCGGTGACTATCGATGATTCGAACGACGGTTATGAATATGATTTTACGGCCGGGACCGCCTATTCTACCGGGTCGCAGGTTTTGGCACAGAAACCGGTCGGTTCCGTCTATGCCATGTATGCCGGTGATGC
>JAQULT010000084.1 GCA_028718545.1 Fidelibacterota bacterium | reverse complement strand
AATTTGCCTGTTTTCGCCACGGATACCGCTATCTGAAGCGCGAAATTTCCTCCGTTCTTGCGCTCGAAGACAGTATCGAGGCCAATATTGCAAAATTCAAGAGCAGTAACCGCACCGCTTTCCGCCGCGGTGAAAAAATGGGCGTTTCGGTCCGGATCTCCGGGGATCTCCCCGCCTTCTACAGCATCCTGAAAAGCAATCTCAAGATCCGGCACGGCGTCTCCCCCACCCACAGTCTTGAGGAATTGCAGGAGCTCCGGCGGCGTTATCCGGAACGGATCCGTCTTTACGGAGCATACCTGGAAGAACGCATGATCGCAGGCATTGTCATGTTCGACGCCAACAGCCGCGTGACACTTGCCTTTTATATTTCCCATAACGAGAACTTCCAGGAATACCGCGGTGTGAACGTGTTGTTCAAGGAAGTGATCGCCGACAGTATCCTGCGCGGATTCCGTTATCTGGATTACGGAATTTTTACCGTCAATATGGAACCGAATTTTGGTCTTGCACGTTTTAAGGAAAGTTTTGGCGCCGGCGGCGTTTTCCGCGACACCCTGATGCTGGACCTGAAATCAACGCCATCCGGAAAAAGCGCATGATCAGACAAGATATTATCCGGCTCAGCAAACAGACCCTTGTCTACGGCATGGGTTATGTTGTCGCCCGCATGATCAACTTTCTGCTACTGCCCTTTTATACCCATCACATCGCTCCCGCCGAATACGGTGTCATTTCCCTGGTTTATGCCTTCATTGCCTTCATGAACATCATTTACCATTACGGACTGGAGAGCTCCTTTCTCCGCTTTTATTCCAAAGCCGGTACGGATGAAGGCTTTGCACAAAAGGATGTATTTTCGACGGTCCTGGTTTCTCTGCTGCTGAGCAGCTTCTGTTTTTCTCTGCTGATCTTTGTTTTCGCCCCCGGCCTCAGCCGCATTTTACTGCAATCTCCGGATTATACGCGGGTGATCCGCCTCAGTGCCGCCATCCTTTTTATGGACGCGCTTTTTCTGGTTCCCCTGCACTATCTGCGCATTCAAAATAAAGCGGTCAATTTTACCCTGATCACCCTGGCAAACGTCCTGATCAACGTGGGACTGAACGTATATCTGATCCGCTACCGCGGTAAAGGCATCGAAGCGGTTTTTGTCAGTAATCTTGCCGCGTCCGCCTTTAATGTCCTGGTGTTGATACCGGTCGTGATCAGTAACTGGAATGCCCGCTTTCTGCCCGGGCTCTGGAAGAAAATGCTGCTTTTCGGACTCCCTTTTATTCCCGGCGGCCTTGCCAGCATGATCATCGAACTCAGCGACCGTTATATGCTGCAGGGATTCCGCGGACTGGAGGATGTGGGCCTGTACTCGGCCGGCCATAAGCTCGGGATCTTCATGATGCTGGTCGTAATGGCCTTCCGCTTTGCCTGGCAGCCGTTTTTTCTGCAGAAACACAACGATCCCGAAGCGCCCGGGCTGTTTTCGCGTATCCTGACTTTTTTTGTCTTTATTATGAGCCTTGTCTTCCTGCTGGTCAGCTTTTATATCCGGGAGATCGTTTCCCTGCCTCTGATGGGAAAGACACTGATCGAACCCGGCTACTGGGGCGGGATCAGTGTTGTGCCCTACATTCTTGCCGCCTATGTCTTTGACGGGATCTACATTAATTTTCACCCGGCCATCTATTATTCCAAAAAAACCTGGGTCATTTCGCTGGTGGTCGGGATCGCGGCACTCATCAATGTTAGTCTGAACCTGCTGCTGATCCCTTCGATTGGCATGATCGCCGCGGGTATTTCCTCATTGTCCGCTTATGCATTTATGGCCGTCTCGACCTATCTGATCGTCCGGAAATGGCTGCCGGTACGCTACGAGGGCATGAAACTGCTGGCCATTTTTGTCCTGACCCTTTGTGCTTGTCTGCTGTATTACGGACTGGACCCTGTATCGCTATTGCTGCGCCTGCTGATCATCGTCGTCTACGCCCTGCTGATGCTACCGCTGCTCTTCTTACGGAAAGGAGCCCGGAAACATGGCACATAAACTGCTGCGGCATTCCCTGATCTATACGGGCGGCAACATCACTGCGCGGGGATTGAATTTTCTGATCCAGATCACGGTATGGAGCAATATTTTCGGTCCGGCGGACTATGGACAAATCGCGTATTGTTATGTCTTTATCAGCTTTATGGCAGTCGTGCTGCCTTTCGGACTGGATGCGGCCTTTATGAATTTCTATCTGCGCCGCAAGGAACAAAACGCCTATTTCACCAACGTCTATCTGCTGATCCTCGCTCTCGCCGCAGGCTTTGTGCTGGTCTTTTTTCTTTTCCGCCGTTCCCTTGCCCCCCTTGCGATCCGCAGCGATATGCCGCAGCTGCTGGCACTGTCCCTCCTTATCCTGTTCTTTGATATCATTAATAACCTGGGCATTCTGTATTTACGTGCGGAAGAACGCGCAGGACTGAGCGTTATCCTGCAAAATATCGAGATCCTGCTGCGCCTGCTTCTGCTCATACTGCTGGTGAGCTCCTTTTCCGCAAGGATCATTCATATTCTTTGGGCAAATGTGCTTTCATCCTTTGTTCTCTTTGTGGTCCTGAACATGCTGATGTTGCCCCGTCTGCACTTTTCCCTGCTTTCCCGGCCAATGATCCGGGAACTGACGCTGTTCGGACTGCCGTTCATGCTGTCGGGGATATTCGACCGCAGCATCGAACTGGCGGACCGTCGTCTGCTGGGATTTTACCTGGACGATGCGGCGGTGGGTATGTATGTGGCCTCCTACACCGTTGCCGTTCTGATACGCCTGCTGGTATACAGCTTCAATGCGGGCTGGCAGCCGTATTTTCTTCGGG
>JAQULT010000083.1 GCA_028718545.1 Fidelibacterota bacterium | reverse complement strand
TTAATAAGCTTAAAAAAATAAATACATTGATTCATTTACAAATAACATTTATATTCCTACGCTATATGATCCTATGTATATTTTATTAATTTGATACAGTATACTAAAAATTGTTGGAAATAAAGAGGAATTTATGAAAAGCCGGATCCTTTCAAAGAGCCCGAAAAAACCAGGAAACCCGGAATCTATTCAGGCTGCGCTAAATAATATCCATTCCTCCTGGAAAAAACAGAATAACGGGATCATCAATGCGGAAACCGTGCTAAATATTCTTCCGGACATGATCTTTGTTCTGGACGAGAAAGGGCGGATATTGGATTATAAAGCCGATCCCGAAGATCTGTATTATCAGGAAGAGGATATCAGCGGTATCCGTCTCGCTGATATACTGCCCGAAACACTCAGCGAGCAAACTTTTACCCATATTAACGCCTGCCTTGACACCCAAAAAATGCAGATCTTTGGGTACAGCCTGGATATCCCCGGCAAAGGAATACATCATTATGAGGCTCGAATGGTAAACAGCGGCCGCAAGGTGCTGCTTGTTCTGGTCCGCGATGTAACGGAACAAAAAAATATGGAAACTCAGCTTATTGAAGCCCGTGATAAGGCTGAGGAACTGAGCCGCTTGAAACTGGCTTTTCTGGCCAATATGAGTCATGAGATCCGTACGCCGATGAATGCGATCATCGGCTTTTCGAATCTTCTGGCCAGGCGTCTGAAGGATGCCGATGCGCAGAAATTTGCCGGACTGATCCGGAAAAGCTCGAATACCCTGCTTCATCTGATTGATGACATTATGCTGTATTCCCGCCTGCAAAGCGAAAAGATACCCATGAAGAACAGTCTTGTCCGGCCGGACCTTCTATTGCGGGATGTCTGCGAGACCTTTCAGCTGTCCGAAGAGGAATTTGACATTGCATTTGAATTACAGGTTTCGCCTTCCTGCGAAAACCTTCTTTTCAGGGCAGATGAAATCAAACTCCGTCAGATCCTCAATAATCTGATATCCAATGCCATCAAATATTCCGGCGGAGCAAGGATCCTTCTTGGTTGCAAGCGGAACGATTCCCGGCTCTGTTTTTATGTTGAGGACAAAGGCCGCGGTATCCCGCAAAATGAACTGCCATTTATTTTTGAGCGTTTTTACCGCGGGGACTCCGTCCGGGACAGCAATATTCCGGGAACGGGACTTGGGCTCAGCATCGTCCGTGAGTTGCTTACGCTTATGGGCGGAAATATCCATGTCGAAACTTTAAGCGGTAAAGGTACGCGAATGATCTTTGATGTTCCTTTGGAGATCGTTGCCGGACCGAAAGCGCCGGTGTCTGAATCCGGGTGCGGATCCGAATGCATCTCCGATAAGCTGCGGGTACTGATCGCTGAGGATGACCGGGTTAATTTCATTTATCTGCAGGAGCTCCTGAAAGACTGTTCGGAGCGGATCGATCATGCCGATAACGGAAAGAAAGCCCTGGAGATGGCATTGCAGAATTCCTATGATCTGATCTTTATGGATATTAAAATGCCGCTGATGAACGGATTGGAAGTCATTACGGCGATCCGGCAGCAGCAGATTCCTGTACCCGTCATTGCACAGACCGCCTACGCGCAAGCGGAGGAGCGGGAACGTATTTTGGCGGCGGGTGCCGATGCCTATCTGGCCAAACCCATTCTTAGTGAAGATCTTGAACAGACTATCCGTAAAGTGTGGGTAAAGCGTTCCTGAAATGGAGCAATAGTTTACAGTGCAGTGCGCAGCACTATGCAAATGTATTTTGATTTGATCGCGCTTCTTCTTACATTTACGCAAATGAACCGCAACAAGACCCCAAAACATACCCTGATCATTAACGGACATCCCGATAAACAGAGTTTTTGTGCCGCTCTGGCGGAAGCCTGTCAGCGCGGCGTCCTTGCTGCCGGCAGCACTCCGGTATTGGTGCATCTTGCCGACCTGCACTTTGATCCGGTATTGCACAAAGCCTATAAGGAAAAACAGAGATTGGAACCCGATCTTCAGAATCTGCGGGAACATTTTACGCGCTGCGATCACTTGATACTGATTTATCCGCTCTGGTGGATGAATTGCCCGTCTCTGCTGAAAGGAATGTTCGACCGCCTGTTCTTACCCGGTGTGATGTATAGATTTACCGGGAATGCGTATCGCCGGGAAAAATTCATGCGCGGAAAATCCGCACGCATCATTGTTACAATGGATTCGCCGCCGCTTTTTTATCGTCTTGTCATGAACCGTCCCGCTGACTGTGCTATTGGCTGCGGGACACTGAAATTTACGGGTTTTGCTCCGTTACGGATCAGCCACTTCGGCCCCGTGCGGCGCTCAAGTCCGGAACGCCGGAACCGCTGGCTGAAAAAAGTGGAAAAATTCGGGAATAAAATGAATTAATAAAGCAGGAAAGGAAACAATATGATCATCAAACGTAAATGGGAGGATGTCGCGATCAAAGAGAATAAGCATCATCTGGATGCCCGCGAGATCTACCATGATGTACATGCCCAGATCATGCATCTGAACATGAAACCCGGAGAAGCTCTGGTACCGCATAAAACTCCCGTTGATGTCGTATTCTATGTTTTGGAAGGTTGCGGCACCGTTTACATTGGGGACGAACATATCGAAGTTGAGCGTGATACGCTTGTCGAAAGTCCCGTGAATATTACCCATTACTGGAAAAACACCGGAAAAGAGAATTTAAGGATCATGGTCCTTAAGATCCCGAGCCCCCTTAAGGCGACCCCGGTCCTATAAGCAGGAGGAAGAAGCATGAAAATCCTGAACCTGTTGCGTATGGTCACCTTTGCCGTTACACTGTTGACCACGATACCGCTGTTCATCAATTATCTCAGTCAGACCGCTCCGC
>JAQULT010000082.1 GCA_028718545.1 Fidelibacterota bacterium | reverse complement strand
ATCCCATTGCCAAACTTTAATGAAATGACTTGATATTTGGACTCCGGCATGAAGTGAAATACATAAGCAGGAAAGCATAAAAAATAAGAATAGTTTGAATGCATGAACCGGATTCAACATTCAAAATTTAAGATTCAAAAGCCGGTTCAAAGTTCAAAGATCAAGGTTCAAGAAAGTCGAGTCGTCGAGGTGTCGAGCTGTCGAGGTGATTGTCGATGTGTTCATTTGTCGGTTCTTTTCTCCACTTCCCCCATACTCCCTTACTCCGATTCTCAGTGCTCCAGCCTTCGCCAAGGCTTCGGCTGACAGGCAGCGCCCAGCGCTCAGTGCTATTATTTATTAATGGCTGAATTGTTAGCTATATTTCAGCTTCCAGCAACCGGTGTTCCGAAGATGCCGACGGCGAGTTCCGCCCAGACGAGGAATAAAATGATCAGCAGCAGAGCGATCAAAAGGATCCGGTATTTGGGCTTTTCAACCCTGGCCAGGATCAGGGCGATCAGCGAGCCGGCGCCGAAGAGCAGGATGCCCGCAACCAGGAAATCAAAGGCGCTCCAGACCATTTCTCCGCCTGCCAGCATTGCCAGGAGCGGGATCAGCAGGAGTCCGGGCGCGGCAAAGGGAATGATCATCAGTTTTTTTGTTCTTTCTTTCATGTTATTACGCTTTCATGTGGTTTTTATCGTGATTCGTAAAGCGTGAATCGTGATGACTGTGCCAGTTGCAAAAAACACGTTGATTTGAAAATCAAGATCCAATATTTAAAACAGTGCTTCCGGGTTCAATGTTCAAAGTTCAATATTCAAGGTTTTCCGCAGACCAATCTTCCCAGCTTCCTAACTTCCGATTTTCTGACTTCCGGCTACTGTCTACTGGCTTCTGGCTTCTAATTGTCCATTGCTTGAAGGAGTTCCTTCGCATGTCCGACGCCCTTGTCCGCCGCGGATTTGACCCATTGACGGGCGGTTTCGGTCTCTTCGGGCGTTTCGGCGGTCTCGTACAGCAATTTTCCCAGCAGGTATTCCGGATAAGGATGTCCGCCGGCCGCGCTTTTTTCCAGCCAGTGAATGGCCTTCGCGGTGTCGGGTTCCGTGCCGCGGCCGCGGCTGTACATGATGCCCAGCATATACTGGGATTGCTCGTCCCCGCGTTTGGCGCTGCGGGTGAACCAGCTCCGGGCTCTGGCGTAATCCCGCTCCGCGCCGCTGCCGCTGTAAAAGATCATGCCCATTTTGTTCTGCGCTTTGGGGTCGCCGCCTTTTGCGGCGCGTTCGTACCAATCCAGCGCCCGATCCGCATCCCGTTCCACGCCGATGCCGTACTGGTAATAAGTCCCCAGATGATACTGCGCTTCGGCGTTACCTTTTTCGGCGGCGAATAAAAAATGCTCGATGGCAAGGACCGTGTCGGCGGCCGTCAGGCTGTCGCCCTGCATCAGCAATTTTGCTTGCTCAAGCGCGTTGTCCGCAGCGCTGTTGTTTCCGCAGGCTACAAGAAGGAGAAGGGTAAATAAAATGAAAATGCTTTTTTTAATCATGAAAGACTCCGTTTTTCGGTTTAATTTAAGGATGAAACGATCAACACAACAGGCTTTTTTGTTCAAGGTTCAAAGTTCAAGGTTCAATGTTCAAAATTCAAGGTTCAAGGTTATTCCGCTGATCAATCTTCCCGGCTTCCTAACTTCCGATCTTCTGACTACCGTCTTCCGCCTCCCGTCTACTGACTACTGATTGCCTTGCCGCACTCAGAAAAAATTTTTATATACAAAAATATTGACGTCAATGCAAAAAACGCTTATCTTCATTCCGCATCAAGAGTTCCTTTAGTGGAACGCCAACCGAGTAACGCCACGGTGGCAAAAGGATGTGGACCGGAGGAGTCAAAACGTTATCTTCTCTTACCTGCACTCACAAAAGATGCGAAAAAAGCAAAGACGGCCGGCGTAACCGTCTACAGACAATAAGGAAATTGTATGGAAAAAGTATTCTTTACCTCGGAGTCGGTCACGGAAGGTCATCCGGACAAGGTCTGCGATCAGATCAGCGATGCGGTGCTGGACGCCGCACTGCGGCAGGACCCGAATTCCCGGGTTGCCATCGAGACCTTTATCAAGACCGGTTTTGTGATCATCGGCGGGGAGATGACCACGCATGCGGAATATATCGATGTGCAGAAGATCGCCCGTGAGATCCTGCTGAAGATCGGCTACGATAACGGCGCCGTTGGTTTTAACGGGAATTACTGCGGCGTACTGAGCTCCATTTCGGAGCAGGCGCATGATATCGGCGCGGGCGTGGACAAAGAGGGGGCAGGCGATCAGGGCATGATGTTCGGCTTTGCCTGCGACGAGACCCCGGAACTGATGCCGCTGCCCATCATGCTGGCGCACCGGCTGACCCGCCGCCTGGCGGAAGTCCGGAAAAACCACACCCTGGATTATCTGTATCCCGACGGCAAGGCGCAGGTCACCGTGGAATACCATGACGGCAGACCTGTGCGCATTGAGGCGGTGGTAGTTTCCAATCACCACAAGTCGGACGTTTCCCAGGAACAGATCCGTGCGGAAATCCGCGAGCAGGTGATCCTGCCGGTCTGCAAAGACATGATGGATAAGGATACAAAGATCCATATCAATCCGACCGGCGCCTTTACCGAGGGCGGACCGGTGGCGGATGCCGGACTGACGGGACGCAAGATCATTGTGGATACTTACGGCGGTATGGCACGCCACGGCGGCGGCGCATTTTCGGGCAAAGATCCCAGCAAAGTGGATCGCTCGGCCGCCTATATGGCGCGGTATATTGCAAGAATCTGGTCTGTGCGGGACTCTGCAGACGCTGCGAGATCCAGATCGCTTACGCGATCGGCGAGAAGGAACCGGTGTCGCTGCTGGTGGACAGTTTCGGGACCG
>JAQULT010000081.1 GCA_028718545.1 Fidelibacterota bacterium | reverse complement strand
CCGCCGGGATTCCAAATTGATCTTGCTTCCGTATATGGGCGCTTTTAAAGACCGTTTATCAAGGGCCGCCATGAAGGATATAAAAAACTTTTTGCTGGTATATCTAGCGGGAATGGCACGGATAAAATAGGACAGCAAGGTATTCTCCATAAAGGGCTGCACGGTCCAGAAATGTATTCGCGACCTGTCTTCTCCCAGATTCACAAGATTGTTATAGTAGTCAAAGTAAAAATGTTTGATCTTATCCGATACGGTCTTTTCTTCGTAGCGTTCAAGATAGTGACGAAAATTCCCGATCAGAGTATTGATATTTGTTTTCAAAAGGCCGGCCGTATGGCGGACATTGAGTCCGCGAATGAAAATCTCATCTTTTAACATGGATGCGATCGATACATAACCCAATACTTTATGATAGGGATGGCGAATGTATTCGCCGCCAAAACCGCCGACCTTTACGGATTTTTCTTTGCAGACTTTTTTTCTTGCGCGGGCATCCTGATAACCCACGAGCGCGGTGATGGCGTTGACGTTCGATCCGGTTATGTAAGTGATCCTGAGAAGATCATCGAGATCCAGGGTATGTGAAGCCTCGATGACGGAAATTTTTTGGCCGCAAAGATCAGCGACTTTTCTTGCGACGCCGCTTTCGTCGCCGGTGATCAGACGATCCGAATAATAATCGGCACGGACCTTCATTTTATTCAAACCGAAAAAGATTGCCCTGGAGTCGTAACCCCCGCTGAGATCCGCGGTTATCGGATAATGTAGTTCTTCAAGTTTATTTTTGATATCAGCGATGGATTCCAGGAATAAAGCAACGCTTTGTTCAATACAGACCTGGGGTGCCGAAACGTTCTTTTCCGTAGAGAAATCGGCAGAGAAAAGGCTGTCCTGCATTTTATGAATGGAATTCTCCCGCAGCTCTGCGGACAGGAGGAATCCGGTTGAAGTTTTATTGACATCGTTAAGCAGTGTTTTATGATCCAGGGTATATTGCAGGATGATAAATTCCGAGAGAGCCATTTTGTCAATACGGATTTCCGGGATCTTATTCAGAATAAAAAGGTGTTCCCTTGAAAGGATCAGTTGTTTGGGGTCATGGTAATAATAGGCCTTTAAACGGCTCCACGCATCCGCGAACAGTAAAAGGCGTTGCCGGTCTTTCAGGAAAACAGTGACAATATAAGCCCCATGAGATTTCTGTATGAAGCGGCGGATTGTTTCCTTGCAGGAAAGATCATCCCGAAAGGATCGTTCGATGTGAGAAATCTCTTCTGCAATCGTTTCCCGGCTCTTATTGTAAATAAGTCCTTCAATGCAGATCAGAGAGGTCTCCGTGTCAACGATTTCCAGAGGATAGCCCGGATAGCCCGTATAAACAAACATGAAATGCTTGTCGTTATAAACGGTTCTATTTTCATAATGGGGCTCATATTGTAAAAAACCAATATCCAGGTCCCTGCTTGACAGTGTTTCGCTTTTGAATAAGATACTGATGCCCGGCAATGTTGATCCTTTTTTATAAAGTTGATTCCCCCGGAAAATAACGGAATTTTACAAATTACAGCAGAATCCCGGCAATAGTGGCGGTGATCCAGCTGGCAATGGCACCGCCCAGCATGGCTTTTAAGGCCACCTTTGCCAGCGTTCCCTTGCGTCCCGGTGCCAGCGCGCCGATACCGCCGAGCTGAATGCCGATGGAGGAAAAGTTGGCAAAGCCGCAGATGGCATAGGTCGCAATCGTGCGGGCGCGTTCATCCAGGACTCCCTGATGGATATAAGTCCCCAGCGTGCCGTAGGCCACAAATTCGTTCAGCGCGATCTTGACCCCGAGCAGGTTGCCCACTTCATCGGCAAACTGCCAGGATACGCCCATCAGCCAGGCCAGGGGACGGAAAATAAAACCGAACAAGGTCTGGATGGAACCGGGGAAAATGCCCGCATATTCGCCTTTGACCGGCGAGAAACCGCTGCCGCTCTCGTAAAGAAAATAGGCGTTTTTCAACAAACGGCCGTCGATCAGCCTGTCCAGCCAGCTGAAGCCCACATCGATCACGGCAATAATGGCAATAAAACCGATTAGCATGGCACCGACGTTCACCGCCAGCTTCAGACCGTCCGTAATACCGTTCGACAGCGCTCCCAGTACGTTTTGTGCCCGTTCCATTTCCGGCATTCTGACCATTCCGGCGGTTTTGGATTTTTTAACTTCCGGATAGATGATCTTGCCGATCACCATGGCTGCCGGGGCTGACATGACCGAAGCGGCGACCAGGTGCCCGGCATCCACACCCATGGCGATATAGCCGGCAAGAACGCCGCCTGCGATCGTAGCAAAACCCCCGACCATTACCGTCAGCAGTTCCGATTCGGTCATTTCATTCAAAAAAGGTTTGATCAGCAGCGGCGCTTCCGTCTGCCCGACAAAAATATTGGCGGAACAGGAAAGCGTCTCGGCGCCGCTGGTGCCCATGGTCCAGCTCATGAATTTTGCCATGGCTTCCACCACGCGCTGCATAATGCCGAAGTGATACAGGATACTGATGAATCCCCCGAAAAAGATAATGGTCGGCAGAACCACAAATGCGAACAGGTAGCCGAATCCCGGCCATGCAGGGCTGTTCGGAAAAAAGTATTCGGGCCGGGCAAGATTGCCAAAAAGGAATTCGGCGCCGTAGACGGACATGCTCAGGAATTTTCCCACACCCTGGCTGAAGGCCTGAAAGATCTCCTGACCGTAAATACCCCGGGCGACCGGAGCGGTAAAGATACTGATGATCAGGACCGCGTTCAGGTAAGGTTTGATCAACTCGGATTTCAAAAGGTATTTGTTCAGCAGCATGGCAATGAGCAAAAGCAGGATCCACAGGGAAACGGAAAGGACCTGCAGCAGTAAAAAGACCAGCGCGGCCGCCGCTCCGGATCCCAAGACCAGCGCCCCGATCCAGATCAGCTTTGCCCAGGAACGGCGGATACGGTCGCGAAAGGTGTAGACGATCAGTAAAAGGGCAAAGATCATCATGCCGATCCAGCTCACCGGGTTCTTCTGCAGAATGATCACGGCAAAAAGGAACTGCAAAAACAGCCCCCATAGCACCGTACGCAAATTGATCTTGTCTTTGTGATAAGACAGAAGCCAGGCAAGGAAGAGCAGTACCAGCAAGCCCAATAAACTGATCAATTTCATACACACCTCGTTTTTTTATATAGTATATTTCAACGCAAACGAAAATTAGCAAACAAGCAACG
>JAQULT010000080.1 GCA_028718545.1 Fidelibacterota bacterium | reverse complement strand
TCGTCGCCCTGCATGTAGGGTTTGACCTTTTCCGGCTTATCCACGATCTCGGCGGTCAGATAGGCCTCCGGATTGATCAACCGGACATGCGTACGGAACTGCTTCCAGAAAGGATGTCCGATACAGAAGGCCACATCCAGGCGCCAGCCGTCAATGCCGTATTGCGTTCCCCTGCCGTCGGGATCCATCCAGCGTTCCACGGCATTGAAAATGTACTGCTTCGGACCTTCGACAATACCCTGTGCGTCCTCGCGGAATTCCGGCAGGGACTTCACGCCGAACCAGCCCTGATAATCAAAGGACCTGCCTTTTTCCGGGTCTCTCCAGGACTTTACGATAAACCAGTCCTTATAGTGAGAATCCTGCTGTTTTTCCATCACATCCCGGAAGGCGAAGCTGTTGACGCCCATGTGATTGAACACGCCGTCGAAAATGATGCGCATGCCGCGCCGGTGGACTTCCTCTATGAGCCTTAATGCCAGCTTGTCGGCGGCGGTCCAGACCCAGGTTGAAGTGTTCAGCGGGTCTTCCGCGGCGATCAGCCGGCGATCGCCTTCGGGATCCGGACCGAAATTCGGGTCGATGTGATGATAGCTCTCGCCGTCGTATTTATGCAGGGACGGCGACTGGAACACCGGATTCAGATAGATGGCCGTAATGCCCAGTTCCTGCAGATAATCCAGTTGATCAATGATCCCCTGCAGATCCCCGCCGTAGCGCCGCCGCAGCAGATGCTTCCACAATTCCGGCTCGCTGTTGATCTTTTCGTAATCCTGCAGTTCGTACCAGTCGCTTCCCCAGGGATGAATGCGCCAGGCTTTCGGAGGCTCCTGCGGATCCGCACCTGCAATATCCTTCACCGTCGGATCATTATCCGTATCACCGTTCCGGAAGCGCTCCGGAAAGATCTGATACCAGACCACCGTTTTCGCCCAGTGCGGGACAAATTCGGAGTCGGCGGCGGTATCCGCTTTTGCATCATTTGATTTTGAACAGGAAAAAACAGCGCTGCTTATAAAGATCAATGTAAAAATACCCTTTATTAATTTCTTATTTTCCATGATATTCACATTACGGTTTCACATTGCTTTTGGAATTTAAAAATAAAAGATGTGATATACAAAATGAAACAGGAAGGCTGCAATGTATAAGCATATAAAGCTAAGCATTCGTTTATTCAGCATTCGGTATTCTTAATAATATCTGAACGTTACCCTCATCTGCGCCCGGGAAAGATCTTGGATCTCCGTATAGGTCGTATCCGAATACACATCTCCGCCGCTTAAATTATACTCGCCGTAAACTACCTCTCTCCGGCTAAAGTTGACGATCCTGTTAAGATCGTTAAGTTCATCGGAGTTTATGTTCGGAGAAACTTCGAAATCCACCTGTCCGGAAGATACTCTCGAAAAGGGCAATCCCCGGATCTCGATCTCTTCAACATCAAGATATTTGAGCTCATTGCTCGAAACAAGATACCGTTTTTCAGTACAGGTTGCCGTAAGGTTTACTCCGACCTCATCGTAACCGACCATGGTCAGATACCCGCTAATTTCCGTATCCACGACGAGGTACCGCACGGAATTTTCATCCGGTACACTTTGCCAGTGTTCGCTTGCACTGAAGAATTTGCCGGACCAGGTTACGGTATCGTCATATAAATATATGCTGATCAAATCCCACTCACCCCCCGGATCGTTCAGGTAAATATGCGGGTACAGATAATTGTAATCATTGATGATCCCAAGCAGACTGTCGAGCACGCCGGTCTCGTACTCGATCTCTGCACCGGAAACATCAACGGTCGCTTCCTGCTGCGCCTGAACGGAAATGACTGCCGGTACGGAGGATTTGCCGGTAAATTCCTTTGCGCTGATATCCCAGTCGCCCGAAGGCAGCGTCATGATAAAGGCCTGCGTATTTCTGACGTAGTTGCCGATCCCGATGATGTAATCCGGCAGTCCCGCGGCGGGATCGCGGTTTTCGGCGATGGCATAATCCGTTTTTACGGTCCCGTCCGAACTGCTGATCTTTGCGATGCCGGCATCGATGCCGTTTTCGATCAGTTCCTGGGTATCGTCGCTGCCCAGCGTCAGTTCCGCCACCATTTTCACGTACTTGCCGGCGCCCTCAGGGTCCAGCCGGGAATCGATATCGATCATATCTGCGAGCTTACCCGCGGCCCGCGATTTGATCTCATCCACGACCGCATCCATGGGTTTATCTGTGATCTTTTCGACTTTTTCATAAAAATCTTTCCCTTCTTCCAGAAGATCGCTGGCCTTTTCGAGTCCCGGCACGATCGATTTTCCGGATTCGACAATAACATCCATTCCTTTTTCGCACAGATTGATACCGTCCTTGGCCAGCATCTTGCCGGGTGTCAGGTTCTTGTCGTTGGCCAGCTGCGTAAAGGGATTCAGGTAGGCATTCGCGCCGTCATAGAAATTTTTATATAAGGTTGAGGCCTTATCGTCAAGATCGCCGTTCTGCAGCTTGCTCCAGAATTCATCCGCGGTCCCGATCTCCCGCTTCCACTTGTCGATGACCAGCTCCTCGTAGAGCTGATCGCGGTCCGTTTTGCTCATATTCGAGGCAATGAGCAATAAACGCTTACGGTTATTTTCATAGACTTCCGAGCCTGCGTCGAAAAACGATTTCAGCGAAGAAATGATCCCGGCGGGCACTGCCGCTTTCCCGAACGGGGGAGGAAGATTTTCCAGGCTGTCAACTGCAGCCTCGACGGATACTCCGTATTCCATCAGCACCTGGAAATCATCCCAGAGCTTATCGATACTGTTCTTGTCGGGATCTGCCACGAACAACTGTCCGCTTGCATAATTGTCGGAATAGGTCCCGAAAAAGTCATAGTACCACAACTGTTTCATGATATGGGCCTCAATGATCGTTTCCCAGGCCGCTTTCTCCGTTTTTTCATCGGGATCCAGCGGAGTCAGAATTTCACAGGAAATGCTGAAAACGATAATGAGAGACAATAATATCAGCAGTGGAATACGAAATCTGTTTTTCATAAAATCTCTGTTTTGAAATTTATTGAATTGATTTTACCGTTTTCCAGGAGAAAACACAATAGTAAAATTATCGCATCGGTAAAAAAACACCATCAAACGTTAAATTACATCAAAATTATCCAAATCCGGCGAATCCGGCAACAAGGCGTCAATATGGCTCCCGGCTTTTAAAATATTTACGTAAAAATTTCTCATTTTTTCACGAATACGCGCTTAAAATTTTTCAGATATTACCGGAACGGCTTTTTTCATTTACGCGGAATTGGATCAGGTTTTATAATACGGAGCGCAGACATCAATGCTTAATGAATATCGTGCGGAAACAATTGATCTTAAAAATGAGGATCCTGAATCATTCGCAGAACTGATCACGCAGGCCTTTCTCTCGGACGCGCTGGCGCAGGAAGAGGGAACCACGGTCGTTTTCGACACCGTGACCTTCCGGAGACTTTTCGGTTCACCGTATCTCAAGGATCAGCTGATCATAAAGGTCGTTCATGAGCCAAGCGGCACTCTGGCGGGATTTATGGG
>JAQULT010000079.1 GCA_028718545.1 Fidelibacterota bacterium | reverse complement strand
ATTGCATGAATTGATTCAATTGTAATTGCATGAATTGACTCAATTGTAATTGCATGATTTGACTCAATCCATACTCCCCCCATTGACTCAATGCTCTCGTGTACAATTTATTCAATCCTACAATGCCATACTTTTAATTTGAAAAATCCGTTTTTTTTGATTAAACTTTACTTTATTCACAGAATCGGTACCGGAGCAGGTTCGACAGATGAGCAGTGAATAAGGAAATATTGCTAACAAATGAGGTCAGCATGAAGCAACCGGTGATCATTATTGCAGCCCTGTCACCCTCGGGTGTAATAGGAAAAGGGAATGAACTTCCCTGGCACATTCCCGAAGATCTGCGGCATTTTAAAAAGCAGACCCGCGGGCAGACACTGATCATGGGCCACAATACCTACCTGTCCATCGGAAAACCATTGCCGGAACGCAACAATATCATCATCAGTCCCGAACTGGAATCCGACGGACGTATTCATGTCTGCAGAACACTGGATTCGGCGCTGAAAACGGCACAGAGCTTCGGGAAAAAGATCTTTATCATCGGCGGCGCCTATACTTACGAAAAAGCATTACCCTTTGCCGATTACCTCTATATTTCTCACCTGAAAAAAGATTATGAAGGCGATGTTTATTTTCCTATATTAAATTTTGAAGGCTGGTCCAAAGTATCATCAGAAATATTTGACAGTTTTACATTCGTAATCTATAAACGCAAATAAGCGGAGGTTTTTAATGGAATCGACTTTTTATCAGGCATTGGGAATACAAGAAGAGAACAGCGGATGTTCTACCGGACAAAAATGGGTCCGCAGCAAAAACAAGGTTCTGGATATAAAGTCCCCCATTGACGGAAAACACATTGCCAGCGTACACACCTGCACGCAAGGCGATTATGTGGAGGTCCGCAAACAGGCGTTGCGCGCATTCGAGATTTGGCGCAACATGCCCGCTCCCAAGCGCGGCGATATCGTGCGGCAGATCGGATTAAAACTGCGCCAGCATAAAGAAGCTCTCAGCCGTCTGGTAACTCTGGAAATGGGCAAATCGCTGCAGGAAGGTTACGGCGAAGTGCAGGAAATGATCGATATCTGCGATTTCGCGGTCGGTCTGTCCCGGCAGCTCTATGGTTTTACCATGCACTCCGAACGGCCGGAACACCGAATGTACGATCAGTATCATCCTATCGGCATTGTGGGTATTATTACTGCCTTTAATTTCCCGGTTGCCGTCTTTGCCTGGAATGCCATGCTCGCAGCGGTCTGCGGCGATGTCTGTATCTGGAAACCGTCGTCCAAAGTGCCGCTCTGCGCCATAGCGACTCAGAAGATCGTTGCGGAAGTCCTGAAAGAGAACAAATTGCCCGAAGGCATTTTCAACCTGGTCATCGGCGGTGGCCGGGACGTGGGAGAAGCCATGCTGGAGGACGAAAAGGTCGGGTTGATCTCCATTACCGGTTCCACTTCGGTCGGACGCCATGCAAATGAAGTGGTCGCACGCCGTTTCGGCAAGATGATCTGTGAACTGGGCGGCAATAACGCCATTCTGGTTTCAAAGCACGCGGACCTCAAACTGGCGATCCCGGCCATAGTATTCGGCGCGGTCGGCACAGCCGGCCAGCGTTGTACTTCAACACGCCGTGTCATCATTCATGAAGAGATCTACGATACGGTTAAAAAATCTCTGCTCAAAGCCTACCGCTCCCTGAAGATCGGCTCGCCCATGGACGAAAAGAATCATGTCGGACCGCTGATCGACAATGCGGCAGTAAAGGCCTTCAAGGAAGCCATCCGTCAGGCTAAAGAAAGCGGCGCAAATGTGATCTTCGGCGGACAGGTGCTGAAAGGCAAAGGTTACGAATCCGGTAATTACGTAAAACCCTGTATCATTGAAGCCCGTAACGACATGCCTATCGTGCAGGAAGAGACCTTTGCACCCGTTCTCTACCTCATTTCCTATTCCGGCGATATCGAAAACGCCATTGCTCTGCAAAATGATGTTCGTCAGGGACTTTCCTCGGCGATCTTCACCCGGGATCTGCGGGAATCGGAGATCTTTCTTTCCTGCCGCGGTTCGGACTGTGGTATCGCAAATGTCAATATCGGGACTTCCGGTGCGGAGATCGGGGGGGCTTTCGGCGGCGAAAAAGAAACCGGCGGCGGACGCGAATCCGGCTCGGACGCATGGAAAGCCTATATGCGGCGGCAAACCAATACGATCAACTGGAGCAAAGAAATGCCGCTGGCACAGGGCATTAAATTCAATATCTGAAAATACCACTGAAAGGAGTATTTATGGTAAATGCAAGCGAAGTTAAAACAATTCTTTCCAAACACATGCTGACGGACGGCTTCGACATGATCGTCGATCTGGACAAGTCGCACGGCTCCTGGCTGGTTGACAAACGGAACGGTGACGAATATCTGGATTTTTTCTCTATGTTCGCCTCCCTTTCGATCGGATTCAATCATCCCTATCTGCTCGAGAAAAAATACGAGCTGGGTCGCGTGGCTATCAACAAACCTACCAATTCGGATGTATATTCCGAAGAAATGGCGAACTTTGTCGAAACCTTTTCCCGCGTCGGCATTCCGGATTATCTGCCCCATCTTTTTCTGATCTCCGGTGGCGGGCTGGCAGTGGAAAACGCCCTGAAAGCCGCCTTTGACTGGAAGGTGCGGAAAAATTTCGAACACGGCGAAAAGGAAGCGGTCGGTTATAAGGTTCTGCACTTTAAGGAAGCCTTCCACGGACGTACCGGCTACACGCTGTCGCTGACCAACACCGCCGATCCGCGTAAGACCCAGTATTTTCCCAAATTCGACTGGCCGCGCGTGAGCAACCCGAAACTCCGCTTCCCGCTGGAAAAATATGAGGCCGAAAACAAGGCTGCGGAAGAAAAAGCGCTGGCCGAGATCGATGCTATCGTGAAAAAGGATGCAAAGAACATCGCCTGCATGATCATCGAACCCATACAGGGAGAAGGCGGCGACAATCATTTCAGTGAATCCTTCTTCAAAGCTATGCGCGAGATCTGCGACAAGAACGAGATCCTGCTGATCTTTGACGAGGTCCAGAGCGGCGTGGGACTGACCGGAAAATTCTGGGCGCACCAGCATTATGACGTCAAACCCGACATTATCGCTTTCGGCAAAAAGACCCAGGTCTGCGGCATCCTTGCCGGCCCCCGTCTGGATGAGGTTGATAAGAATGTCTTCAGGGAATCCAGCCGCATCAACTCCACCTGGGGCGGCAACCTGGTCGACATGGTGCGCTTTAAGTATACTCTTGAAGTTATTGAAAATGAGCATCTTGTTGATAACGCTTCAGTTATGGGCGGCTTATTGCTTCGTGAACTGCAGCATATTCAGGATCGTTTTCCGTCCCATATCTCCAATGTCCGCGGACGCGGTCTGATGTGTGCTTTTGATCTTCCGGACCATGCTCAGCGCAACGCTTTTTTAAAGAAACTCTGGGAGAACAAGATCATGATCCTGCCTTGCGGCGATCATTCGATCCGTTTTCGTCCGCACCTGAATATCAGCGAAGAAGAGATCCGTACCGGCGCCAAAGCGATCGGCAGAATTTTAAGCGAAATGTGATCCGCTTTAAATAATACGGGTTAATTTACATTAATCCCCTGCCTTCGGTCAGGGGATTTTTATCCTTTTTCGATTTTAACTTCACTATAGGTTGTATTTTTCTTCCCTGAAGCTTAAATTAAAATGATGATTTGTAACCATTTTCTTATCGGAGGATAGAATGAAACGAATCTTTTACAGCCTCTTCTTCTTTTTAGCGCCGCTCTGTGCGGATGTCAATATCACTAATACGGCGCAGCTGGACCTGCAGCG
>JAQULT010000078.1:1065-3992 GCA_028718545.1 Fidelibacterota bacterium | reverse complement strand
GGAAACCGCCATTGGCCGCTTTGGCCGGGAAGCCCGCTGGCTGCATATGCTGGCGCTTCTGGAACGTGAGAAGGGAAATACGGAGGCCGCCGAATCCTATTTGCTGGAGATACTGGGGTCGGACAGGGATAACCGCGGAGCAAAGGAAGATCTAGCAGATCTCTATTTACAGACCGGGCGTTTTCCCTTAGCCGATTCCGTCTATGCGGAACTGCTCCGTGAGTTTCCGGATAATCCCGGCATTCTGAATAATTATGCCTACGCACTGGCGCAAATGAACCTGCGCCTGGAAGAGGCAATGAATATGGTAGATCGGGCACTGAAACAGACGACGAACGAAGCCTACCTGGATACCAAAGCCTGGATACTGTACCGGCAGCAGGCATACCGGAAGGCTCTGCGCTGGATGAAAAAAGCCCTGCGCCCGGGTCCGGTCAACGATGAACTTTATTATCATCACGGGCGTATACTTCTGGCGCTTGACAGAACGGAAGAAGCGGCAGCGGTATTTCAAAAGGCTCTGAATCAAAACCCCGGCAACCGCGAGGCCCGGGCGGCATTGGAGGAAATGGGAAAATGGACATATCCGTAATTATCCCTGTTTACAACGAGGAAGGAACCCTGCGGGAGCTCAGCGAACGCATCATGCACGTTTTTGAAAAAGAGAACTATAAGGGGGAGATCATTTTCATTAACGACGGATCGACCGACAAAACGCCGGAGATCCTGAATGCGCTCGACAGTGAACAGATGTTTATCCGGGCAATTCACTTTCACCGGAACAAGGGAAAGGCCGCTGCATTGCAGGCGGGTTTCGAAGAAGCCAAAGGAAATTTTGTAATCACAATGGACGGCGATCTGCAGGATGAACCTTCAGAGATCCCGGCTCTGATCGCAAAACTGGAAGAAGGTTTTGATATCGTATCCGGATGGAAGAAAAAACGGCATGATCCCATCAGCAAACGCTGGCCGTCAAAATTATTCAACAGCGTCGCCAGGGCGATGTCCGGGATCAAGATCCACGATTTCAACTGCGGACTGAAAGCCTACCGCCGCGAAGTG
Organism: Fidelibacterota bacterium; assembly: GCA_028718545.1. GTDB lineage: Bacteria > Fidelibacterota > Fidelibacteria > Fidelibacterales > Fidelibacteraceae > M50B103. The sequence goes on along the minus strand of JAQULT010000078.1, from coordinate 2,930 downwards.
ATCAGGCAGATCCGGGTCTACGGCGAAATGCACCGCTGGATCCCGGTCCTTGCCAAAGTCGAAGGCTTCAAGACCGGCGAGATCGTCGTGACGCACCATCCCCGGAAAAGCGGCAAGAGCAAATACGGTTTCAGCCGCACTTTCAAGGGCTTTTTTGACTTCATGACCGTCTTTTTTCTCAGCCGTTTCACCATGCGCCCCATGCATTTTTTTGGATTTCTGGGCTTGTTGTCCATGACGGGCGGTATCATTGTGGAAATTATGGTGCTGATCTATAAATATGCTTACGGCCAGCCCTTTCAGTCTCACCTCGCCATGTTGATCCTGGGTGTTCTGCTCATTGTGCTGGGCGTGCAGCTGTTCTCGATCGGTCTGATCGGAGAAATGATGGTTTACCAGGCAAAGAAAAAACAATCCTGATGCTTATGTATAGCTATCGCTTTTCCATTATCGTACCGACTTACAACCGGCTGGACGAGATCCGGGAACTGCTGGACTCCCTGGAAAAACAAAGTCTGGGAAAAGATGCTTTTGAAGTTCTGGTCGTGGATGACGGTTCCACGGACAATACCGCCGCCTATGTAGCGGAAAAGCTGCAGCAGGGCAGCCTGAACCTGCGTTTTATTTCTCAGGACCACAAGGGTCCGGGGCCGGCAAGGAACCTCGGCATGGAAAACGCGCAGGGGGAGTATTATCTCTTTATCGACAGCGACTGTATCGCGCATGAAGACTGGCTGAAAGCTTATGATGAAGCGCTGACGGAAAAGGTCGCCGGATTCGGCGGACCCGACCGTGTCCGGGAGGATTTTTCGCCGCTGCAGAAAGCCATTGATTATTCCATGACCTCCTTTCTGACCACCGGAGGGATCCGCGGTTCGTCCAAAAAGAAAATTTCCAAATATTATCCGCGCAGTTTCAATATGGGCGTACATGCCGAAGTTGTTCGCAAGATCGGAGGGTTCGGTAGCCTGCGGCACGGGCAGGACATTGAGTTTACCCACCGGATCCGGAAAGAAGGCCGGGTGATCAAGGTAATGGATGCCGTGGTGTACCATAAACGCCGGACATCCCTGTGGCGCTTTTTCAAACAGGTATACAACTGGGGTGTTGCGCGTATCAACCTTTACAAGATCGACAAGGGTATGCTGGAGTTCATCCACTTTTTCCCTTTTATCGGAACGCTGATCGTTCTGGCGGCGCTTATTGCATTCTTTCTCCGTCCCGCACAGCTCTGGCCCCTGGCGGCGTCCGGCGCCGCATTGCTGCTGCTGATGGCACTGCATGCCGCCGTAAAATACCGCGATATCCGGGTTCTTCCCTTTGTTCCGCTGGTGGTCCCGATCCAGATCCTGGGCTATGGACTGGGTTTTGGCGCCGCCCTGATCCGGCGCGTGATCTTCGGCGGTAAAGAAACGGCGGGATTTGTCAAACATTACTACAAATAGCCAGGAGGCTTTTATGTTAGCGCTGAAAAACAAAGAAGGCAAGATCGCCGCTTCGGTCATCGCCGTTGTGCTGCTTGCGGTTCTTTTTTATTTTTTCTCTCCCATGATCTTCAAGGGACTGCGGCCCTCCGGAGTGGATATTTCCGCATCCCGCGGCAGTACCAATCTTTACCTCCAGTATCAGAAGGAGAGCGGCGAGCGGGTACTGTGGAATCCCAATATCTTTGCCGGAATGCCGGTATATCCGAGAATCACGCCCTCGATTTTTCATATTGATACCCTGATCAACCTGCTTGATAAAATCGCCTATTCCTTTTTCTGGTATTACCTCGCCGGAGCGCTGGGCTTATTTTTTTTACTGCGCTATAAAAAACTACCCTGGTACGTCAGCCTGATCGCAGCCCTGGCCTTTATTCTGCT
>JAQULT010000078.1:0-1055 GCA_028718545.1 Fidelibacterota bacterium | reverse complement strand
TGCCAAACTGCGCGCCTTCATGATCATTCCCTGGCTGATCCTGAGCTTTAATTATCTGATCGACAAACGCAGCTGGCTCGCCGTAGGCCTCTTTGCCGCGGCATTTTCCTGGATCACCCGTACCCAGCATGTACAGGTGGTGTTCTACGGTATCCTGGTCCTGCTCTTTCTCTTTCTGGTCCCGGTGTTCCGGCCCTTGTTCCGGAAAGAATGGAAAAGCTTTACGGATCTGGCAGTAAAAATTATTGTAGCTGTCATACTGACCATTGCGGTCGCCAGCCAGCCTTTTATCAGCCTTCAGGAATATACGCCGCATTCCACTCGCGGCGGGAATGCGGTGCAAATGGAAGTGCGGGAAGAAGGCGCGGTGCAGGACAAGGGTGTGGGACTGGATTATGCGACGCGCTGGTCGCTGGACGGCAAAGGGATACTGGCCTTCTTTATTCCGCGGTTTTCCGGCGGGCTTTCGCAGGAGATTTATACCGGGAACCGCTATCCGCAGCTGAGCGGACGGGCTATACCCGGATACTGGGGAGAGATGCCTTTTACCCAAAGTTATGATTTTGTCGGTATGCTGGTCTTTCTTTTCGCACTTATCGGAATCATAAAGTACTGGAAAAAGGACGGATTTGTGCGCAGCATGACGGTATTTTCCGCCTTTGCGTTCTTGCTCGCCCTGGGCCGGCACTTTTTACCGCTGTATAAATTATTATACCAGATCGTACCCTATTTTTCCAAATTTCGCGTACCCTCCATGATCGTGAATATGATCTTCATTGCCCTGATCATTCTGGCGGCTTACGGTATCCGCGCGGCTGTTGAGGCGGCATCCCAAAAAGAGTGGAAACTCTTTGCCGGCATTTTCGGCGGAGCGGCAGGATTTCTGCTTCTGATCCTGCTCTTCAGCGGCGGCTTTTCTTACCAGGTACCCGGCGAGGCCACGCGCTACGGCGCTCAGACCCTGGAACTTATCCGCAATATCCGCAAAGATTTCCTGCAGGCCGATACCCTGAAGACCCTGTTGCTGGTCCTTGCCGGCGGCGGACTGATGCTGG
>JAQULT010000077.1 GCA_028718545.1 Fidelibacterota bacterium | reverse complement strand
AATAATAACGACAACCCAAAATAATATTTATTTATATAACTTGAACGAAAATTAAGGGAGGGTAAAAAATGAAGTATGGAATTTTAATAACTTTAATTATAATTTTTCAATTATGCTTCGCGGGTACAAAAAGTTTTAGTATAGCAGGATATCAGTATGTAAAATCTGAAAATAAATTTCATGTTATCGACCAATACAATAATTCATATTCAATTGATACTAATAAAGTAATAGTTCGTTTAAAAAACACAAAACAAAATATCAATGACGTACTTATAAAGATTAATGCTCCAACATTAAAAGATGTTCGCGGTAAATTTGCAGGAGATTTTTTTGAATTTCAGATACCTTCCAAAACAAACTCTATTCAACTATTAAAACAATTCGAATCTTCTGGTTACTTCGATGTGTGTCATTTTAATGTTTTTGGCAAGTTGCACGCAATTGAACCCGATGATACTTATTATCAAAATTTCCTTCATTGGAATTTAGATAAAATCAGTATGCCAAATGCTTGGACAAAATCTACTGGTAGCAGCAGTGTAAAAGTTGCCGTAATTGATGTAGGTACTGATTATACTCATGTTGATCTTGTTAAGAACATGTGGCCTGGCATAGGATATGATTATTTGGATGGAGATAATAATCCACATCCAGAATATTTAACAAACAGTAAAAATGGACATGGAACATGTGTAACCGGAATAATATGTTCAGATTTAAATAATAATGAAGGTGTTTCAGGAATTGCTGGAGGTTGGAACTTAACTAAAGGAGTTCAGTTTATTAGCTTACGTGCGGGCGAAGTCTTTGGCATGGGGCAAGAGGAAATTAATAATACCGCAGCAGTTGCTTCAATTATTTACGCTGTTAATAATGGAGCTAAAGTAATAAACTGTAGTTGGGAGGTTATCCCTACAGAAGAAATGGCATTTGCACTTAATTATGCTGTAAATAATAAAAGAGTTATTGTTGCATCAACAGGAAATTATACCAAAGAAAGCCAAAACCACGTAAAATATCCCGCCAGCAGCCCCCACACAATTGCTGTTGGAGCAACTATATTAAATGATAAGAGAAAAACACTAAACGATGGAGCTGATATTACAAATTGGGGAAGCTGCTATGGTACAACAATTGATGTGGTGGCTCCAGGAATAAATATTCCAACTACTGATATAGAAGGGCAATATGGTTATAGTACTGGTAATTATAATCCTTCCTTTAGAGGGACATCTGCAGCCGCTCCTCATGTTGCAGCGCTTGCAAGTTTAATTGCATCAATTAATCCTGATTTAACATTTTATGAAATCCGAGATATAATAAGAAACAATGCAGCGAAGGTTGGTGGATATACTTATGTAAATAATTTTAATGAAAATATGGGTTATGGTAGAATAAATGCAAATGCGGCTTTGAATGCCACCCCTCTCCCTTTAAGTATAAATATTTCCGGCCCAACATTTCTTGCCGGTGATAATGGCACATTTACTGCTAATGCCGGTGGGGGCACTACTCCATATACAAATTATCAATGGTGGTATAGGAATGATGGTACAATAGGTATGAAAGCTCCCCCAGTAGGGATATGGGTTTACATTTCTCATTATGAAGGGCAATCAATTATTACTTATGGTCCGGACTTTTGTTTTTCATTGAAATGTATTGTTACGGATTCCAATAATAAAACCGCTGAAGATATTCATTCCGTCACAGTTATTGATGGATTAAAAAAAGATATTAGCGACCCAAATGATTTAAATATCCCCTCTTCAAATAATTTAAAACCAAATTATCCTAATCCCTTTAATCCCACTACCACAATTCAATATAATCTATCAGAAAACTCTGATGTTGTATTGACAATTATGGATATTTCGGGGCATATTGTTAAGGAATGGGAATTTATTGGTCAAGACCCCGGCACATATAGCATTCTATGGGATGGCAGAAAAAATAATGGGCAAGAATTAACATCAGGGATGTACATTTATCAACTAAAAACATCAAATTTTTCAGATACCCAAAAAATGGTTTACATGAAATAATTTCTTTACAATAAAGGATCTAACATGAAACAGATCATCGAATGCGTCCCCAACTTCTCCGAAGGGCGCGACATGAATATCATCAAACAGATCACTGATGTGATCGAACGCGTGGACGGCGTGATGCTGCTGGACGTGGATCCGGGCAAGGACACCAACCGCACGGTCGTGACCTTTGCGGGCGAACCCGGACCGGTGATGGACGCCGCGGTCGCCTGCGTGGCCAAGGCCAAAGAACTCATTGACATGACAAAACACTGCGGTGCGCATCCCAGAATGGGCGCGACGGATGTGTGTCCCTTGGTCCCGGTCTCGAATATCACCATGGAAGAATGTGTGGAACTGGCCAAAGTATTGGGCAAACGCATCAACGAAGCCACCGGCATTCCTGTCTATCTCTACGGCGAAGCGGCACAGCGCAAGGACCGTTACAATCTGCCGGACATCCGCAAGGGCGAGTACGAAGCCCTGGAAGAAAAACTCAAGGACCCCGATTTTGCGCCCGATTTCGGCGAGCCGGTCTTTTTGCCGAAGTCCGGAGCTACAGCCGTCGGCGCCCGCGCGTTCATGCTGGCTTACAATATCAATTTGAATACCAGAGATCTCAAAGCCGCCCAGGATATCGCGATGACGATCCGTTCTTCCGGCCGCGCCAAACGGGATGCGAAGGGACAGATCGTCAAAGACAAGAACGGCGTTACCGTCAAGGTGCCCGGCAAGCTGAAATTCTGCCAGGCGGGCGGCTGGTACATCGAGGAATACGGCTATGCGCAGATCACGATGAACCTGCACCGTTTTGATATCACCGGGCTGCATACGGCCTTTGACACGGTGGTCAAGGAAGCCGAAAAGAAGGGCTTGCGCGTCACGGGTTCCGAGCTGATCGGACTGGCGCCCTTGCAGGCTATGCTGGATGCCGGCGAACATTATTTAAAACTGCAGGGCACCTCCACCGCCTGTCCGGAAAAAGAGATCATTTACTGTGCGGTCCGCTCCCTGGGACTGGCGGATACCTCCCCCTTCGATCCGCAGAAACGCATCGTGGAATACGCCTTGAAAAACGAGAAAGGCCAGCTGAAGCATCTGTCCGTGAACGATTTTACGGACCTGTTGTCCTCGAATGCGCCCGCACCCGGCGGCGGATCGGTGGCGGCATTGAATGCGGCATTAGCGGCCGGACTTGCGGCCATGGTCGCGAATCTGACCTTTGAAAATATGAATTACGAGAACGTCCGCGAGGACATGGAAAACGCCGGCCGCTATGCCCAGCGCCTGAAGATGCGTGCCTTGTCGCTGATCGACGAGGACACCGCGGCCTTCAATGCCTGGATGCAGGCCCTGCGCCTGCCGAAAAAAAGTGACGATGAAAAGGCCAGACGCGATGCTGTCGTACAGCGCGCGGTGCTGAGCGCGGTCAATATTCCGCTTGACACGCTGAAATTATGTCCGGATATTCTCAAAACGGCGGAATTTGTTCTGAAAAAAGGGAATCAAAACGCGCTCTCCGACGCCACCGTAGGCGTCAGGCAGACACAGGCCGCCGCCTGGGGAGCCTATTACAATATCCTGATCAATCTGCCTTCACTGGACGATCCGAAAAAACGTGAAAGTATCTTGAAAACGGCAAAGGAAACAATGGACGCCGTGGAAAGCAAAGCCGCCAAACTTACGCTGTTTGCGGAGGAGAAACTGACCCATGCGATCGGCTGACCTGATCATTAAAAATGCGCACATACTGACGATCTCGCCGCAGGGCGAGATCAGGAACGGCTGCATTGCCGTTAGGGGCGAAACGATCGTCGACATTTTTGAAGGCGGGAATAAAACCTATCAAGCAGACAAGGTGATCGATGCGGAAGGGAAGCTGGTCCTTCCCGGTTTTGTGGACTGTCACACACATCTGGTGCACGCCGGTTCCCGCGCCCATGAACTGCAGTACCGCCTGCAGGGCATGCGCTATCAGGAGATCCAAAAAAAGGGCGGCGGGATCTACGCCACGGTTCGTGCTACGCGGGCCGCATCTGCAGAAGACCTGTACCGGCAGT
>JAQULT010000076.1:2543-4142 GCA_028718545.1 Fidelibacterota bacterium | reverse complement strand
TCTGTATCGGACATCCTTTCTGGAAGCAGTTCCGTACGCATGTCCGGTTGATCAATCCGGAGGCCTATCTGACCGCCGAGATCGTGGATAAGCCGGAAAAGGTCAAACCCTACATGCAGGGCGACGAGTTCGACGGAGAGATGAATTACAATTTTGCCTTTGCATCGGCGGAGTTCTTTTTCAACGTAGACAGCAGCCGCATCACGGCATCCGAATATGACGCAAAGCTCCGGGAACTCCGGGAACTGTATCCGCCGGGCGTGGCGTACGCGTCCCAGAATCTCTTTGGCAGTCACGATGCCAACCGCATCGGCTCGCATATTGTGAACCGCGGGCGCGGGATCGGGAATTTCCGGGACTGGGGATACTATTTCAATGCCTCCAATGCCGCCAATAATCCGGAATATTCAACCCGCAAGCCGCAGGCCGAGGACATTGCCCTGCAAAAACTGTTCGTCATTATGCAAATGAGCTATGTGGGCGCCCCCATGATCTATTACGGTGATGAGGCCGGTATGTGGGGCAGCAACGACCCGGACTGCCGGAAACCGATGATCTGGGAGGATATCGTTTATGACGATGAGGTTTATAAGCCCGACGGATCTCTTCATGCGCCGGATACCGTGGAAGTCAACCGTTACCTGCTGGAACATTACAGAAAAATGATCGCCATCCGGAACAATAACAAAGCCTTACAGCTTGGCTCGTATAAAACGCTGCTGACGGATGACGAAAAGGGCGTTTTGATCTTTGAGCGCAGCTATCGGAAAGAAAAATGCATTGTAGTGATCAACAACGGGGAAGAAGAATACCGATTCAACGGACGTAAATGGCTGAAAAGACCTTATATTGATCTGATCAGCGAAACGATCTTTAAGGATCCGAATATTCCCGTTCCAAAAAAATGGGGACGAATACTGATATCCTGCCCCTGAAAATTCAATTTTGTTTTTTTAAGTAAACTTGAGTCAAGTCTTTACATTCGTACATTCGTATATTCGTGTATTATACCTATTTCATTAGCAGCATCTTCCGGGTATCCCGAAAATCACCCGCATCAATACTGTAAAGATAGACACCGCTGGGTAGCGCATTCCCAAAACGGTCAGAACCCTCCAGATCGACAGCATAATGTCCCGCTTCCCGGAATCCGAGATCCCATTCCCGGAGCATATTCCCGCGGACATCGAAAATGCGGATACAAACATCCGCCGGGCGGGGGAGGCCGTAAGCAATACGGGTCAGGGGATTAAAGGGATTGGGATAATTCTGTTTTACATAGAAATGAAGGGGAATACTTTTTATGCCGGATTCCAGTGTGCTGAATTCCATTTCATCGCTGTAGGAGGTTCCCAGACTGTTTACTGCATACGCGCGGACATAATAGCGGGTATTCGGATCAAGGCCGCTGATCTGTGACTGAAAAGCACCCGCACTGTCTCGTGCTCCCAGTGAGACATGCGCATCTTCCTTTACGGGATTCCCGCTGCTGTTCCAGCAAAAACCGTGATCACTGGGAGTGGGGTTCCCGGGAAGATTCATCACCGCAGAAAGCAGCGCGGAAGCGGTATCGATCTCCGAAACGGAGAGGTAACTGAA
>JAQULT010000076.1:0-2443 GCA_028718545.1 Fidelibacterota bacterium | reverse complement strand
ACATACGAACTTGTACCGTTCGCCCTTGCCCAGTCAAGATCGCCGTTTGGATTAAATTTGGCAACGTACATTGATCCTGCGGAACGAAAAATATCCGTTGATCCGAATGTCAAAGTTCCTGAAGTAAACGTTCCGGTGATATAGATATCTCCGTTTGGATCGGCATGGATATCGTTGACGTAATCCCGTTTGTCCCCGGCTCCCAGTTTCGCCCACATGCAATCTCCGCCGGGGGAATAGCAGGCCACAAATATATCTTCACTCCAAACGTCATAACCGCAATACAAGGTATCGTCATCAAAGAAAGCCATCCGGATGATCGTACCGGCGATATAGATATTTCCGTTCTTGACGGTCAGGGCCGCCCCACAGTCATCGTCGGTGCCGCCGGCTTGCCTTACCCACATCAGAGCACCTTCGGAATTGTATTTTGCAAGGAATACATCCCAGTAATAAAAGGAAGTGCTCTGAATCGTATCATTTTCGAAAATGCCGTTTTCTTCGAAATATCCCGTCACGTAAATATTACCCTCCTCATCAACACCGATCCCTTCTCCCGAATCCCAGCCGCCTCCGCCGGCGCTTCTGCCCCAGAGAAAACTCCCGTCCGCGGCATATTTGGCAATAAAAATATCTTGCGAACCCCTGCCATACAAGGTGAGTGAGTCCGTAAAGGAAATGCTGCCGTAGAATTGTCCGGCAATATAGGAATTCCCCTGTGTGTCCGTGGCAATATGATAGGGTCTCGCCGATCCTTTTACGCCGGAAGCCCAGATAAATTCCTGCGCATAACAAATAAGCAGCGGACACAGAATAGCGAGGAAAAGCTTCGAAAAAAACCGCTTCGTTTTCATGGCAATTCCTTTCCCATTTTTCTTTTATGAACAAAAAACCTCATTCCGGGGAACAAGGTTACAAAACAAGGACAACCCTTATCAGCGACCCGATGCAGCCGCATTTGATGATCCTTATGTTTACTTACATAATTTAAGAATTACAAATTAGAAACAAATATTTTTTTAAATTATTTTTGGAAGGATGCTAAACGATTAAAATAGCATATCTTAATCGAGTATAAGGAATTAAACGTAGGTTAGGTTGAGGTTAAGACTGCCTTTCATACAAATCCGTTAACCGGCGGAGCAGACGGATCGATGCGTCATGTTGATGTAATTTTCAATAAAATCCTGCTAATCCTGTCCCGTCGGGACCCCTGGGGGGGGGCCTGTCTGAAAACAATCCGGTATATCCTGTCCCATAGGGATCCCTTCGGGATGATCCTGTCTGAAAACAATCCGGTATATCCTGTTATCCTGTCTAAAAAACCGGTTTATCCTGTCTGAGAAATAATCCTGTCGGCGATGCGGCTGCCCATTTCTTCCGTTCCGACCGTTTTGCATCCCATCTGCCGGATATCCGCCGTGCGGTAACCCGCATCAAGCACTGTCTCAACGGACCTGGCAACAGCATCGTAAGCATCGTTCATGCCGAAACTGTATTTCAGCATCATGGCGGCGCTCATGATCTGGGCGATGGGATTGGCAATGCCTTTGCCGGCGATATCCGGAGCGGAGCCCCCGCCCGGTTCGAACATTCCGAACCCGTTTTCCGTCAGGCTGGCGCTGGGCAGCATGCCCAGAGAACCGGTAATGGCCGCCGCTTCGTCGGATAAAATATCGCCGAACATATTCCCGCAAAGCATCACGTCGAACTGCGAAGGCCGCAGCGTAAGCTGCTGGGCGGCGTTATCGACGTACATGGGCTCGCAGGTGACATCCGGATATTCCTTTGCGACCTCTTCCACCACTTCCCGCCAGAACACCATGGTCGTCAGCACATTGGCCTTGTCGATGGAAGTCACTTTTTTTCTGCGTGTCCGCGCCGCCTGAAAGGCAATATGCGCGATACGTTTGATCTCCGCGCGGCTGTAGATCATGGTATCGAAAGCCGATTCGCTTTCAGCTTCGCCGCGGCGGCCTTTGGGTTCGCCAAAATAAATGCCCCCGGTCAACTCGCGAACCACCAGGATATCAAAGCCCTTTTTCGCCGTATCGGCACGCAGGGGAGAGGCAGAGGCAAGCGCAGGGTAAAGTTTGGCCGGTCGCAGGTTGGCGTAAAGGCCGAAGGTTTTCCGGAGACCGAGCAGCGAATTGACCTCCGCACGCGCCCATTTGGCCTGATGCTGATCCCTGACGGCTCCGCCCACCGATCCAAAGAGGATAGCATCGCTGCGCCGGCAGATATCCAGGGTTTCCTGCGGCAAATGCTCGCCGTGTTTGTCCCAGGCGGCACCACCGGCAAGCGCGTGTTCATATTCAAAAGCAGCAGCGTACTTTTCTTGAATGCGATCCAGAACCTTCAGGGCTTCCGCCATTACTTCCGGACCGATCCCGTCGCCGGGCAGGACTGCGATGATCTTTTTCATTTATATGTCCTCTTTACT
>JAQULT010000075.1 GCA_028718545.1 Fidelibacterota bacterium | reverse complement strand
CCGAAGCGGTCCAGCTCTTCGGCGATCCGCAGTTTATCCTCAAGTGAAAAGGAGATCTTTGCGCTTTGGGTGCCGTCTCTGAGCAGGGTATCAAAGATGTAAATTTTGGTTTTTTTGTTCATGGTTATCGCTTAATTCCATTTGCGTCAATCCGGTATTGAAGCATTGATTCGATTATTATTTTCAAATTGAATCAAATATAGTGTTTCCGATTGAATCAATTTGTTTTTCCTTAATTGACTCAAATAAATTTCTCCCATTTGAGTCAATTAATATTCTCTCAATTGACTCAATTCATTTCTTATCCATTGAGTCAATCTTTTCCCTTCAGCCAGCTCATCATTTCCCGCAGCTTTGTACCGGTCTTTTCCAGGGGATGCCGCGCATCCTGTTCCTTGAGCTTGTTATAGACCGGCCGGCCATGCTTGTTCTCGCTGATCCATTCTTTGGCAAAAGTACCGTCCTGGATCTCGGTGAGGATATGCTGCATTTCCTCTCGTGTTTCCTGCGTAATGATGCGACGTCCGCGTGTCAGATCACCGTATTCGGCGGTATCTGAAATGGAACTCCGCATATTGGCGATGCCGCCCTCGTAGATCAGGTCCGTGATCAGTTTGACCTCATGCAGGCATTCAAAGTAGGCCATTTCCGGCTTGTAGCCCGCCTCGACCAATGTATCGAAACCGGCACGGATCAGTTCCGTAAGTCCGCCGCAGAGTACGACCTGTTCGCCAAAGAGGTCCGTTTCGGTCTCTTCCCGGAAACTGGTTTCAACGATTCCGGCACGGCCCGCTCCGATACCGCAGGCATGCGCCAGCGCCATTTCATGCGCTTTTCCGCTGCTGTCCTGATGAATGGCGATCAGGGAGGGAACGCCGAATCCCTGTGTATACTGGCGGCGGACCAGGTGGCCGGGACCTTTGGGAGCGACCATATATACATCAACACCGGCGGGCGGCAGGATCTGCTTGTAGTGGATATTGAAACCGTGAGAAAATACCAGCGCCTTGCCCGGAAGCATCTTGTCGGCGATCGCGGATTCGTAAACCTTTTTCTGGATCTCATCCGGGAGCAGGATCTGCACCACATCGGCCTTTTCCGCCGCTTCGGCGGCACTCATCGGTTTGAAACCTTGCTTGAGGGACAGTTCGTAATTCGCCGTTCCCGGCAGTTCCGCGATCAGCACCTTGTAGCCGCTGTCCCGCAGATTCTGCGCCTGCGCGTGTCCCTGAGAACCGTAACCGACAATAGCAATGGTCTTGGATTTCAATACTTCCGGATCGGAATCCTTGTCGTAATACATTTTAAGTGACATCTTCATTCTCCTTGAAAATTAGTAAGTTATCTTATACATCCTTAACTGCGAATTCGCCGCTGCGGTCCAGCTCCATAATGCCAAAGGGATGCACCGCTTCCAGAAAACGCCTGATCTTTCGCGGTGAGCCGGTCATGCTGACGACGAGATAATGAGCTGCCAGGTCCAGCATCTTGGCTTCGAAAAGTTCAATGAGCTGCAGCAGGTCGCTGCGGTTTTTATTGCTGCTGATCTTTACCATAATAAATTCACGGACAATGTAATTCTTGTTATGCGAAATATCCGTGACCTTGATCACATCCACGAGTTTGTTGAGCTGCTTGCTGATCTGCTCGATCTTTTCCTCAGTCTCAGTCAAAACCAAATGGACGGTATAAATATTCGGATCTTCCGAGGGCGAGGCAATGATATTGTCAATGTTGTAACCGCGCTGGGAGATCAGTCCGGTGATCCGTGCCATCACACCGACGGTATTGACCACTTTCATGCGGATGGTGTGTTTTTCTTTCATATCAGCACCCTTTCGTCACCCATCAGGATCTCGTCAATGGCCTTGCCGGCCGGGACCATGGGATAGACATTTTCTTCTTTGCGCACCAGGAATTCCATGACAACCGGGCCCGGATGTGCGAAACTTTCTTTCAGGACCGACTCGACCTGTTCTTTGGTTTCTGCGCGCAGGCCTTTGACGCCGTTCGCTTCGGCGACTTTGACAAAGTCGGGAAAATATTTTTCCGGACATTGGGAATTCGGTCCCTTGCAGTTGGGCGGACAATCGCTGCGCTGGCGCAGACAGACCTTGGAATAATGCTTGTTCCAGAAAATATCCTGCCATTGGCGGACCATCCCGAGATATTCGTTGTTCAGGACGGCCGCCTTGACCGGAATATTGTTCAGCGCGCAGGTCGTAAGTTCCTGGATGTTCATTTGAAAACCGCCGTCACCGCAAATGGCGATGATCTGTTTTTCGGGATTTGCCACCGCCGCTCCCATGGCCGCCGGCAATCCGAAGCCCATGGTACCCAGTCCGCCGGAGCTAAGGAACGAGCGCGGTTTCCGGTGCTTGTAATACAGTGCGGCGAACATCTGATGCTGCCCGACATCGGTCGCAATGACGGCATCCTCGTCTGCCAGCCTGCTGATGCTTTCAATGACATATTGTGGTGCCGAGACTTCGTTTTCTTTTTGCCGGTATGCAAGCGGCGTTTCTTCTTTCCATTTCAGTACCGCCTTGCACCAGCCGTTGGATTCGCGATGCTTCAGCAGGAGTTTTAGGGAGCTCAGAACGTGTTTCGCGTCTCCGACGACCGGGATCTCGGTATGGACGTTCTTTCCGATCTCCGCGGGATCGATATCGATATGCGCGATAAGGGCGTTCGGTGCAAAACGGGAAATGTCGCCCGTAACGCGGTCGTCAAAGCGCGCGCCCACGGCGATCAGCAGATCGCACTGCATCATGGCATGATTGGCGGCATAACGCCCGTGCATCCCCGGCATGCCCAGGAACAGCGGATGATCGGCGGGAGCGCTGCCCAGTCCCATCAGTGTCGATACAAAGGGGATATTGGTCAGTTCCACAATTTCCAGAAGCTCCTTCTCCGCGCCGGAGGCAACTATGCCGCCGCCGGTGTAAAACAGGGGTTTTTCCGCGTTCTGGATCTCATGAGCGAGTTTTTTGATCTGCCGCGGATTTCCCGCGATGGTGGGTTTGTAGCCGGGAAGCTCCACTTTATCGGGATATTGATAATTCCGCATGCTTGCGGTGATCACATCGGTGGGAATATCGATGGAAACCGGGCCGGGTCTGCCGCTCTGTGCGATGTAAAAAGCCTCTTTAAATACCCGTCCGAGGTCCCTGATATCGGAAACCAGGTAACTGTGCTTGCAGACCGGACGGGTAAGCCCGCTCATATCGACCTCCTGAAATCCGTCCGTCCCGATAAAATCGTTTTTTACCTGGCCGCTGATCACCACGATCGGAACGGAATCCAGCTTGGCGGTGGCAATGCCGGTAATGGTGTTCGTCGCTCCCGGACCGGAGGTGACCAGTGCGACGCCGACCTTCCCGGTGGAACGCGCAAAACCGTCCGCGGCATGCACGGCGGCCTGTTCGTGCCGGTTCAGGATCACGCGCAGTTCCCTGTCGTGGTACAGCGCGTCGAACAGCGGGATCACCACACCGCCGGGATATCCGAAGATCGTCGATACGCCCTCTTTTTTCAGGGCCTCCAGAATAATGTCCGAACCTTTCATATCATCCTCATTTTATATTGACCACCGCACCGTTGGCGGCGCTTTGTACCTGTTGTGCGTAACGCCCCAACGCGCCGTGATCGATGCGCGGAGGCGGAGCTTTCCAGCGCTTGCGGCGTTGTTGTAATTCCGCAGTGCTCAGGCGTACATCCAGCGTGCCGGCGGGGATATCGATGGCGATGCGGTCGCCGTTACGCAGCAGAGCAATAGGTCCGCCGGCAGCGGCTTCCGGAGTGACATGGCCGATGCAGGCGCCGCGGGTGCCGCCGGAAAAACGCCCGTCGGTGATAAGCGCCACGCTCTCACCGAGTCCGCGTCCCATAATGTATGAAGTAGGGGAGAGCATCTCCTGCATCCCGGGTCCGCCTTTGGGTCCCTCATAGCGGATCACCACGACATCACCCGGTTTTACCGCGCCTTCCAGGATCCCTTCGCAGGCAGCTTCCTGGGATTCAAAGATCACGGCCGGGCCTTCAAAGACCCGCATGGACGGAGCCACACCGGCATATTTGACCACAGCGCCCTCCGGTGCCAGATTTCCGTAAAGTACGGACAGGCCGCCGCTGCTGCTGTAGGCATTTTCGAGCGGACGGATAACTTCGGTATCCCTGATGACCGCTCCGGAAATGCGTTCGCCGAGTGTGACTCCGCTGACGGTTGGAGAAGAAAGATGCAATGATCCCGGCTTTTTGGCGATTTCGT
>JAQULT010000074.1 GCA_028718545.1 Fidelibacterota bacterium | reverse complement strand
GTACCCGGCAAGTCCGCCCGCATTTGCGTGTCCGTAAACCTCGCCCAGGGAGTAGGAATCGCTGATATCGCCATGGAGCAGAATACCAACCAGTCCGCCGCTGTTATAGGAAGAAGCCTCGACATCCGCTGTGGCGTAGCAGTTGGCGATCAGTCCGCCCTGCTGCAGACCCACCAGTCCGCCGGATGAAATATAGCCCGAGACCATATTCCCCGCGGCGTAGGATTCCGTAATATTTCCGCCGCTCTGCCCGACGAGTCCGCCCGTGCGGTAGGTGCCGTTCACGGTTCCGGCAGCATAGCAATTGCCGACGATGCCCATGTTCGAACCCAGCAGTCCGCCGGCAACGCCTTCGGAGCCCTCGGTGTCGAACAGGGTCACATCCGCCGTTGAAAAGCAGGACGCGATCAGCCCGCTGTTCCAGGCACAGAGTCCGCCGATGCGGCCGCCGGCATGGTCCGTGGAGATCGTGCCGCTGCTGCTGCAGTGCTCGATATTGCCCATATTCATCCCCGCCAAAATTCCGCAGCGGCTGCCATGGTCGCTGATGGCGGCGTTTTCGACGCGCAGGGCAATGATGGTGCCGCCATTGGCGCCGAACAGACCTTTATAACCGGCCGCCGTACTGCTCATTGTCAGGTTCTGCACGGCAAATCCGTTGCCGTCGTAATAACCGGTAAAGGGAGCGTCCGGTTCGGGATAAGTCCCGATCGGCAGCCAGCCTTCGCCGTCGTTCCAGGGAGAGACGCCCAGGTCGATATCGGAGACTTGCCGGAAATAGACGCCTTCGCCCATATAATGGCGGACGCTGTCCAGATCCTGCGCCGTGGCGATCAGATAGGGATCTTCCACGGTTCCCGTTCCGCCGGAAAGGATCTCATCGTCATCCGCCGGCGGCAATTGTCCCCAGGTATCCATGACCAACATTTCGGCGGAAACATCGATCTGCCGGTTGGGATTGCCGGCCCATTCGCCGCCTTCCCAGCCCGCGCCCATAAAATACTTGTACTGATGCGTTCCGGGTGTCAGCTGCAGGGTCTTGCTGTAGAGCAGATCCTCGCCGGTCCAGGCCATGGTCTGCTGTTCCGCAAGATCTCCGGGAGCCGCCCAGCTAAAGAAGGACCCGGTAATAAAAGGCGCGGCGCCGTCCGGATTGAAACCGGGATAAGTGCTCATATCAACGGTAAAGGTGACAGCATGATCATCGGGCACGATCACGGAAGGATGTTCACCCAGATAGTCAAAGGTGTTGACGGGACAGGCCAGCCATTCCGAACTGCTTCCGCTTCCGCCTTCCCAGACGGTCTTGCCCTGTGTAACATAGGCTTTGCGGAGCAGCGTATGATCCTGTGTCGAACCCTCGTCGACAAGCCAGTAATCGCCGGGATCGTTGTTGGGATCGCCGAAGACGTCGATCAGGTACCAGGTGGTACCGCCGTCCGGCGAATATTCCAGTCCGCGGGCGTCATCGCCGTTGAAATGCACGGGACTATCGGCAGACCAGGCAATAATTTCATCGGCATTTGTGTACGGAAAAAGCGAGGAATCCAGTTCATCGGCGATCATGACCCAGACTTCGCCGGGTCCCAGCAAAGCGCCGGCGGGAAAATTATGATGCGTGCTCCAGCCGCCGCCGTTCTGGGCGATAATGATCCTGAAGTAATCCAGCGCAAAGGTGTCCGTTTCGCTGGCGTTGTAGATCTCCAGCGCTTTGTTGTTGGAAGTCCCTTCGATGTATTCCGAGAAAAAGAGCGGCGCCGAAGCAATGGCCGCCTCGGGATGCTGCCAGAGCAGGCAGGGATAACCGTCATTGATCAGGGGATCCATGCCCCAGGTGCCCGCAAAGTCCCAGCCGGCGGTTACAAAGGTGCCGGGGGTTTTCATTTGCGAGCTTAACGCGCCGGTCGCTCCGCCGGCCGTGCCACCCTGCTGACTGGTCTCGATATCCCAGAAATTGCCGTTCATTTCATAGTTCAGACCCTCAACGACTCGCGCGGCAAAACCTTTGAGACCGTCGTTAAAATTCACATAGCCCGTTGAAAAACAGCGGTCGATCACGCCGTTTTCGTTATGTCCGACAAAACCCGCGGGGTAATATGATCCGCTGGTGGCATAAAGCAGCTGGACCGTTCCGCGGGCATAGGAATCAGTGACCGTTCCATTATTCCAGCCCACCAGTCCGCCGCTGCAATTATAGTTTGATGCAACAACATCGGTCACATTCCCGTTTGCATAACATTCGCGAATATAACCGCTTGAATTGTTATAGGCGCAAAGTCCGCCGGTGAAGGTCGCTCCGTATGTATCACCTTCGGTAAAAGACCGTTCTATAAAGCCGTTATTTTCCGATACGAGTCCGCCGCTAAAACCGAACCAGGCACCCCAGCGTGCATCCACGTTTCCGGTAGTATAGCAATCTTCGATCGTACCGTAATTTTTCACAGCAAGACCCGCACCCGAACCGCTGCCGTTGACCAGCACATTGCCGCTGGCATAGGATGAACGGATCGTTCCCGAGTTAAAAAATACCAGACCGCCGGCGGAAAAATCCACACCCGAAGGTGTGCTGATATTGATCTCACTGTAGGAATCCACGATCAGACCGCGGTTTATAGCTACCAGCCCGCTGCCGGAATTCACTTGCATCGTGCCGGTGACATAGACATTCGTAATGTCGGCATAGGAATCATACACAAGGGCGGCGCTTTGAGAACCCGCGGTGATATCGCAGTTTAGCAGTCCTATATCTGTTACCGTTGCCCCCGTTAACAGTAAGCTGAAAAATCCAACAGAACTCTGGTATGGCCTGTTAATATACAGATTGCTGATCGTATGGCCGTTCCCGTCGTAGCTGCCGCTGAAATTCGCGATCGGCAGCCAGCCTTCACAGGGGCCATACTCCATGGTCGTGTTGATCGTATCGCCGTATTCATCGATATCGTAAATGTAATTAATATAAGCCGGGAACCAGATGAGCGTTTCATCAGCATAGATATTGGCGGTCTGAATATAGTGACTGCTCTGCCGGGTGCTCATATCCGGTGAGGGCACCACATCATTACCCGCCGCGATCCAGTAGAGGTTGTCCAGGCTGGCGATCTGATAAGGATCCGTTTCCGAGCCGTCTCCCGCCGCCGGCGCCACGGCCGTCTGTGCGGTCAAAAAGGAAGTCAATAAAAGCAATATCAGAATCACAAAAGATCTTTTCATCTCTGTCCCTTTCATTTTATGCAGGAATACCAAAAGCTTCCCGATCAGAACGATCCGGGAAACCGCAAGCGATTTTAATGAAATTCGCGCGTAAGAACCCCGCAATTATCAAATATTAATATAAAGTTAAGACATTATTAAAATGTCTGCAAGAAAAATTTTAACGATGCCTGCGCGCCGCAGCCCTTTGAAAAGGAGGCGGAGACGCCAACGATGAACGCATTGGGCACTGCCTGTCAGCCGAAGCCTTGGCGAAGGTTGGAGCACTGAGTGTTGCTTGCCGACCGAAGCTCTGATAGATCAGGCGCGACCATAAAAAACACCAAAAAACCGTCATTCTGAACTTGTTTCAGAATCTCACCGAGATTTTGGCAAAGATGTTTCCTCAGCAAGCGTATACCCGCAGAGATCCCGCGCCGGATCATTTTCCGGGATGACGCAGGAGGGGCGGTTGAGCAAGGGAGTATGGGAGTATGGGAGCGGCGGAAAACCTTGAGCCTGGAACCTTGAGCCTGGAACCTTGAGCCTGGAACCTTGAGCATTGAACCAAATAACCCATAACCAAAGAAAAATCCCTTCGCATCTTTCAACAAGAAGGGACTTTATTTAGAAGGTCTCGACGACTAAACGACTAGACGACTCGACATTCATTTTTATTTCATCAACGCGATCTTCTGCACCTGAATTGCATAATCAATGCCGATGCGCACAAAATAAATGCCACATTCTCCTTTCTTTTCTTTGCCGCCCAAAGAAAAGAAACAAAAGAAAGGCCCCCGCTCCCGCATTTTTCCTGAAAATCCGCTTCACCCGCTAAAATGCCGGATGCTCCGCTGCGCTTCCGCTTCGACATTTTTTTACGCGTTCTCAGCGAATTTTCTGATCGGAAAAATCGCGGATGCGGGATCGAATATGTGGAATAGTCTATATAACCCATAACTCATAACTAAAAAAAGCCCCCATCCGAAGACGAGCGCGTTTTTGCTTTTATTAATGTCAAGTACGGAACAGGCACCTGTGCACCGTAGCCTTGGCGTAGGCTGGATAAACGATAAAAATATCAAAGC
>JAQULT010000073.1 GCA_028718545.1 Fidelibacterota bacterium | reverse complement strand
CAGTAATGTAAACAAATACCCCTGTATTCCAAACCCGTATTTCATCGTTAAGGGAAAATTAATTTCCGGAAGCGGATCAGACCTGAGCACAGCGAAGAATATCCACGATCTTGTCCCGGATATCCCGGGCTTCCGGGATCGGATAGAGCATTCCGTCATGCAGCATGCCCTCGTATTCGTAATAGGCAATGGGGTGCTCTTCAAACTGTGCTTTAACCTTCAATTTCCTGCAATCGGGAAGAAGAATATCCGCAGTACCGATAAACAGCGTTATCGGTGCAAGTCCTTTGAGTGAACCGTAAATGGGGCTGACCCGCGGGTCCCGCCGGTCAATCTCCCCCGCATACTGTTTACCCGATTCGATCAATCCCTTTATATTGAGGATGGGGTCATCCTTATCGACCTGAGTGATCTTGGGATTGGACATGGTGATATCCAGCCAGGGTGAAAGCAGCATGATATGTGCCGGTTGCGGAAGCGCACGATCACGGAGCTGCTGGGTCAGTGCCAGGGACATTCCGCCGCCTGCGGAATCGCCCATAATACTCAGGTTCTCTTTCCCGCATTCCCGGATGATTTTTTCATACAACGGAAGCATCATGGCAAATACATCGCTTGCGTGTTGCTCGGGAGCCAGCGGATAATCGGGTGCGATGACCACCGCATGTAAATGTTCTGCCAGGGCCGCCATGTACAGCCAGTGCGGCAAGGTAAAATTCACTACATAGGCGCCACCGTGCAGATAAAGGATGCGCTGACAACACAGGGATTCTTTTGCAGAGAGCGACCAAACATTTCTGCCCATGAACATTTCACAGCTTATATCGATGCGTTTCTCCAGGATCTTCGGAGGCCGGACGGGACGTTTTTTGCTCAATTCCTTCATATATTGCTGAAGAAAAGAAGTCTTTTGCTTAATTCCGGCCATACGCAGATTTGCAGCAATAATGCGTGCCGGCAAACTGGGTTCGGTTTTAACTTTCATGCGCGAATATAGGAATGAAAGATTCTTTATAACAGTGAAATATGAAAGGTTTCATAAATTTATTCCTTTTCTTTCTGCCAAAGAAACTTGTTATTTGATCGCTGAAGATGTATTTTCGAACATTCAAATGAGGTAACAATCAAATGGATGCGTTTTTCGATTCACTGACAACAGCACTTTATGCGCATCGCGATCCCGGAAAAGCCGCCGGGATGAAAGCCTATATGAGGCATCAGTTCGCTTTTCTGGGTATGCAGAAAAGCGAACGCCTGCAAATCAGCGATCCTTTTATAAAAATAAAGTGGCGGGAAGAACATATCGATTGGTCGTTTGTTCAGCGTTTGTGGGATCTTCCGGAGCGCGAGTTCCAATACACGGCACTCCATTATCTTGGGAAAATGCAAAAATATCTGCACAAAACCGATATTCCCCGTTTGAAAAGCTTTATTTGCGCAAAGTCATGGTGGGATACCGTGGATTCCATCGCTCCGCTGGTCGGATCGGTCAATCTGCGTTTCCCGGAAAGCAAGAAGGAATATCTTTGGGACTGGATCCGGGATCCGGACTTCTGGGTCCGCCGCGTATCCATTCTTTTTCAGCTTAAATATAAATCGGAAACCGATACGGAATTCCTTTCCACAGCGATCCTGAACAATTGCACAAATAAAGAATTCTTTCTGAACAAAGCCATCGGCTGGGCGCTGCGGGAGTATTCCAAGAACAATCCGGAGTGGGTACGTATTTTTATTAAAAAACACACCCTGCATCCGCTTTCGGTCCGTGAAGGCAGTAAATATATTTAAACGCGCTTAAGCGGCAAGGACTAACTGATATGGATAATTTCAGCGCTTTATCAGATAGGCCGCCAATACTCCGACCACCAGTCCGATAAGCGCACCGATCAGCATAATATCAAAGGACCGTTCGGCCAGACTGAGCATGACCTGATTCACACCCTCCAGGAATGCGCCCCGTGTCAGGGTATCGATAAAAGAAACCCGCCCGGCAATGGGCGATGAGGGACGTGACAAAAACCCGATAAAAGCGCCCAGCAATAAGCCAAGGACTCCGAAGCCCACAAGAACATTCTTTGCGTTTCTCTTCATTTTTTCTCTCCCTTATTCATCAATATTATGTGTTTTTGTGCACAGCTGATCGCGAAGCTCTAACTGTCAAATATACGAATATTTTTTTAATTATTGTGCATTACTTTTGCCGGACATTTTTATCATTCAAAACCGCTTCTCCCGACTCTCTGTTCTTTTTTATTCCAATATCCCGCAATTTTCCCTATCTTTAACAATGTGTATTAAACACCTAATCATGGAGAAAATATGCTTATCGAATCCATCTCCGGCATCCGGGCTACCATCGGCGACAGCCTGACTCCGCTCCGGATCGTAGAGTATGCCGCAGCCTTCGGGCAATGGGCGGGAAAAGGCAGCATTGTACTGGGCCGCGATTCCCGCGTCTCGGGAGAAGCTATTGCCGATATCGCCGCCAGAACCCTGCAGTGGATGGGACTGGATGTCATTGACATCGGTATTGTCCCGACTCCAACAGTACAACTGATGACGGAAAAATGGAATGCCCGTGCCGGTCTTGCCATTACTGCAAGTCATAATCCCTTTCCCTGGAACGGACTGAAATTTATCGACAGGACCGGACTTTTCCTTGATGCGGAGCAGGTTACGGCGCTCCTGGAACTGAAGAAAAGATCCGGAGCAGTCTATAAAGCTGCCGGGGAATTCGGGGAATACCGGCAGCGGGAAGATGCCATTGACCTGCATGTCAAAAATGTTCTGGAAATCCCTTATATTGACAGCAAGGCCATCCGCAAACGTAAATTTAAGGTCGTGATCGATGCCGTCAACGGCGGTGGTTCCCTTGCCCTGCCCGCAATACTGGAAAAACTGGGCTGCAGGGTCATTAAACTGAATTGCACTCCGGACGGTTATTTCCCGCATACGCCCGAACCTTTACCCGAGAACCTTGCGGACCTGATAAAAGCGGTTAAGGAAGAGAAGGCGGATCTGGGACTGGCCGTGGATCCGGATGCCGACCGCCTGGCCGTCGTAGATGAACAGGGGAAATACCTGTCTGAAGAGTATACACTGGTCATGGCAACGGATGTGGTACTTTCGCAGACCCGGATCACAAATCCCCGGGTGGTCACCAATCTTTCCACTACCATGGCAGTTTCCAAAATTGCGGAACGATACGGTGCGGAATGTATCCGGACACCCATTGGTGAGATCAATGTTGCCAAGAAGATGAAAGAGACCGGAGCCCTGATCGGAGGCGAAGGGAACGGCGGTATCATCTCTCCAGATTCTCATCTTGGAAGGGATTCTCTCGTCGGCGCAGCAATGGTACTGCATTTTCTGGCGACAGACCGGCGCCCTCTTAGCGAAAAATATGCCGCACTGCCCCAATTTCGCATGGTCAAGAAAAAGATCGCGATCGGAAACAATGACCCCGATATCATCCTGTCTGCCCTGAAGGTGAAATTTGCCAAGGAGAACTGCAATACCGAGGATGGACTCAAGATAAGCTTTGCAGACAGCTGGGTGCATATGCGCAAATCCAATACCGAGCCGATTCTTCGTGTTTATAGCGAAGCGCCGGACAGCGAGGCGGCAGACAGGCTGGGTGAACGATTTCTGGAAGAGATCAATACTATCATGGAGCATTAACATGGAACTGGCAAAATATATCGACCACACACTGCTTAAAGCGGATAGCTGTAAAAATGATCTGGACAAGATCTGCACAGAAGCCCTTGATTACGGTTTTGCCGCCGTTTGCGTCAATTCCTGCAATGTGGCATACTGTGCTGAAAAACTAAAAGGCAGCGGTATAAAAGTGGCTTCCGTCATCGGATTCCCCCTCGGAGCATCGCTTTCATTGGTTAAGGAGATCGAAACTATGCGGGCTCTGGTCGACGGAGCCGATGAATTTGATATGGTTATCAATATCGGAGCCTTGAAGGACCGGGATGATGAGGTTGTACTGAACGACATCCGGACCGTTGTACATGCCGCCGAAGGCAAAACGGTCAAGGTTATTATTGAAACCTGCCTGCTCAGTCAGGAAGAAAAGGTCCGGGCTTGCCAGCTGGCACTTAAGGCGGGTGCAAATTTTGTCAAAACCTCAACGGGATTCGGGAAAGGCGGCGCTACCGTGGAAGATGTTCGCCTAATGAAAGAAACCGTGGGCAAGGCCATGGAAGTCAAGGCTTCCGGCGGCGTGCGCAGTTTTGAAGATGCCATGGCAATGATCAAAGCCGGTGCGACAAGGATCGGAACATCTTCGGGTGTTGCAATTTTAAATGGAGAAAAAGCCGAAGCCGCCTACTGATTTCCTGTTGTATTTTCAACACTGCTTCCCTATATTCGCCCGTCACAAGATGCAGCCGTGGCGGAATTGGCAGACGCACCAGACTTAGGATCTGGCGCCTTCGGGTGTGGGAGTTCGACTCTCCCCGGCTGTACAAAATCCGAAAGG
>JAQULT010000072.1 GCA_028718545.1 Fidelibacterota bacterium | reverse complement strand
GCGATGATAGCCTGCAATGCGGCCAACGCTTCATCCGGCAGTTTATCGCGTCCGCCGTTTTCCGTTTCCCGGGATTTGACAAAAGCGATGCGATCCTGAAAGCGCGCGATGAATTCACTGCGGTATGCGAGATTATCCAGATCGCAGTCAAATTCCGGAAGATCCATGATCTTCATGATTAGGAAAGGTTTCCAGGGAAGGAAGTGCGCGCGTTTCTCTACAATGGCCTCAATAATGCCCAGGGTATGCTGCGGCCGCACCTTTTGTTCCCGGAAGAAGCCGGTGTTCAGCACATAGCAATCGACACCGTCTTCGATAAGTTTTTTAAAGCGCGTATAGTCGGTGGCCAGAGGATAGGTACGGAAAGGATTGGCGTAGGGTTCCACCACCAGCGCATTGGGATCCACACCGGGTGCCAGGCGTTCGGCGCTGGTGCGTTTGGTAGCCAGCGTGGCGCCCATGGCCGAGGCAAGGGCAGGATCTTCCAGCTTAAGTACCGGCGGCATGCTGGGATCTTTCATCAGCCAGAAGATGGCATTAATGGGATCATTGATGCGGTTGAGCCGGTTCGGCGACCACAGCGCCGACTTAATTGCACGCCCGTTGCCATTACGCAGGTCCTCGCTGACCACGCAGACACTGCCGTCCGCATATTCCACCGCACCGTTGTTCTGCAGGGTCAGGATATATTTGTTGTCCTCGCAGTTCATGGGATAATCCTGCGTCTTGTCAAAATAGGTCGGCTCCAGTGCAATAGAGTATTTTTTGTCCGTGTTGATAATAAAGGCATCGTCGTGCAGGATGCTGACGTCGTATTTTCCGGCATGCCGCGCATGGGTGATGGTGGATTTCCCCGAACCCGAAAGTCCGAAGACCGCAACGGTAAATTTTTTATTCTCCGCAAGGTTATAGCGTTTCAGTCCGCCGTGGCAGGAGGCGTAGCCGTTACGTGCCGCGGCACCCCAGGCAAGTGTCAGTGTTCCTTTTTTATGTTCTCCGAAATAGCGCATGCCCAGCAGGGCCGCGCAGTTATATTCCGCATCGAAAAAGGTCAGTCCCAGCGGATGTTCCGGATGCTGCCAATCCGGGTCTGAAAAAACCAGGATATCCCCTTCGGGCAGTTCGCGGGAGTTCCGGTAACGCTCGCGCCAGGTATCGTTGAAATATTGAAAGTTCAGCATCCAGGACAGCAGAATATTTTCATGTCCTTCCGGGATCAGCAGGTGTGCGCGGATCATAAAATCTTCGTCCAGACCGATCAGCGTCTGAGCGTGATAGAGCTTGCGGAAACGGGTATTGTACACCGCTTCGCGCAGTTTTCCCGCATAGTGCGGAAGATCCACGCCGGGTTCGCCCAGGATCCGCCGGGCAGCCGCGCAGCGTCCAACCACATTACCGTCATTGAAAAGCAGTACATTCGCATCGGCGGGCAGTCCGGAAGCCTCGGGCTTATAGACCGGCATGCCGCTGAGTTCGATGGTGCCCGGAGAACGGCGTGCCAGGGAATAGGCTTCGGATACCGAATTGACGGCAACGACGTTATTCCCGTAAAAGGCCGTTTGCAGGATACAGCGGCCGGTGGAATTGAGGCGTTTGAATTCTTCGGGATCGCGAAAATTGGAAATACTTGCCATGATTGCTTCCTTTATGCGTGAAGATTCATTTCACAGGCGGCACGCAGATTCTCGAACAGGGTTTCGAGCCGCGTTTCCGGCACCGCGGAATAGGCCAGCCGGATTACGCCGCGGATAAAGATCACGCCGGTCTGAAAGTGCTCGATCAGCGTCCTGCGCACCGCATTGCCGTCCAGTCCCGGCGCGAGCTCAACGCACATAAAATAGCCGGAATTGAAGGGAAGCGGCCGGAAATAGGGTACGTAGCGTTCCCGGTTCGCGGCAAGGATCGCTTTGACCTTTTTATAGCGGGACTGCAGCAGTGCATATTTTTCGCGTTTTTCCCGGGCGTAATCCGGATCGGCAAAGGCTTCCAGCAGCAGGGACTGTGAAATGTGCGGCGAAGAGGAGATGCTGCTGCGGATCCCGCCGGCGGTCTTGTCTTCAAGAATGCGCAGCGCTTCTTCGCTCAGGTTCTTTCCGGCAGCATAGGTCACAAAGCCCACGCGGAAACCCCAGACATAATCTTCCTTGGTCGGTCCGTCCACCTTGACCGCCAGCACCCGTTCATGCAGGCCGGCAAGATAGGCAAAGAGTGACTGGGTGTCCACATCCGCTTCGTAGACCAGACCGAAATAGGCGTCGTCGCAGATCACCACGATATCGTTTCCGGCTTCGGCGCTTTCTTTGATCAGCTGGACCAGTTCCCGCATCTCGATCTTCGTCGGCGTATAACCCGCCGGGTTGTTCGGGAAATTCATGATCAGGACTTTCTTTCCGGTCCCCGCGGCCTGCAGGCGTTCCCGCAGTCCGGCAAGATTCAGGCCTTCGCCGGCGAAAAAAGGATAAAGGTCAAAGTGCACGTCCAGGCGTTCCTGGACCAGCATATTGTAATTGCCCCAGTACTTATCGGCAATGATCACCGTATCGCCGGGATCGAGAAAAAGTTTGGAAACAATGCTGAGCCCATGGCTCAGAGCGCAGGTCACGACGGGCAAACTGGTGGTTTTGCCGGCCAGTGCGGGATTTTTTTCCAATTGCAGTTTTTTCCACTGCTGGCGAAGTTCCGGCAATCCGCTGCATCCGGCATAAGGGAACACCCGCTTCGGATCCAGGTGAACGCGTTGTCCGATGGCATCCAGATGCATGGGCGAGCGGTCATCTTCCAGTGCAATGCCGATGGTGGCGTTGATGGCGGTTTCCCTGGCCTCCATACTTTGTGCCAGAATCCCGCTTTTGGGGAAATAGGATTCCTTTCCTTTGCGGGACAGGACGCGAAAGAGAAAGGGGGCGATCTCCTGAAGCCGGTCGTTCAGGGCTGTAGCGAGAGGGTTCATAGGGGCTCCTTCAAGCGAAACGGTGGACTTACGAACTGCCCCGCAAAAGGCGGGCGCAGCGATACCGCAGTCAAGATACAAGACATAAATATAGGATAAATTTTTGAGAAAGTAAAAGCAAGTTTCGGAGGAAGACAGATTGCTTGGGTGGGTGCGGAATCGCATTGATTCAATTGCATCTGATCTTATTGATTCAATCGAACCCGATTCCATTGCGTCAATTAAGTTCAGTCACATTGATTCAATTAAATTCGTTCTCATTGACGCAATCAAATTCATTCTCATTGACGCAATCAAATTCATTCTCATTGAATCAATTAATTTTAATCTCATTGAGTCAATTAATTTTAATCCCATTGACGCAATCCGAAAAATCCCCTCTCTGCGATGTCTCTCCACATTTGTTTTACTTCGGGCGGACACCCTTTAAAGCAATAAAATATCAGCAGGATACCCTTTCCGATACAAGTCCTGCAAAAATTAGTGCCGCTTTCCGCAGAATGTCAAAAGTGCCCTAAAATGCTGATTTTACTTGAATGATAAAGCGAAATCTCCGTAAAATCCATGAAACGCTAAATGGGGAAGGCATGAAACAAATTACCTTTATTACCACGGGCGGAACGATTGAAAAAACCTATGACGAGCACACGGGTATTCTGACCAATCAGCATTCTATCCTGTCCAGAATCCTCGACGGCCTGCGTCTGCCGGAACTGAGCATCAGTCAGCGGAATGTGATCTTTAAGGATTCCCTGGATATGAACGATATCGACCGCGGTATTGTGCTGGATATCACCCGGCAGTCCATGCAGCATGCGGACGCCGTGATCATTCTGCACGGCACGGATACCCTGGAAAAGACCGCCGAGCTGCTTTACCGGGAAATCAAGAAGCCGCGCTGTCCGGTCATCTTTACCGGCGCCATGCGGCCCTATGAATTCCGGGATTCCGACGCTACCCAGAACGTGACCGAGGCGCTGTTCGCGGCCACTTTTGTCGAACCGGGTATCTATGTGGTGATGCACAACAAACTACTTGCCTTCCCGGGCGTGCATAAGGACCGCGACAAGCTGACCTTTGTTCGTGAAGCGTGAAGGGAGAAAGAGAGAGGGGGGGGGAGAAATGGACAATTGATAATGGACAATGAAAGAGGAGGGAAGACAGGAAGTTGGGAGTATGGGAGCGGCGGAAAACCTTGAGCCTGGAACCTTGAGCCTGGAACCTTGAGCATTGAACCAAATAACCCATAACCATAAAAAATCCCTTCTCATCTTTCGACAGGAAGGGACTTTATTTTGATGGTCTCAACGACTAGACGCCTCGACCCTCCTGCGCCCCTTCTTCGCTCTTATGTTTCAGAGCTACGAAGGGCTACGGCGGGCAGGCAACTCGATCCGCCTTCGTCACGACTTCGGCGGACAGGCAACTCGACAGCAAATTTTGCGCAGATCCTGAACCGTCTTTTCACTCCGTGAAAATCCGTTCAGGATGACGGTTTTCTTTTTGACCAGAATTCAAATAACACATCACTTATTATGTATCTCGACAGCTCAACGACTCGACAAATCGACAATAAAAAATCCCTCCTCATTTTTCAACAAGAAGGGATTTTATTTTGATG
>JAQULT010000071.1 GCA_028718545.1 Fidelibacterota bacterium | reverse complement strand
ATAGAGGAGATCCTTCGACTCCGCCCGCCTATTGCGGTCTCCGCTCAGGATGACAAACTAGAAAAACCTTGAACTTTGAGTATTAAATCTTAAATGTTGACTCAAAATGGATATCAACAAATCAACAAATCCACAGATCAACAGAAAAAAACGTTGAAATATCCCCAAAATTTCATTAATATTCACGTTGGAAAAAAACAAAGTCAAAACAGGAAAAAGGAGAAATAAAATGAAAATTCAACCGCTTGACGAACGTGTACTGGTGAAACCGCTGCCCGAAGAAGAAAAAACCGCAAGTGGACTCATTATTCCTGACACGGCAAAAGAGAAAAAATACCAGGGCACGGTGGTTGCCGTCGGTACCGATAAAGAGCTCAAGGATATCGTCAAGGTCGGGGATACCGTCCTCTACGGACGCTACGCCGGCGACGAGATCAAACTCGACGGCGAAGAGCATATCCTGCTTAACCGCAAGGATATTCTGGCCATCGTCAAATAGGGCGCTCCCCGATAACACCAAAGGGCCTCGTGCCCTTTTTTTATTGTTATTGTAAAAATCTATATCTATTTTTAGAAAGATTCGCATAAAAATGCTTTTGTGAAGCAGCGTACAGAATGACAGGAGAGCATCAAATGAAAGAAAACAGCAGCTTTCAGGATATTACGGCTTCCTTTGTGGATACTCCGCTCAAGGAGATCGCCTTTGACGAGGAACTGATCAAGAAGTATTCTTCCCAAAAAGATTTTTCGGATGTCCGGGATTTTTTGCATCAGATCCGTCAGATCCGCGACGAAAAGATCACCCATGCCGGTTATCTCTGTTTTACCGAAAAGAACCGGCTTTTCCCCAATGCCGTGATCAAGATCGCGCGCTTTGACGGCAATACCGTAACCACTTTCTTGGACAGAAAGAACATTGACAGTAATCTGATCCGGGCGGTGGACGAGATCCTGGAATTCATTAAAGCGCATACCAATGAAGGGGTCATTCATCATCGCAGCGGCAAGTCCGAAAAAAAATGGGACTATCCCCTGGACGCCCTCCGTGAAGCCATTATCAATGCCGTTCTGCACCGCGACTACAGCGATACCGGCAATATTCAGGTCCGTATTTTTGAGGACTGGCTGGAGATCTGGAGCCCGGGTTCGTTGCCCGAAGAGCTGGACCTTTCCCGCATTCTCTACGAGGACCGCGCCATTCTCCGCAACAGCAGTCTGGCAATGATCTTCCAGAGTCTGGGACTCGTGGATAACTGGGGTACCGGCTTCAAGCGCATGAACGATGCCTGCGTGGCCAACGGGAACCCGGAACCTATTTATTCCCAGAAGGCCGGTGCTTTTGTGGTCACAATGCATAAGAGCATTCTGACATCCAGTATTGAACATATTCCCCATTAAACCGGGAACGCTTTTCTTTCCGGATCCCTGATGATGCCAAATCTTACGATGGATACAGCACGATTCTGGTACGTCCTGCGGGTACGGCCGCGTCATGAAAAAGCGGCCGCGGAACGTCTTTCCCAAAATTACGAGGTCTATCTTCCCCTGATCCGCGAGCGCCGGAGATGGTCCGACCGCATCAAAACGGTCGAAAATCCGCTTTTTTCGGGATACCTCTTTATCCGTACCGATATCCGTATGAAATTCTATATTCTGGCCGATCCCGCCGTCACGCATTTTGTGCAGTTTGGCAGCCGTCCGGCGGTCTTGCGGGACCGCCAGATCGAAGCTCTGCGCAGGATGGTGGATGAACCTGCGACCCTGAAGGTCGAAGAAGGCAGTTTCTTTGAAAAAGGCGAAGCGGTACGGGTCCTGCGCGGCGCCTTTGCGGGAGTCGAGGGCCGGGTGCAGCAGCTGAAGAACAAGACACGGCTTTATATTCTGATCGAACCGCTGGGCAAGCGCATTTCGGTGGAAATCGACACGGACGCGGTGGAAAAGCTCCCGCTGAAATAAAGCGGTACAGGGAGGGAATGCCATGAGCTTTCCGGCAATTTTTGCCATCATTCTGATCGTTTTCATGATTGCGGTACTGGCGCGGGAATACCTGCGTCCGGGACTGGTATTGTTCACGGTTCTGGTTGTTTTTATGATCGCGGGAATCGTAACGACCCGGGATATGCTGGCCGGCTTTTCCAATAAGGGCATGATCACGGTCGCCATTTTGTTTCTGGTCAGCGCCGGTATTGCCCAGACCGGAGCGCTGGATCGCCTGGCCCGCCGTATGCTGCCGCTCCGTTCCCGAAAAACTCCCTGGCTGCTTATCCGCATTATGCCGTTCGTCTCCTTTTTATCGGCCTTTCTCAATAATACGCCCGTGGTCATTATCTTTGCGCCCATGGTCAAAAAATGGGCGGACAAACTCCGCATTCCCGCCTCGAAATTCCTGATACCGCTCTCCTATGCCACCATTTTCGGCGGTATGTGCACCCTGATCGGCACTTCCACCAACCTGGTCGTGCACGGACTGATGCTGGAGAACGGCTTCTCCGGACTCGGGATGTTCGAACTGGCGCTTGTCGGGATCCCCGTGGCATTGGCCGGCTATATCTATATGCTGGCTCTGGGACACCGGCTGCTGCCGAAGAATACGGACTATCTCGAAGATCTGGAGAAAAATCCCCGGGAATACCTGACCGAAATGACCGTAGCCGAAAATTCCCCGCTGGCGGGAAAAAGTATCAAAGATGCAGGACTGCGGAACCTGAAGGGCGTCTTTCTGATGGCCATCGAACGCAGGGATACTTCCCTGGAAACCGTCAACGAAGAGGAGATCATTTACGCGGGAGACCGCTTGCTCTTTACCGGAATGACCGATCAGCTGGAGGATCTGAACGCAATTCCCGGACTGATCTCCGCGGCGGATGCTTCCTTTGACGCGGATTTCCGGCGCATCCAGAAGAAACTCGTGGAAGTGGTGGTCTCGCCGCAGTTCCCCGGGATCGGGAAGAGCATCCGCGATTTCAATTTCCGCTCCGTGTACCGGGCGGTAGTGGTCGCCGTGCACCGGAACGGCCGAAAGATTAAAAGCAGGATCGGCGATGTGCGCCTGAAAGCGGGCGATAATCTCATTCTGCTCACGACCAAGAATTTCAGCCGGCGCTGGAAGAATTCCCAGGATTTCTATATGGTCTCGGATATCCGGGATGTGAATAACGAACAGAAAAAAGCGGGGAAAGCGCCGCTGGCCATCGGGATCCTGACGCTCATGATCCTGGGAGCCACATTCGGCAAGGATGCGCCCTTTGCCACGGTCAATCAAATGGATATGTTCTTCTTCGCGGCTATCGCGGCGGTACTGATGGCCTGGACCGGTCTCTATTCGTCCACGGAGTACACGCGTTACATCAATTGGGACGTGCTGATCACCATCGCCTGCGCCTTCGGCATCAGCCGGGCGCTGCAGAATACCGGCGCAGCCGATATGGTCGCGGGGGGAATTATAAGTGCCGTTTCCCGCTGGGGAGCGCTGGGAGTCCTGGGCGGCATTTATTTTGTGACCATGCTTTTTACCGAGATCATTACCAACAATGCTGCGGCGGCCCTGATGTTCCCTATAGCTCTGGCGGCCGCCCGAAAACTCGGCGTGGATCCCCAGCCCTTTTTTATTGCCATCTGTATTGCCGCCTCCGCCAGCTTTTCCACGCCCATCGGTTACCAGACCAACCTGCTTGTCCAGGGCATCGGCGGCTACAAATTCCGTGATTATTTGAAGGTCGGCCTGCCCATGAATATTATTTCCATGCTCATTAGTCTCCTAGTCATCCCGCTCTTTTGGAAATTTTAAAAACGCCGCGGCGACGGAATTTGCCGAGGAATTGGAGGAAGGGAGCAGAGGAGAAGTGAAGAAGAAGGAAGTTCAGAAGATGAGAAGTGAAGAACTTTCGTCAGCGGAATAATTTTGAATCTTGAATTTTAAATGTTGAATCAAAGTGGATATCAACAAATCAACCCGCCTGCGCCCCAACTCCGCTCCGACCCTTCGGAGCTTCGTCGGGCTACGGCGGGCAGGCGCCTCGACCCGCCTTCGTCCCTTCTTCGCTCTTACGTTTCAGAGCTACGAAGGGCTACGGCGGGCAGGCACCTCGACCCGCCTTCGTTCCAACTACGGCGGGCAGGCACCTCAACATCTCAACACCTCGACATTCTTTTGAACCTTGAACCAAATAATTCATGAGGCCAACCATGCAAAACTCCGCACTCAGATCAACCGCGATCCGCATTGGTATCACTGATGTAATCGCTCTGGCGTTCATTTACGCCCTTCCGGCCTTGTCGCACGCACTGGCCTTTCCCTTTTACATGTTCGAGCCCATGCGCATCGTACTCTTTGCGGCCTATCTGGCAAGCAGGAACAATATCAACACCGTTCTGCTCGCGCTGACCCTGCCGCTGTTTTCGATGCTCACGGCCGGACACCCGGTATTGCCCAAGGCCCTGCTCATGTCCGCGGAACTCGCCGTGAATGTTCTGCTCTTTCTTTATTTGCTCCGCGTCACAAAATGGAATATTTTTTTCTCCCTGCTGTCCGCGACCCTGCTGAGCAAGCTGTTCTATTACGGACTCAAATATCTGCTGCTCCGTCTGGCGGTCCTTGAGGGTGCCCTGG
>JAQULT010000070.1 GCA_028718545.1 Fidelibacterota bacterium | reverse complement strand
CTGCGGCATCGCTGAAAGTATAACAACGCGTTTCACTGCTGTTCCCGGCGCCTGCGATTTCCGCGATCAGATACCCATTGCGGTAAATGCGGAAAGCACGGTTTTCGACTTCACTTTCCGTTTGCCATGTAAGCCTGACCCGATTGCCATCCCGGCCTGCATGAAAATAACGCAAACAAATGGGAAGCGCCTCCTCGCTTCCAGAAGAATCCCCAGAAATGATCTCATAGCAAAGCCGGTAGGATGCTTCTGCGGGCGGATGGTCCAGACAATCGGTCCAGATATCCGCTTCCCGGCTGATACATCCGAACAGCTCCAGGACATAGTTCCCCGGAATCCGTCCCGCACAAAGGCCGATCTGCAGATCATCACCGCGCCATTGCGCGCTGTTTTCCGCTTCGAGCGGAATTGCAATATAATCGGGTGTATCGCAGCAGGTAACTTCATAGATCCGGTAAAAATAACTGCATTGATGAATATCCCCGTAAGTTCGGCAAACAATGTTCTGCAGATAAGCAGCATCGTTTTCACGGAAGCTTACATCCTTTCGCCCGTGAAAATACGGTGCTTCAGTATCCCCCGCATCCCGATGCCAAAGGATAAGCGTATCTCTTCCCGAAACATGGGAATCCAGACAGATAAAACTTCGCATACTGTCCGGAAAACCCCAATCTTCAGCATCCGCAACGGTAAAAAAACACCGAAAAGGAAGTCCGTCCGGTGTTTCATAGTGCTGTTCAAGAGTATCGCCTGCGAAATTCCGGAACAGAACGGAATGCGAGAACTCGAGACAGTAGTCCCCGCTTTCCAGAGGAAGATGGAACAATCCGGTTTTTTCCACGCACCATACCGCATACCAGTAACCGGAAACATGGACATACTGACCGAAATAACGGGGAATTAAGAGCTTCCAGGGAGGAGCAGGGTTCCCGGTAGGATAATAGCGGTAACGGTAGGAATAATCGATGACGGAATCGCCCTCGTTAAGGTAGACTTCAAACTGATGATTGATCAGCCGGAACTGCGTTTCCGGCGTAAAATATCCCAAAAAGGCATTGGAAAAGTCATTGATATATCTTGTGATCTGGCGGTATTTCAAAACCGGATCGTGCAGACCCATTTTGTAAAAGAGGATCTGATTGGAAAAACGGACCGCGTCAGCCGGCAAAAGTGTCAGGACGCTAAACAGAAAAAGAAACATAGCAGGCTTTTTCATAAGATATCCCCCTCTTCATGAACATCACTGCAAAATTAGACTAAAACATATTCATGTCAAAGCGTATTATGCTTGTAATCAACAGATTGTGATGTCGGTCACATTGTTTTCCACTAAATAACAGGGGGAAGAATTCGCTTTTTGACCGGTCAATAGATACGGTTCAGGGTGATCAGGCGGTCGTAATGCTCTTTATATTCCCGGGAAGCCAGGTAAAAGGCATACCAGTCGGAATGAATAAAATCCTTCGCCGCTTCGGCATTGCTGACGATACGCCGGGAAAATCTCCTCTTTCCATAATTGCGAAAGGCTTTCTGGAGCCAATCCTGCGGATTATAAAGCAAGACGGGATCTCCATCTTCCAAAAGGCCGGTTCGGAGAAGAAATTGCTGCCAGATACCGCTGCTTTCCTTGGCGGACATGGGCTGGGTCAAAGTCCGGTAAAAAGCCGCATAATCCTGGAAATCCGGTTTTGTTTCCAGAATGTCCGGGCGTTTTCGGGTAAAGGCGATAAGCAGTTCCTTCATTTCTTCAAAGGCATTCCGGAATCGCTCGGGATTGCTGATCTTGCCGCTGTGCCGGTACCTTGCCAGGAAATATTGCCCCGTATCATAATGGTATTCCCATTCCGCGGAAGCGATATCCGGCAGTGTTCCGGCGTGGCTGTGACTGTAAATAGGCAAAAAACGTCCGAAAAAACGGGTAATGAAGGCATCCACATAGATCATGTAATAATTCAGGAAACGCTCATTGAAACCGCGGATCGTATCCTTTTTTACCTTGAGCGCCTTCAGGCGGTTCCGACGGCTGATCATGCCGCTGAAACCCTGATGGGCGTGGGCATCTGCAAAAACGTGCAGTATGATTCCCATCTGATAGATATTCCCGGATTGTATTGCCGCTTCCGTCAGGTTCTTTAGTAAAGGGGAATCAGGAAAAGTACGTATTTTTTCGCGGAAATTCTTGCCGCGCCCGGCGGGAATAAAGTGAAAAGGGACGAGTTCTTCGATCATGACCCGGGGGCGGTAATTCCAAACGGTCATGATCCGGGGACAGGTTGCCGTATGTTCTAATCCGCGCTTTTTTCCGAAAATATGACAACGGATACCGTGTGGCGTATGCTTGAAAACGATCTTTCGTATCAGAGCATCATCGACAAACTGCGATGCATAGGCAATTTTGCCCGCCACATCACCGCGAATACCCAGCATGCGGCAGAGTGTGAGGATGCCGTAGTAATGTGAACCCGTTTCCATAGGTAAAATATAAACAAAATTGCGAATGTTTAAACGCAAGTTTTTAAATTATTTTATTAACATCGTTTTGGGAAATTGAGAATAAAGCATTGACAAGCGACAAAAGCCGCCTTATATTTTTTTTGTCGGAGTAATATCCGTCAAAGGCAGGTATCCATGCCGGAGCTGAAGAAAAATAGCGACAAGCGGTTTAAGATACTGAGCAAACGATCCCTCCCTACCACGCAATGCGATATCGATACTGACAATTATTATTGCGTTTTGAAGAACAATAAGCGCTTCCGTCATGAATCCCGTTTTCCGGAATTAAGCAGCTATTTAAAAGCATTCAATGTCTTCTGTTCCAGAGAAAATAAGGAGTCATAACCATGAGCAATATCATTTCCGCCGCCTTGTTGCGGCAAGGTTTCCGCTACCTTGAAAAAGACCCGGAAAAGAATCTTCTCAAGCTTGCCCGCTGGGCGGAGACCTTTACCCGGGACAATACCAGCAAAAAACAGCTGGCAGCGTTCCGCGATGCGGTTCAGGATCACGATTCTCCCCAACATTGCTACATAATGCGATTTTTCCATGAGATTGATACGCCCATTCTGAAAAAGATCATTGAAAATTTTATCCTGAACGCTAACTGGGTCGGTTATAAAAAGACGCAGGAATACCGGGAAAAATATGGTATCAACATTCCCTGGGCGCTTTTGATCGATCCTACATCCGCATGCAATTTGCACTGCAAAGGCTGCTGGGCCGCTGATTATCCCAAAAGCGATGATCTCAGTTTGGAAATCATGGATCGGATCATCAACGAAGCCAAGGAA
This sequence comes from Fidelibacterota bacterium, assembly GCA_028718545.1. GTDB lineage: Bacteria > Fidelibacterota > Fidelibacteria > Fidelibacterales > Fidelibacteraceae > M50B103. The sequence continues at coordinate 1,876 of JAQULT010000070.1, read as the reverse complement.
TTGGGTACCTATATGTTTCTCTTTTCCGGCGGTGAACCGCTAATGCGGAAAAACGATCTTTTAACGTTGGCGCTGAAACATCAGGATGCGGTGTTTGCCCCTTTTACCAATGCCACTCCGATCGATCCTGCCTTCGTCGCCGCTCTGCGAAAGGCGGGGAATTTTATTCCGATCATCAGTATCGAAGGCGACCGCGAGCAGACGGATGCCCGCCGCGGGGACGGCGCCTTTGATGCTTGTATCAAAGCCATGCATTATTTGCATGAAGAAAAAGTTCCCTTCGGATTTTCAACTTGCTATCACCGTTACAACACCGAATATGTGGGTTCGGATGCCTATGTTGACGAAATGATTCGTGCCGGTGCCATGTTCGGATGGTATTTTACCTATATACCACTGGGTAAAAATGCGGATACGGGATTGATCGCAACACCGAAACAACGGGCCTATATGTACCGTCGGATCCGGGAATTACGGAAGAATAAACCCATCTTTGTCCTGGATTTTTGGAATGACGGTGAATATGTGAAGGGCTGTATCGCGGGAGCAAGACAATACCTGCATATCAATGCCCGGGGCGATGTGGAACCTTGTGCATTTATCCATTATGCGGTTACCAATATTTACGATGAACCGCTGCTGGAAGCATTGAAAAATCCCCTGTTCCGCGAATATAAAAAGTATCAGCCCTTCAATGAAAATATGCTGCGCCCTTGTCCTATGTTCGATAATCCGGAATTTCTGGTTAAAATGGTCAGAGCCAGCGGCGCCCATTCCACGCATCTGCCGGATCCGGAAGATGTGGAAGCACTGTACGCCAAATGTAAACCCGCAGCCGAAGCCTGGAAACCCCTGGCGGATCGCTTGTGGTCGGAAAGACGATGAGAGAATGGGGTAAGGGTTTCAGATTCCGGAGGACTGGATCGTTGAAGAGCTGGCGTAAGGCCAGCGCGAAAAAGCGCCCCAGTTCAGCATTCGCGTATAGCCCTTGTCTTTCAGCTGTTCCATGACGCGGTGCGCCTGTCCGCCGCTTTCGCAGTAAAAGATCAGATACTGCGATTTTTTAAGCTCTTTCAGGCGCTTCATGATCTCTGCAGATGGAATATTGACGGCTGTAGGAATATGTCCCTTTGCATAAGCCTCCGCAGAACGGACATCGATAATACGGATCTCCGGTTCCGGATACTGTGTCAGTTCCAGCAGTTTATCTGTCTCCAGATAAGGGTAAAGACTTCGGCTTTCACCGCTTGCGCTTCCAGTCGAGCAGGCAGCCGGCAGAAACAGCAGGATGCCGATAATAATGTGAAGGATTATTTGTCTCATTGAACTCCTGTCATTTTTGGGAATTATACAACGATTTGCGCAGAAATACAGCTGAAAAACATCCGAAATCCTTTATGTACCGGATATTCTTGTGAAGGATGTTTTCTTTTTATGAATACTTTTGTATCTTTTGCGCGGATTCATTGAGGTGAAACAAAGATATATGGAATTTTACAGTACCAATCATCAAAGCGATAGCGTCGATCTCCGGACGGCGGTATTAAAAGGCATGCCGGACGACAAGGGTCTTTATATGCCGGAAGATATCCCGCAGATGCCCCCGCATTTTTTCGAGAATATCCATAAGCTGGGATTTCGCGAGATCGCAACCTCGGTAGCCCTTACATTGCTCGGTGACGAACTGTCTTCCGATACACTGATCCGCATTATTGACGAGAGCCTGAATTTTGTGATCCCCCTGGTCCATCTGGACGAGAAGCTATATATTCTGGAATTATTCCACGGTCCAACCCTGGCTTTCAAAGATGTGGGTGCGCGTTTTATGGCCCGGCTGATGGGTTTTTATTCCCGGGACAGCGGCCGTACGCTCACG
>JAQULT010000069.1 GCA_028718545.1 Fidelibacterota bacterium | reverse complement strand
AATCTTAAATGTTGAATCAAAACCTCAACCCGCCTTCTCCGCCACTGGGCGGATTTGGCGGACAGGCATCTCGATAACTTGACACCTCAACAACTCGACATCCAAACACTTAAGCCAATAATGCCCGGCCTCAGCGTAGCGCAAGCGGCCTCAACCTCAACCTTAACCTCAATCTTAATCTTAACCTCAATCGTATCAGATTAGATCGATAAGGATGCTGTCCAGCATCAGCCATCCTTCCAGCGTGCAATAAAGCCGGGAATCCTTTACCGCAAGCCATTCCGGATGTTTTTCCACATATTTCATTAAAATGGCGGATTTTTCTGTTTTTAGCGGCTTTAAATCCAGGCCTTTGCTTGTACGCAGTCCGGTAATGATTCTCTCGGACTCCAGGGCGGGTTCGGCCTGGCTGAAAATTTCGGGTTTTTCCAGGTACTGTTTTATATCTGCGGAATAATGATAACGGATATTGTAGAGCATCGAATATGCCGAAGGGCCGATCCCCAGATAGTGCTGATGATCCCAATATGCGCTGTTGTGCCGGCTGTAAAAACCGGATTTTGCGAAATTGGAGATCTCGTAATGTTCATAGCCTTTATTCAGGAGATATTCATGTAAAAAAAGGAACTGCGCACGCTCCGTGTCCTCGCCGGCAAGCCGGACCTTTCCGGCAGCCACGGATCCGGCCAGCGGCGTGCCCTCCTCGCAGTTGAGGTTGTAGGCTGAGATATGTTCGGGAGAGAATTGCAGGAGCCGGTCGACATTGCTTTTCAGATCTGCAAGCGATTGTCCGGGTATGGCATAGATCAGGTCTGTAGAAATATTGTCGAAGTACATCCGGGCATGTTTAAGACAGCGCAGTGCAGTGCGGGATGAATGAAGCCGCCCCAGAAAACGAAGCTCCCTGTTTTTCAGGGACTGAATACCGATCGAAAGGCGGTTAAAACCCAAATCCCGGAGTTCCTGCAAAGCGGCGGACCGATGTGAAAATTCCGGGTTGATCTCAATGGTGCTTTCAATGTTGTTATCCAGTATAAAGCTGCTTCGGATCGTTTTCAGTATTCCGGACAATTGTTCTGCGCTTAATAGATTGGGTGTTCCACCTCCGAAATAAATACTCCGGATTTTATGTTTGGCAGCACATGTTCCGCTCTGATATTGCAGGCTCCGGCAAGCGGCATTGCAGAATTCGGGGATGAGGTTTTCACTGCATACACTGTAAAAATCGCAATATCCGCATTTGCGTCGGCAGAAGGGGATATGAATATAGAGTGCAAGTGCTTTCATTGAAATAAAAAACCCCGTTCAGAGAACGGGGTCGCTAATATTTGTTTCGTATTTATTCGTCCAGCGTGCGGCCGCCGCCCATGCGCAGAACTTTACCTTCGGTATTCTTGAGGCCTTTTGTGGCATTCCGGCTGTCGATGACTAGTTTGGAGTGATCGACCACGAACTGGTAATCCACGCTTCTATGGGCAGTGGTAATGACGACCGCATCCATGGAATTCAGAAGTTCCTTATCCAGGGGCAGGGATTCCACATAATCACCATTCCAGCTGAACTTTGGACAGTAAGGGTCATGGTAGGATACCGTTGCGCCTTTTTCCTCCAGCAGTTTGAACACATCAAAGGCTGGAGATTCGCGCAGATCATCGATATCGTTCTTATAGGCCATGCCAAGGATCAGAATATTCGAATTTCTCAGTGCCTTTGTATGCAGGTTTAGGCCTTCTATCAGGGTATGGACAACATATTCCGGCATAGCGGTATTCACTTCCGCGGCCAGATCAATGAATTTGGTTTTGTAATTCAGGGTTTTCATTTTCCAGCTGAGATAATGGGGATCAATGGGAATACAATGTCCCCCCAGACCCGGGCCGGGATAGAATTTCATAAAACCAAAGGGTTTGGTAGCCGCCGCATCAATGACCTCCCAAACATCCACACCCAGTCGGTCGCACATAATTGCCAGTTCGTTTACGAGTCCGATATTGATCATGCGGAAGGTGTTTTCGAGCAGTTTGGCCATCTCGGCGGCTTCGGCGGAACTGACAGGGACAATGGTCTCGAAGATCTGTTCATAGACTGCCTGAGCATGTTCGGTACAGGCAGGGCTTACGCCGCCCAGTACTTTGGGAGTATTCTTGGTCAGATATACCGGATTACCGGGATCTACACGTTCGGGAGAAAAGGCCAGGTAAAAATCCTTCCCGCATTTCAGGTTGGATTCTTCCAGTTTGGGAAGCATATATTCGCGGGTGGTCCCGGGGTAGGTTGTAGATTCCAGAATGACAACCAGGTCCTTATGCAAGTGGTCCACGATCTTTTCCAGAGCAGAAGTGATAAAGGACATATCCGGATCCTTGAGCTTGTTCAGGGGAGTGGGAACACAAATGCTGACAACGTCAAGGTCCCGGATGACAGAAAAATCGAGCGTTGCATGCAATAAACCTTTTTCGACGACATGCTTCAAATCTTCATCCTTCACATCACCGATATAATTATGGCCTTCATTAACCTTCCGTACTTTTTCTTTGTCAACCTCAATACCGGTCACGGAGATCCCGACCTTGGCAACCTCGACCGCCAGAGGCAGTCCGACATATCCCAGGCCGATCACGCCAAATTGAATATTCTTTGTTTTTAATTTGTCTAAAAAGCGCATAAGAACTCCTTATTTTGACAGACAGAAAATGAACGGGAAAAGATAAGAAAGCGGTAACATATATCAAAATAAAAATTTGTATACCGATATAATTCGTTGCAGTACCGGAAGGCGGCGGTCCTGTTCCGACAGAAGCGGGTCGTGAATATGTTCCCGCAGCTTCAGTTCCGGGGAATCCCAATGGATTCCGGACTGGTGATCGGGAGCGTAAGGCTGTGAGACCTTGTAGCTAATTGTTGCCTTGTCTGAAAGAACATAATAGCCATGGGCAAAGCCGACCGGGATATACAATTGTTCGTGTTTTTCCGCATGCAGGGGAAGCAGGGCGGTCTTCAGATAGCTTTGACTGTCACGGCGCAGGTCCAGCACCACATCCAGGATCTCACCGGCGATCATGCTGATCAGCTTGGCCTGGGCATAGGGTGGCCGCTGAAAATGCAGTCCACGGAATACGTTTTTTACCGAGTGCACCAGATTGTCCTGAACAAAAGGGTCATTTATGCCCAATTCGGCATAGCGGGAATCCCGGTAGCTTTCCAGGAACATTCCGCGAGTATCTTCATGCAATACGGGACGCAGCACCAGCAACCCGGAGATGGGTGTGGGTAAAATTTGGATTCCGGATTCACTCATCGCAGTTGCTTCTCCCCGTACATACAAAAGTAAAGCCTTTTTCCCGCATATCGCAGGGATCGTAGATGTTCCGCGTATCGATGAACACGGGCGAACGCAGAAGGGATTTGACGCGTTTCAGGTCCAGACTGCGAAATTCGTTCCATTCGGTCATCAGGATCAGAGCATCGGCGCCCCGGACGGCCTCATAGACATTATCCTTATATTCAAGACCGGGAAAATCTCGGCGGAAATCATCACTTGCCACCGGGTCATAGACCTGTACGCGGGCGCCCAGCTCCTGCAAGAGCGGAATTACAACTTTGGAGGGGGAGAATCGCGTATCGTCGGTATTGGGTTTAAATGCAAGTCCCAAAATAGCAATGATTTTACCCTCAAGATCCGGCATAACCGATCGCAGCTTATCGACGACTCCGCGTTTTTGAATTTCATTTGCTTCAACGGCCGCTTCCACCACACGCGTACGTATACCATTCTGTTTAAAGATCTCCATCAATGCCATCGTGTCTTTGGGAAAACAGCTTCCGCCAAATCCGGGTCCGGCATGCAGGAATTTCGGAGAAATACGGCCATCCATACCCATAGCTTTGGCCACTTCGTTGACATCTGCGCCCACAATATCGCAGAGATTGGCAATCTCGTTGATAAAAGTGATTTTCACCGCCAAAAATGCATTAGAAGCGTACTTGATCATCTCCGCGCTTTTAATGTTGGTCTCCACATAGGGAACGTTACGGATGATCAGGGCATGATAGACGTCGCGCATGATCTCCTGCGCTTTTTTGCTTCGCGTTCCAACCACCACACGGTCCGGGTTCAGAAAATCACCGACTGCAGATCCTTCGCGCAGAAATTCCGGATTGGATACCACGTCAAAATTATCGTTGTTGCCGGATTCTTGCAGGATCAGCGTTTTTGTTTTTTGTCCGGTACCTACCGGTACGGTGGATTTATTGATAAAGACCTTATAGCTGTTCAGGTTCTTTGCAAAGGAGCTGGCGACCTTCCAGACTGCGCGCAGATCGGCTTCGCCGCCTTCACCCGGGGGAGTACCGACCGCAGAGAAAATCACTTTCGACTTACGGATAGCAGTATCGATATCCGTTGTAAAGGTCAGACGTCCAGCGCGTACGTTACGTTCCACGACCTCCGAAAGACCCGGTTCATAAATGGGAATACCGCCGTTTTTCAGGATCTCGATCTTCGAGGCATCGATATCGGCGCCGATAACCGAATTCCCAAAATCCGCCAGTCCCGCCGCCGTGACCAGTCCCACATATCCCGTTCCAACCACACAAATTTTTTTCATATCTCCGCTCCGGAATTTATCGTATCGGGTTCAATAATATAGACATAAAATCCTATGCGTACCATATCGAACAATTCGATAATGTCCGCGTTGCGCATACGGATACAACCTTTGGACTGCGGAGTTCCGATCAGTCCCTCCTCATGCGTGCCGTGAATATAGATAAAACGCCAGTAGGAAGTGCGGTTTGTCTCTTCCAGCCCTTGCAGCCATAAAATACGGCTGGTTACGGGATCTTCTTCGACATCGGTGCTGTCCGTATAGATCGTGGCGATCTCGCCGGTCGGCCGGCGGTCGTAAAAACACATACCTGCCGGCTGGTCTTCGCCGTATTTGCCTGCAATGGTATGCAGGCCTCCGGGCGTTTGATTACTGCCCCGCGCCGCTCCGTAACCGTAGCGGGATGCGGAGATGTCGTAAGCACGCAGGATTCTGAGTTTGCCGGATTCCGGGACGACAAGAAATAGTTTATTATCGTTGCCGTCGATCAGGATAAGGGTATCGGCTGCCGCGGAGCCAAAATCTTGTATCCCGGAATAATGCAATTGTAAACGCTCAATATCGGGTTGATAAGATATCGCCGGGATTTCGTCCTTATTACCGGCTTTGCAGGCGCTGAATCCAATAAACAGTAAAAGAAGCAGGAGGTAAGGGGAATGAATTGATATATTTGACTTACTCATGATCGATCGTTTTTGTCCTTTCGGATTTTGTACAGCCGGGGAGAGTCGAACTCCCACACCCGAAGGCGCCAGATCCTAAGTCTGGTGCGTCTGCCAATTCCGCCACGGCTGCATCTTGTGACGGGCGAATATAGGGAAGCAGT
>JAQULT010000068.1 GCA_028718545.1 Fidelibacterota bacterium | reverse complement strand
AAGAGAGGGAAGTTTGGAAGTTAGGAAGATAAGAACTTTAGTCAGCGGAATAATATTGAATTTTGAATATTAAATGTTGAATCAAAGCGTATATCAACAAATCAACAAATCAACAGAAAAAGACACCTCGACCCTACTTCGCTCCGAAGCCCCGGAGCTACGAAGGATATGTTTGGTCAGCGGAATTACCTTGAACCTTGATCTTTGGACCTTTAACGCTGCGCTGGGCACTGAGAGGGTGGCGCCTCGACAACTCGACCCATCGACGACTTGACCCTGCTTCGTCCCGACCAATCGGGGCTATGGCTGACACAGCGCGGCACAGGCGAGGCTTTGATTTATTGACTTTTTATGCTATGTTATACAGGTCCCGCATGCGGGCTTGAAATCTGAAAGAATAAGCAGGATCGGGTTCGTATCAGGTCGCATCATGATACGCCCGAAGGAAACACATCAAGAGGAGTCATTATCCCGATGAAAAAATTCACATGGATCCTATTGCTGATAGCTCCCTTCGTTTTCGCCACGAACACGGGTATTATTCCCACGCCGCAGCATGTGGAACCCGGCAAACAAAGTATAAATCTGAGTACCGTGGCCGATTTTCAACTCCGGGGCGATCCGCAAAACCTGGACAAGGGACGGGAGATCCTGTCGGAAGCGCTGGCAGGATCGGGCGGCAGCGGAAATAGCCTGTCCGTCGTCCTGGAAAAAGCACCCGATTTCAGTATCGAAAACCTGAGCCCGGAACAACTGTCCGAAGCCTATTCCCTGGAGATCACATCACAAAAGGTCCTGATCCGTTCGGGATCCGATAAGGGTCTGTTCTACGGACTGATGTCGCTAACGCAGCTGGTGAAAGCCTCCGATAAGGGCAAGATACCTGCGCTTAAAATTCTGGACTACCCCGATATGGCCTGGCGCGGGATCTCCGACGATTTCAGCCGCGGCCAGGTTTCCACCATGGAAAATTTCGGAAGCATTCTCCGTTTCCTGGGCGAGTATAAACAGAATATTTACATGCCGTATATGGAAGATCTGGTTCAACTGGAACGTTACCCCGATATCGGTGAAGGCCGCGGAGCGCTGTCAAAGGAAGATATTGCCGAGCTGCAGCGTCTTGCCAAACAATATTTCGTGCAGGTCATTCCGATATTTCAGACACTGGGCCACTACGAGAACATCCTTTCCGATCCGGATTACCTGCAATACGCCGAATACCCCGGAGCCGCATCGTTAAACAGCATTGACGGGAACACGGATCAATTCCTTTTCAATATGCTCGATGAGGTCGTTCCGCAGTTTGAAAGCGAATATTTCCATATCGGCTGCGACGAATCCTGGGACGTCGGTCTGGGAGCCACCAAAGCGCTGGTGGAAAAAGAGGGCACGGCGCGGGTTCATGCGAACCACTATAACAAGGTTTACGATAAGGTCCGCGCATACGGAAAAGAGATCCTGATGTACGGTGATATCATTCTGCGGCAGCCCGAGATCCTGGATATGATCCCCAAAGACATTATTATCGTGGACTGGCATTACCGCCCAAGCGCGAATTATCCTTCGATCCGGCAATTCAAGGATGCGGGTTTTCGCTTTCTGGTCTCGCCCGGCGTTCACAACTGGCGCCAGAACATTCCGAATTTCAACAACGCCTGGATCAACATTTCCGGCATTAATTATGAAGGTTATCTGAACGGTGCGCTGGGCTCCGTCAATTCCAGCTGGGGCGATTACGGCGGTATCAATTTCCGGGAAATGAACTACATGGGCTATGCCTTCGGTGCGGAATCCAGCTGGAATCCCTCCGGCATGGACGGTGAAAGCATCCAACGGCGTTTTATGAAACAATATTTCGGGGCCGACTGTCCGGGCATGGAAGCCTTGTTCCTTATCGCCAATACGATCCCGGACAACAACGATCTGCGCCTTATTTTCGGGAATCCCTTTTTGCCTGCTTATAACAACCGCAGAGACGCTTTGTCCGCATCGCTGCGGCTGATCCGGGGCGGAGAACTCAGTATGAAAATGATCGGACAGCTGCGCAAAAAAGACATCCGCAATGCCGATAAACTCGACTATTTTGAGATCGGCGCGCGGTTCGGAATCATGACCGGCAAAAAGATGGCGTTGAAACAAAAACTCGATTTTTACACGGAAAGCGGTTACAGGGACAAGATCACCGGATCCGTCCGGCAGGGACTGCTTAACGAATGTGACGGACTGACCACAGAGATCCGGGCACTGGAAAAAGACTACCGGGAGCTCTGGCTGCGCACGAACCGTCCGGACAACCTGGACCGGCTGATGTCCATGCTGCAGCTGCAGTATGTTTATATCGAAAAAGCCAAAGCGTCGATCGAAAACGGCGTTTACGCCATCAATCAGGAAATTCCCGCCAAATGGATCGCTGCAACGGCATATAAAGAAGGAAGGGATACGCCGCCTGCCTATTTACGGAAACAATTTGATATTGAGGATCCGGCAACGATCAGATCCGCCTGGCTGCAGGTCGTCGCCAACGATGCCGCTGAAGTCTACCTCAACGGACAGAAGGTCGGTTTTGTAGCCGCAGCGAGATCCGGTTCCCTGCTGGCCGTCAAAAGACAGGTTGGATACTGGGATGTTTCGGGATTGCTGCAGGAAGGCGTCAACACCATCGCCGTCAGGGTGCAGGCTTACAAGCCGGACCGGCCAAGCTGCGCGAACGTGTATTTCGAATACGGCAACGCCGCGGGTAAGACGCTGATCGTTAGCGATGAAAGCTGGCAGACCGCCACCCGGATCAGAAGCGACTGGCAGACCGGCGGGGACAAACGCGGCAGATGGCGCGATGCACGGCTTGTCGGAGATTATCCCCGGCAGCTGACCATGCCCTTTTTTGACGAAGGATTCCCCTCGCAGCTGGAACTCTGATCAAACGACTTACGAGTTATGAGTTATGGGTTATGCGTTCGGTAATTGCTACTCGTCCGGAGTTTTTTATGGTTTGCTCGTGGTTCTCGTTTGTTCTCTGATACAATGACGATCTACTATTTGATCAGGATCCAAATAATCCATAATTCATAACTTATCACCTTTAAAAGGGCTCGACGCCTCGACATCTCGACATCTCAACATCTCAACACTTCTAAGTCCGGATTTCATTTTTATAAACGGGAATTAATGCGTATTTTTAAATTATAACGGCAGGGAGTAACATGGAACAGCTTCCAAGCAGTCTGAAATACATCTGCAACAAAAAACAGGATCCGGACCTTCGTTTGAGCCGGGAATTATTCAATTCCGATATCGCCCGGAAAACACGTAAATTCCATCGCCAGATCCCGGATTATCACATGTCTCCCTTGCTGTCCCTGCCCAATTTGGCGCAAATACTCGGGATTGGCGGACTTTGGGTAAAGGACGAGGCAAGGCGCCTGAAACTGAATTCCTTCAAAGTCCTTGGCGGTTCCTTTGCCATTTACAATATTCTTAAAGAAAAACTTCGTCAATGTGATTGTGAGGTATCCATTGAACGGCTTACCTCGCCCGAAGTGAAAAAAGAGCTCGGCATTATCACTTTTGCCACTGCGACCGACGGCAATCACGGCCGTGGGGTCGCCTGGGCGGCACAACAACTCGGGCACCGCTCGATCGTCTATGTTCATAAGAACACCTCCGTTCCCCGCATTGAAGCGATCCGCGGCTACGGCGCCGAGATCAGGATCGTCGACGGCAATTATGACGATGCCGTCCGACAAGTGAATGAAGACAGTAAGATCAATGGCTGGACTGTCGTATCGGATACATCCTGGGACAATTACACGCAAATCCCGACCTGGATCATGCAGGGTTACACAACCCTGCTCTCGGAGACGCAGGAACAGCTCGCGGCTCAGGGTCTTTCCCGGCCTTCTCATGTGTTTGTCCAGGCCGGAGTCGGTGCACTGGCCGCTTCGGTGATCGGATTTTACCATGCACTGTTTCCGGAGAATCCGCCCAAATGTATTGTGGTGGAACCCGATAATGCGGCTTGTCTTTACCGCTCTGTCGCTGCCGGGGACGGCAAGCCCCATTCCGTGACGGGAGAACTCGATACCATCATGGCCGGTCTGGCCTGCGGAGAACCCAGTCCGCTTGCCTGGAACATCCTCAAAGAATGCGCCGCGTGTTTTGTCACCTGCCCCGATTATATTGCCGCCAAAGGAATGCGTATCTATGCGACACCCTTAAAGGGAGATCCGTTTATTATTTCGGGTGAATCCGGAGCGGTCACCCTGGGTGCACTGGTTTCCGTCATTCAGCAAAAAGGCCTGGAAAAACTTCGGAATTATCTGGCTCTTGACGACGAATCCCAGATCCTGCTGATCAATACGGAGGGCAATACCGATCCCGTTTATTTCCGGAAGATCATCTGGGAGGGCGCCAACCCCGTGCCCCCGGAATTCTGGTCGGATCTTTGACCGGTATCCGCAAATTTCCACGAATACTTCACCACGAATTCAACGAAAAATTAAGAGTCCACAGCCTGCCCCGATGAATATCGGGGAATTTCACAGATTTCACGAATTATTTTTAAGATTGTGGATCCGTAATCTACAATAAAATATTTGTGCTAATTCGTGTAAATTCGTGCAATTCGTGGACAGATTATTCGTGAAATTTGTGGTTTATTTCATCAAGGCGATCTTCTGCACATGCGTTGCATCATTTACAGCAACACGTAAAATATAGATCCCCGTGTTCAGACCCGATCCGTCGATCTTCAGCGCATGCGAACCCGCGGCCAGATCGCCGTTCACGAGCTCTTTCACCGCATGCCCCCGGAGATCGTATAGCACAACTCGCACCACCGCATCCTTCGCCAGGTTCAGCGGAACGATGGTCAGAGGATTGAAGGGATTCGGATAGGCGGCGCCGATACTATAGTCCCGATCCACATATTCAAGCTCAACCTTAATCTCAATCTCAAGCTCGGGATGCTTCGTTTCCTTTCCCTGCAGATCCACATCCGCCAAGACGTAGCTGTAGGTCCTGCCCGGGATCACAAAACGGTCGGTATAACTGTAGCTTTGCGGTTCGCTTGTCGTGCCGGCGCCCCCGATCTCGGCGATCATCGCGCCGTCGCGGTAGATGCGGAAGGCAAGGTTCTCCGTCTCGGATTCTGTTACCCAGGACACCAATACGGTGCCGTTCACGATCAGTGCTTCAAAGGATGCCAGCGTGACGGGCAGGGCATTGTCGCCGCTGTTGCTGCCGACGGCGAATTCCGAAAAGCCGCTGAGTCCGCTGCGGTGCAGGACCGGTGCGGCGTTGCTGCCGGTACCGGCAATATGGGAGCCGTCCAGCGTCCAGGCGCTTTCGCTGCCGGAACGTTTAAGGATGCGCAGGGTTCTGTAATCCGCAACACTGCCGAAGCCTTCGGCGGTGATATCCAGGTCATAGGTGCCGCCGCTCAGACCGTCTGCGGCGCTCAGGGACCAGTAGCCGTCCGGAGCGATCGTATTGACCGTGTAGTCGCCGTCGCTCAGGGGCAGTCCGTTGCTGCCGGGATTGGTGGCCGTAAACGCGGCTGTCAGCGTACCCCCGGTTTCCGGTGCCGAGGTATAGCTGAGATTGACGGGACGGTAATGATCTGCCGTTCCCATCGGGAACAGGACGTCATCTACCGTTGACGCCGCAAGCCAGCGCTTGAAATTCCCGATGATCTTTCCGTTTGTATAAGTGAGCGTGCCAACGCTTTCCGCAGAAGAACCCAGCGTCAGCGTATTGGAACCCGTTGACAAG
>JAQULT010000067.1 GCA_028718545.1 Fidelibacterota bacterium | reverse complement strand
GGATGCGGATTGCTGTTCAACAGGGATGCCGCAGCCATGATAAAGCCCGGCGTACAAAAGCCGCACTGTACCGCTCCGGCTTCCATAAAAGCTTCACTGATCACCCTGCCGCGCTCGCTTTGGCAAAATGCTTCAGGCGTCTGCACGCTTTTACCTTCTATATTTCCAACAGGCAGCATACAACTGTTCATAGCCCGGCCGTCCACGAGCACCATACAGGCACCGCACTCGCCCTCGCCGCAGCCCTCCTTGACCCCGCACAGTCCGAAATGTTCCCGCAGTACATCCAGCAGCCGTGTTGCGGCATGCATATCCAGATGTTTTATCTCGCCGTTAAGGGTAAAATCAATTTTCATTGTCGGGCTCCATCAGGCTTTCCGGCGTCAGCGGAATGTGATTGATCTTATGTCCCAGCGCATCGGAAACCGCGGCCGCAATTGCCGGCGGCGATCCCACAAAGGGGAGTTCCCCTGCGCATTTTGCTCCAAAGGGGCCGTAAGGATAGGGATTGTTCACATAAGCGATCTCCATCTGCGGCGCATCCATGCTGGTCGGCACCTTGTAATCAGTAAGGTTCTTCTGCTTCAGGCTTCCGGCCTCGCCTTCCATTACTTCAATGGTAGCCCAGCCAATGCCCTGTGCAATGCCGCCCTGCATCTGGCCGTTCAACGTGCGGATATCAACGGGTACACCCACATCGTAAACGGCGTACACTTTTTTTACGGTGATCTCGTAAGTGACAGGATCCACTTCCACTTCGGCGATATTGGCTCCCCAGGAATACACGGGATAGGCATCGCCCTGAAAGGTCTTATCATCCCAGCGCAGCCAGGAGGGATGCCGGTAAACTTTTTCGACATCGAATTTTTCGACGGCATGCCAGCGTGTTTTCATTTCTTTGGCGCATTCCTGCAGCAATCCCCCTACGATCATGGTCGTCCGTGAAGCGACGGTAGGTCCGGAATCGGGTACAACGGCCGTATCGACCTCCGCATAGCGAACCTGTTCCAGAGGCAGATCCAGGCTTTGTGCCACGATCTTGCGCAGGATCGTCTCGGCACCCTGGCCCATTTCCACACTGGAGACCCGAAGGGTAACGGTATCTCCGTCTTTGGACAGAATCACCTTTCCGCGGATATCGGATTCCCCGCGGCCTGTGAAACCGCAGCCGTGAATGAACAGTGAGGCTCCGATACCGCTGAAGGCTTTTTTCTCTATACGCTTTTGATCGTACTGTGCCATTGCTTTCACTTTTTCCACGATCTCCGGAAGCCTGACCTCTTCGCGCACCCTGCCGCCGGTACAGGTTTTGCTGCCCCTTTTCAGCGCATGCCGCATCTTGTATTCCAGCGGATCTTCCCCCCGCTTTACTGCGATCTGCTGCATCAGCATTTCAATGGCAAAAATACTCTGCGGAGCACCAAAACCCCGGTAGGCGCCGGAAGGAAGCATATTGGTTCGGTAATTCCGGCCGCGAATGCGCAAATGCGGAATATCGTAGGCTCCGGTTGCCGAGAACAAAGCCCGCTGCAGCACCACGGGGGACAATCCGTTATAGGCTCCGGCGTTCAGGAGGATATCCATTTCCAGTCCGCGTACCCGACCCCGTTTATCCAGCGCCGCCCGACAGCGCACTTTGGAAGGATGGCGCTTGGTCGAGCAAATGATGTCTTCGTCCCGGTCATAGATCATCACAACGGGTTTTCCGGTTTTTTTTGCCGCCACCGCAACCTGGCATGCGGTCAGCGAAGGGAATTCCTCCTTGCCGCCGAAAGCTCCCCCGGTCACGGTCTGAATGACCCGCATTTGCTTATCCGTGATCGCCATGGTTTCCAGCAGAGCATTGCGGACATAGTAGGGACACTGCATGGATCCGTAGACATATAAGATGCCGTTCTTGTATTCCGCGGCAATCCCCTGAGGCTCAAGATAAACGTGTTCCTGATAACCGGTACGGAATTCTTCTTCGATGATTTGATCGGCCGTCCGGAAAACGCGTTCCACATTTCCCTTGCGGTATTGATAATCGGTAAAGACGGTGTCTTGTTTTTCGGCTTCTTCCAGCGTAAAAACGCCGGGCTCGTCGGCATAGCTGACACGGACCTGTTCCGCCAGATCGCAGAGCTGCTCGCGGTCCGGGCCGGTCAGCAGAAAAAGGGGCTGACCGATATATTCCACGTAATCTTCGGCGAAGATGGGATGATCGGACACCACTGTGCGCATACGATTCAGTCCCGGAATATCATGGCGGTCCACCCGGGTATAACCCGTCGGTAATTCCGGTACCCGGATATCCAGGATACGCGCCCTGGGCCGTTCGCTGCGCAGGGTTTTAGCATACAGCTGTCCTTCAAAACGCCGATCGGCGATATAAGCCGCCTCGCCGCGGATTTTTTTTTGCGCATCACTGCGCCGGACCGGTGTGCTGATGGATTTATTCACACAAGATCCTCTTTTTTAGGAGCCTGCTCTAAAAAATAGTCACGCATCTTTTCCAGATCTCCGGGAGTATCGGCATCCAGGTTGATGCCGGGATCTTCGACATCCAGGATGCGGACATCCGCTTTGGTATGAATATAATTCCGCAGGATTTCCTTGTCCGGCAGCGCCAGGATCTCGGGAATACAGCCGGCACGGAAAAACACCGGATGCCCCTTTTTACCCCGGAAGCGGGGAACCACGATCTCCGCATCTGCTGCGGCCATAGCCCGGAGGGTTTCTTCCTTAACCAGCGGCTGGTCTCCCGGCAAAAGAAAAAAAGCATCTCCCGTTATCTTGCGCAGGCCGGCTTGCACGGAAGAAAACATGCCTTGTTTGTAGCGCGCATTACGGACCAGGATAATGTCCGGCAAAGCAGCCAGCAATGCTTCGAGTTCCGGAAAACGGCAGCCGCCAACGACGACGATCCCGTCACATACAAGGCGCATACTCTCGATACTCCGGATCAGCAGCGCCTTTCCTCCCAGATCAAAGGAGGGTTTAAAGGTGCCCGCGCGTTCGGAACATCCTGCCGCCAGGATCAGGCCGTCAATACTCATGCCAGTTCTCCTATCTTTGATAGGGCCTTCTTTGGGAATTTCAGTTCTTTGACAGCGGAGTCGATATCCTTTAGTCCGCTGCCCGTGATCAGCAGAACGATGCGGGCGTTTTCGGGAAGTTCTGCCCTGATCTTTTCATATCCGGCATAAACCGCCGCCGCGGCGGGTTCGGCAAAGAGCCCCGTTGCCCCCGATAGTTTTTTTTGTGCGATCAAAATGGCCGTATCCGTGACCGTAATTGCCCGGCCGCCGTAACGCTGCAGTTGCTGCAGGGCGTAATAGCCGCCGCGCGGGACATCCACTGCAATGGAGTCCGCCAGTGTATGGCTGCGCACCGGGTGAAATTTACCGTCCCGAAGCGCATTGAAGATCGCGGCGCTGCCCTCGGCCTGTACGGCGACGAGCAGCGGGATGCGCTCCGTAAAACCGTAACGCAGCAGATCGCGAAAGCCCTTGTACATGCCGCCGAGGATCACACCGTCGCCGCAAGGTACGAATATATAATCCGGCAGGCTTTCCATCTGCTGAAAAAGTTCGATGGCGGCACTTTTCTTTCCTTCAATGGTCAGGGGATTATAGGCGGTGTTCCGGCTGAGAACCCCATATTTATCCGAGTATTCCAGAGAAAGGTCAAAAGCCTTATCGTAATTGCCGTCCACCGTTATCAGCCGGGCTCCGTATTGCAGTGCCTGGATCATTTTGGCGCGCGGCGCTTTCTCGGGCAGAAAGATCGTGCTTTTCAATCCGGATGCTGCCGCAATGGCTGCCATGGAGGAGCCGGCATTCCCGGTGGAAGCCACCGCGACCTCGCTGATCCCGTGCCGGATCGCAAAAGCGGCCACCAGCAGGGATGCACGGTCCTTGAAAGAAGCGCTGAGATTCCTGCTGTCGTCTTTAATATACAGTTCCCGGTGTGTTCCGGAAATAGCGGTTTTCCAAAGCGGCGTATTGCCCACCGGCAGCTGCGGAAAAAAGCGGGGCTCGACCGGAAGATAATCCCCGGGCCGCAGTCCCGGGAGGGGGCTGTATTCCACTTCAAGAATTCCGCGCAGGGGTTCATTCGGCTGCTGTTTTTTTGAACAGTCGGGGCAGAGCATGATCTCCGGAAGGATCTCGTAGCGTTTTCCGCATTCAGAACAGATGTATTGACTCTGCGGGATCATATCTTATGGACGTCCTCCCATGGTCAGCGCCATAACCGCCTTTGCGGTATGCAGACGGTTTTCGGCTTCGTCGTAAATAATGGCGGCCGGGCTGTCGATAACGCCCGGGGTTACCTCATTCCCCCGGTCAGCCGGCAGGGCGTGCATATATTTTACATCCTTGTCTGCAAGCTTCATGCGCCGTTCGTCACAGATCCAGTCCCGGTGCTTTTCCAGATTCGCCTTCATTTCCTTTCGGCAAGCCTCTTCTCCGGCATTGTATTCTTCAAAGCTGTAGTTACCGAAGCCGCCCCAATTCTTGGGGATCACGATCTGCGCACCTTCAAAGGCCGCATCCATATCGTCGGTAAACCGCAGTTTGCCCCCGTTCTCCGCCGCATTTTGTTCTGCAACGGGAATCAAATCTTTGTACAAGGGGAATTCCTTCGGTGCCGCAACGGTGACATCCATGCCGTAGCGCGGAAAGAGCAAAAGCTGGGACAGCGGTACAGACAGCGGTTTGGCATGTGAGGTGGCATAAGCCCAGGAAATGGTTACCTTCAGCCCCTTCAGATCGAGGCCGAAATATTCACGGATGGTCATCAGGTCCGCGATCACCTGCATGGGATGATACAAATCGTCCTGCAGGGAAAGCACGGGAATGGCGGAATGTTCGGCGAGTTCGCGCAGATAGGTATTCCCGATACCGTAAAAGCAATTGCGGCAGGCGATGGCGTGTCCCATACGGGAAAGCACCATGGCGGTATCTTTTGCAGATTCGCCATGAGAGAGCTGCATCTTGTCCGGCGTCAGATCGTGGGCGTGGCCGCCCAGCTGGGTCATGCCCGCTTCCATGGAATTCCGTGTGCGGGTGGATTGTTCAAAGAACATCATGAACAGGGTCTTGTCCTGCAGCAGACGGTGTGCCTCATTCAGTGCGAAGCGCCGCTTCAGGTCCGCCGCGCTGTCCAGTACCATATTGATTTCCTGTTTTGTCCATTCCTGAAAGGTGATCAGGTCTTTTCCGTGAAGTAATGTTGCGCTCATGGGGGGTTCCTCGTTACTTATTTTCCGCCGTATTCCGCGGGATTGTTGCTTTCCAGTACATAGGGCAGCATGGCATAGAACGCCGCCGCTTTTTCAAGATGGTCGATAGGGACTTTCTCGTTCGGTGCGTGCGCATGGATCTCGTTCCCCGGTCCGAAGCCGATACAGGGAATGCCGTGGCGGCCGCAAATCGCGACACCGTTGGTGGAGAAGGTCCATTTATCGACATTGACTTCCTTTCCGAAGAGGGCGCGATAGCTGACACGGCCCGCTTTCACCAGGGGATGGTTTTCCGGGATCATCCAGGTGGGAAAATATTTTTCCTGGCTGAATAGCATACCGGTATAGGAGGGGCTGCGGTATTCCGGTACGAATACGCGGGCATCGCCGTCCGTCAGCGCAGTGACTTCGGCAAGGGCGCTTTCTTTTGTCTCGCCCCAGGTCAGCCGGCGGTCGATGTGCATAAATCCCTTGTCCGGGATGGCGCAGAGCGAGGGCGAGCCGGTATTGAACAGGGTCGCGGCAATACTGCCTTTTCCCAGAAAAGGATCTTCTTTCAGCTTTGAATGCAGTTTTTCGATTCCCAGCGCAATGCGGGACCCGGAATAAATGACATTCCTGCCGCGTTCGGGTGCAGAACCGTGTGCGGACAGTCCTTTGATATCGATCTCGATCTCCATGCGCCCGCGATGACCGCGGTACAGATTCAGATTTGTAGGCTCCGTGATTACCGCCAGATCCGGGATCAGTTTTTCCTTTTCGATCAGGTACAGCCAGCAGAGTCCGTCGCAATCCTCTTCCAGGACAGTAAAGGTGAAATACACGCTGTATTCGCCGTTGTACTGCATTTCGTTCAGCATACGGGCGGCCGTGATCATGGCTGCAGC
>JAQULT010000066.1 GCA_028718545.1 Fidelibacterota bacterium | reverse complement strand
CGGATGTTCGATCATTACCTTCATGGCATCCTGCAGTTCGATAGGATTGTCAACCGGCACTAAAATACCGTTGCTTTCATTGACAAAATCATTCGCACCGCCGATATTCCCCGCGATCACGGGAACTCCGCAGGACATCGCCTCAACCAGCGAAACGCCAAAGGTCTCCATCGCACTGTAGAGCATGCAGACGTCCGCTTTCTGAAGATTCTTCAGTACTACGTCCCTGCCGGTTTCCCGGATGAATTCCACCTGACGCGTCAGGGAACAGCTTTGAGCCGTCTCAACAAGATGCCGGTATTCGGGACCGTCGCCGACGACCCGGATCTTTGCCAGATGCGTGTTGCCAATGGATATGAACGCCTCAATGATCTTGTCAATGCGCTTTTCCGGACGCAGCATGGCAACGACCAGAAAGGTAAATCGGTTGACAAAGGGTTTACTGCCGGCAGGTTTGAAAAAATCCGTATCCACCATATTGCCGACCACATAAGACCGGCAGGTTTCGGGTAATTTGAAATATTGCCTGATCCGCTTTTCAACCGCTGTGGAAGGCGATATCACCGCTTCTGCATTGTGATAACAATCCTGGATCAACTGCTGTTGAAAATCGCTGAATCCCTTGTAGATCAGGAATTCCTTTAAATGCTCAGAGACGATAAAGGGGATATTCAGCTTGTAGGATGCCAGTGCGGCGCCGGCCCAGAGGGAGGAATGTACATGGATCAGGTCCGGTTTTCCTTCCCGGGCAATGGCGGAATCCAGGAGTTCCTTCAGTAATTTTCGATAATGGCGGTAAAAGGCCTCCGGTTGTTTCGGGTGCCGGTTCACGATCAGATGCTGATAGGTTTTTACACCCTTTTCTTCAAAGGTGCGCATACCCAGATCTTTGCGGACCCGGAAGAACTCGTGCAGGCTCACGATCTCGGTGGCCACGCTTACAACCTGATGACCCGCTTCCGCAAGCGCTTCCGCATGATCTTTAAAAAAGGTACCATTGACGGGCTTGGAAGGATAGGGATACCAGGATGGCAGAATAAAGATCTTCATAAACTATATCCGGTTATGAATAAGAATAAACGCCGTTTCAAGCTGAAATTTTTCTTCCAGATGGTGTTGCAGCGCGCTAATACCCGGAATTTCGGAACGAAAATGTCCGATATTCAAATAATTGGTTCTGCTTTCAAAGGCAATGGCCGGTATCTGTTCGCGAATATCCCCTGCGATAAAGGTATCAATACCTTTTTTTAAGGCTGCTTCATAATAGGATCCGGCTCCTCCCGAGATGCAGGCGATACGCTGCGGTATCTCGGGTCCGAAAGCGCAATAATCCATGCCGTACTTGCGTCCGGGAATGATGCCCTCGGGTTTCAGCTCGACATCCTCAATACCTCCCAGCTTTTGATACAGGGTTTGCATGATTCCCTGAAAACTGAGTCCTGCACTGTTGTTCAGAATAAAGCCGACTTCAAAAGGTTCCAGGATCCCTGCGGAAAGGCAGGCTGCAAGCTGTGCGTTGTTCCCAAGTTCCCGGTGGGCGTCCAGGGGGAGATGGATCCCGAAAAGGGAAATACCGGCATCCAGCAGGGCTTTGATCCTGATCTTTTCGCGCCCGCCAAGGTGGAAAAAATCTTTGCCGAAGATCCCGTGATGCACGATCAGGGCATCCGCTTCCATAGCCGCGGCTTCCTTTACGGACAACAAATTGTAGGAAACGGCAAAGGCGATCTTGCGGATACTGTCTTTTCCCTCAACCTGTAAACCGTTTCGGCAGTGATCTTCGTAATCTTCGTAGCGAAACAGCTGTTCAAGATAATCGGCGAGTTCCTGACGGCTTATCATGGCTCAGCTCCCTGCAGGATCAGACTCACTGCCACAGGCCGGTGGTCTGAAATATGATTATAGTATTCTGTCCAACGCCCCTCCAAATAGGTATCGTATAATACGGTTTTTGTTTGAAAATGCACATTAAAAAGTTCATTTGTGATGGCAATGTGATCAATATGCGAGGGCCAGGAGGGATAAGACCAGTTCAGGTTACTGCCTCTTGCGATAGGAAGATCGGTGAAAGAATAGGATGCGGTATCGTCCAGCATCTGCTGAAAAACATTCTGCGAGCGGGGATCGGTGAGTTCATCGTTAAGGTCTCCGAGAATAATTACCCGGACATCATCAAAATGTGCCTTGACATAGGCATCCAGCAATTCGATTGCTTCCTGCCGGCGGCGTTCCTCATCCCAGGAATCGCCGGCATCGATGACTCCGTCCCCGCCGGCTTTCAGGTGATTGTTGATCACAACGACCTTATTTCCCCGCCAGCGTGCTTCCATCACCAGCGGCGGGCGCGGAAAAGGCCGTGAGCGGTCCGTATAGATCTCATAGATGGCGGTATCCAGCTGCAGGAGATCGGAACGGTACAAATAGGCAAGTCCCCAGTCCCCGCCGCCTTCACCCAGGAAGTAGCGGTAATTGACCAAAGCGTCCGCAAGGCTTTCCAGGGCGTATTCCGAACGCAGTTCCTGAAAGGCAATAATATCGGGTTGCATATCCAGAATGGCCTTTTCTACATAGCTGATACTGCTGCTGCCGCTCTTGGGAAAAAGCTGCAGGTTCCAGGTAAGTACGTCCAGGGTATCCCCACCGCCGAATGCCGGGTACCGTTCTTCATTATTATCCGGCAGATCGATGGCGCAATTCCAGAAAAAAATAACCGTCAGTAAAAGTAAAAGAATCCTTCTCATACCAGTTCCAATTCCAATAGGTATTCTCCTCCCCTGACATGCATGTTCCGGATACGAAAACCGGGAAGGTATTTCCGGCTCAGCGTTTCGGTATCCATCCGCAGCTGCGGATAATCAAGCTCAATAATATCCGGTGCCGCCATTTTCAGCATCTGCAGCGGCCCGCGGCCGGATTTTACTTCAAAGGCAAGAACGCCATTTTCAAATGAACGGAATTCCATGTCGATCTGCAGGGAAGTTGCGATCAGCGGGGGTGTAGCGCGGAGCGTGACGGGTTTGCCGGGTTCGCGGATAAGGATCTGAACATCCTTCAGACCCAGCCCGGGAAGATTGTCTTCGCGGAATAAAAATTGGCGGAAACTGAGTTTCAGAGTTTTCATAGCCAAGTATATAATGAATTTTTTTCATTAAAAACAACGAAAAATTTCGACCCCGGATTCGGAAATTCAGAAAAATGTGGCGTTCGATAACAATTCATTTTATATTTCATGACATTTGACATATAACAGAAGGAGAATCAAATGAGCGTACGTGTAGGTATTAATGGGTTTGGAAGAATCGGGCGTCTGGTATTCCGCGAGATCCAGAAACGCAAAGATATGGAAGTTGTCGCTATCAACGACCTCACTGATGCCAAGACACTGGCCCATCTGCTAAAATATGATTCCGTCCATAAAAAATTCGACGGTGAAGTATCGTCAACGGCGGATGCCATTGTGGTCAACGGAAAAGAGATACGGGTCTATGCGGAAAAGGATCCGGCCTTACTGCCCTGGAAGGCACTGAAGGTCGACTATGTTGTCGAAGCCACCGGTGTGTTCCGCAAACGTGAACAGATCGCCAAACACCTCGAAGCCGGCGCTAAGAAGGTCGTTCTGACCGTCCCCGCCAAAGACAAGATCGACAACATGATCGTACTGGGCGTAAATGATGCGGATTTGAAGCCCGAAGACAAGATCGTCTCCAATGCTTCCTGCACTACCAACTGCCTCGCACCGGTCGCCAAGGTCCTGAATGACGCCTTCGGTATTGTCAAAGGACTTATGACCACCGTCCATGCCTACACCAACGATCAGCAGATCCTGGATCTGCCGCACAAGGACTTGCGCCGGGCGCGCGCTGCGGCCGTTTCCATTATTCCCACCACAACCGGTGCCGCCGCCGCGGTCGGTAAAGTGATCCCGGAGCTCAACGGCAAGCTGGACGGCATGGCCATGCGCGTTCCCACCGCCGACGGTTCCGCCGTGGATCTGGTCGTCGAACTCAAACGCGAAGTGAGCAAGGAAGAGGTCAACGCCGCCGTTAAGAAAGCGGCGGAAGGCGAATTAAAAGGCATTCTGGAATACACCGAGGATCCTATCGTTTCCATCGATATCGTCGGTAACAGCCATTCCTCTGTCTTTGATGCCGGCTGCACCATGGTCAGTGGCAATATGGTAAAGATCCTCAGCTGGTACGATAACGAATGGGGCTACAGTGTTCGAGTTGTCGATCTACTCGAAAAAATGGCAAACCTTTAAGAGAAGCGAAGGCAAAGGCTGTTTTGCAGCCTTTGCCTTTTTTCCATGAAAAC
This sequence comes from Fidelibacterota bacterium, assembly GCA_028718545.1. Lineage (GTDB taxonomy): Bacteria > Fidelibacterota > Fidelibacteria > Fidelibacterales > Fidelibacteraceae > M50B103. Next base: position 1,981 of record JAQULT010000066.1, on the reverse strand, counting down.
CCTTAAATTTATTTTTGCTTTGCACAATCATCAGCCGGTCGGGAATTTCGACACGGTTTTTGCGTCTACCTATGAAAATGCCTATAAGCCTTTTCTGGAGCTTGTAAAAAGCTATCCCGGTATAGCGGTTTCACTGCATTACAGCGGCTCCCTGCTGGAATGGCTGCTAAAGAACAGACCGGAATTTACGGCAATGGTCCAGACTTTGACGGATCGCGGGAATGTGGAATTGTTATCGGGCGCTTTTTACGAACCCATGCTAACCACCCTGCCTTTACGGGACCGGCTGGGACAAATCCAACTGCAGAATGCCATATTGCGAAATCAATTTGCCTATACTCCGTCGGGTATGCTGCTTCCCGAGCGGGTCTGGTCCGCAGATATGCCCTCTACCATCCACAAAAGTAAACTTAAATATACGGTCATTGATGAACACCGTGTCAGCGCCTATCCGCCGGTAAGGGGTTACTACAATTCGGAACACGAAGGCAGTACCACCGGGGTATTCTCCATTTCCGAAGCCCTGCGAAAAATGATACCTGTTGTTCCGCCGGAAAAGGTGATCGATTATCTTTTAAGCCTGACATCCGAAAATGACCAGGATGTCCTGGTCTTTATGGACAACGGCGAAAAATACAGCGCTTACCCGGAATCCGATACCTATTACCGCTGGCTGCATGGTTTTTTTGAACTCCTGCAGAACAACAGCGCAGCCATTATAACGAGTACCTTTAAAAATTACTGGGAACATTTCATGCCGCTGGGACTGCGCTATCCCAGTGAAGGCGCTTACCGCGAGATGGATGAATGGGCTGTTGCCAACAAGGGCTTTAGCCCGGGCTGGCATGCTTTTCTGATGAAGTATCCCGAAGCGAACTGGATGCATAAACGTATGAGCCAGATCAGCCGGAAGATCGAGATCCTGGAAAAATCGGAGAAAGGGCCGCGAAATATCCGAAAGATCAAAAAGCTATTTTGGTCCGGGACCTTCCATGACGCCTATTGGCACGGCATTCACGGCGGGATCTATCTTCCCCACCTAAGGAATCTTGCCTGGTCGAACCTGCTGAAGGCTGAAAGCGCTGTTGATAAGCAACTTTACAATCTTTCCGGACAGATCTATCAGGAAGTGACCGATATCAACCGTGACGGATATAATGACGTCACGATCATTACCCGGAACCTGCGTGCGGTATTCGATTCCAGGATCATGGGCGGACTGGAGGAGCTCAGCTACAAACCGGCCGGCATAAACCTGTGCAATACCATTGCCTGTTATCCCGAGAGCTTTCACCGGGATATGGACATTCAACCGGTTTACGACAAAAATCCGCGTTATTCTCTGATCGAACGTTATTACGATAAGGATATCGATGTCGATCTGGTCCGGGAGCATGTTTTAAAGGAAGCCAGCGATTTCCTGAATGAAGCGGTTGAAGTGAAAAACACGCCGCATACGAATTGTGTACGTTTTTCACGCAACGGCTGGATCAACTGGCAGCGCGCGCATCTCTGCAAAACCATCGCCTTCCGGGAAAACGGATTTGACATTCATTACAAGATAAAGAACAACGGCATCGCAGCCATAGATTTTCACTTCGGTCCCGAATTCAATTTTGCCGTTAACAGCGGCCCTTGGGAACAGCGTTTTTATGCCGCTCCGGAAGAACTCAGGGATCAGACACTCGAATATGTTTCCGATACTGACGAGGTACGGGAATTGAGGATCTGCAATACCGCGGAAAACTATGAGATCCGCATCACGAATCCCGATGCGGCCCGTGTGATGAGCTATCCGCACATTATTCCCGTGCTATCACCCGGCGGCGTTGAAAACATCTTCCAAAATGTGGTGCTGAATTACTTCTGGAAGCTGCGTATTGAGCCCCGGAATGAAAAGGTCATCCGCTTAAGTGTCGATATATTACCCTGCGGGTCCTAAAAGCATTCCCCCCGGCAAAAATATTTCCCTTTAAAAAAT
>JAQULT010000065.1 GCA_028718545.1 Fidelibacterota bacterium | reverse complement strand
CATTCTGGGGATTTCCGCCCCGGAAAAAATGTGATCGATGAGGACTTTTGCATGAAATTTCGCGTAATATTATTACTGTTGATACTGATCCTGCTGAATACAGCATGTTTTTCGGGCAGCAAAGAAATCCTTGCCAAAAATAACAGCGGCAAGAATCCCGTTCCCGCCTACGAAGCGACAGTCATGGACAGTTCGGACTTTTCTTCAGAAATCATGCTGATCCCCGAAGACATTGACTTTGAGACACCTTTTGACCAGCATCTGACTCAGGCTAAAGTGCATTATTTCGATGCACTGATCGCACATGAGGACAACGACTCTCTGGAGGTGGAATTCCAGTTAAGCATTATTTTTGAGATCCTTGCCCGTATCGAATCCTACAATCAGATGGACGAGATCCAGTACGAACAATTCCGGATCTTTACCGATCATATTGTTCGGACTTTCGATCAATATGCAATTCAGATGCGCGAACTGCATGAAGAATTTACATTACGGGATCTGCAGCAGGCCATGAGCCGTTTGACCGATGAATACTTTGCCGGTGAAGGGACCATGGACTATATTGTGCTGGAGGATCGTGACGGGCATGTGCCGATTATGATCAACAGTCGAGTGGAGACGGCCATTAAAATGTTTCAGACCCGCCGTCGCGGCGATATGCAGAACTGGATTCGTACAAAAGCCGTATATGAACGTCTGTTCCGGCAGATACTGCGGGAATATAAGGTTCCGGAGGAATTTGTCTATCTCAGCATGCTGGAAAGTGAAATGAAGACCGATGCGACCTCCTACGTAGGTGCCGCCGGACAATGGCAGTTTATGGATTACACGGCAAAAAGCTTTGGCCTGAAATATGATTACTGGGTGGATGAACGCCGTGACCCCATTAAGTCCACCATCGCCGCTGCGAAGTATCTGCTTTACTTATATGAAGAATTTCAGGACTGGTACCTGGTGATGGCGGCTTACAACGCCGGCGAAGGCCGGATCGGCCGTTCCATACGCTACGAACATACCCGCGATTACTGGCAGATGAAGACCCTGCCGCGCGCGACACGGAATTACGTTCCCTATATTATGGCGGTCGCCGCCATTTCCATAGAACCCGCCAAATACGGGTTCGTGGATTATCGGCCTCTGCCGACCTGGGGGGATTTTGATACACTGACACTGAAACAGAGCTACGAACTGGAAAAGATCGCCCGGGTTTGCGGGGTCAGCTTTGATCAGCTGCGGGAGATCAATCCGGAGCTGCGGAAATTCAATACGCCCGCCTACACCTATACGATCCGTCTCCCCAAAGGGAAACGGGACGTGCTTGCCCGTGAACTGAACAAAATGGAAGCGGCCCCTACACAGATCAGCTACCAGGTAAAACCGGGTGATACGCTATCCGAAATCGCAATGCGTCACGGTATCAGCGTTCAGGATATTGTGAAAGCCAACCAACTGCAGAGCAGTTCAAAGATCTATGCCGGACAGAAACTCATTCTGCCACAGGGCGGTACATCCTATCTTAGTTCCGGAAGCGCTGCGGATCCTTCCCGTCCCGCATCGCTCGCACCAAGCAGCAAGCCCGACCTTTCCGCATCACACCGAAAGATCGTCTATGTGGTCAAACCCGGTGATACTCTGGGCGAAATCGCGGAAATGTACGATACCCGGGCCTCCCGTATCCGGGTATGGAACGGATTGGTTTACGGGGAGCATATCTATCCGAAACAAAAGCTGAACATCTGGGTCCCCAAGGGCGAAAGCTACCAGGCCGTAGCCCAGTATTACACTGTGCGGAAAGGGGATTCCTTTGAAAAGATCGCCCGCGAGAACGGCCTGAACATTGAGCAGCTCAAGCGCCTGAATCCCGGTATGAATTATTCCCGGATCTACCCCGGCGATAAAATCAGGATTCAATAAAATTGCTTGCAAAAACGTTAAAAATAATATATCTTACGCAACTATGAGAAAGTCAGACATTATAAAAGAGATATCAGCAGCTACAGGCTTGACCCAGGTCGAGACGGAAGCGGTGATCGAAGGCTTTATCGCTGTTGTAAGCGATGCCCTTGTCCGGGGGGACCGGGTTGATTTGAGAGGCTTTGGCAATTTCATTCTGAAAACACGCAAAGCAAAGGCAGCCCGCAACATTTCAACCGGTGAAACCGTTCAGGTACCTGAGCATTATCTGCCGTTTTTCAAGGCTTCTGAATCGTTCACACAACGGGTCAACAAGAATCTGAAATAGGTCTTAGAAGGAGGAAAACGGATGCCCTGCGGAAGGAAACGGAAAAAGAGCAAGATCCGTACACATAAACGGAAGAAGCGCTTGAGATTGAATCGCCATAAAAAGAAAAATCGTTAGATAAAAAGAGACTGCAGAACAGTCTCTTTTTTCATCCGGGGCAAAAAAATCCTTTAAACCTTCCTGACTTTTGAGTATGTTTCCTTAGAATGCCACAAATACTCAGTGTTTCAGACATTACGGAACAGATCAAGCGTAAATTGGAAGATGAAATTCCCGAAGCACTTGTCCGTGCCGAGATCTCCGAGTGTAAATACCACAGCAGCGGGCATATTTATTTGGTTTTGAAGGATCCGGGTGCGATACTGCCTGCCGTGATCTGGAGAACAACGGCGCTGCAATTGCCGCTAATCCCCGCCGTGGGAATGGATGTGATCGTTTACGGACGCCTGAGCGTCTATGCTCCGCACGGTAAATACCAGTTTGTGATCCAGTCCCTGCAGGATGCCGGAAGGGGAGAACTGTACCGGAAATTTGAAGACCTCAAACGCAGGCTTGTAGAAGAAGGGCTTTGTGACAGTGCAAGAAAAAAGGCGATTCCCCCGTACCCTCTGCATGTGGGACTTGTAACCAGTGAAACGGGTGCGGCACTGCAGGATATGCTGCGAATATTTGCCCATGACGCTGCGCATGTCCGCCTGACACTTGCTCCCGCCCGGGTTCAGGGGAAAGGAGCGGCAAACAGTGTTATTTCGGCATTGAGATCGCTGATCCCGCTGAAGCCCGATTGTGTGATCCTTGCCCGTGGCGGTGGTTCCATCGAGGATCTCTGGGAATTTAACGATGAGGATCTGGCCCGCTTTATCGCAGCTTATCCCATCCCGCTCATTAGCGGGATCGGTCATGAGACTGACAGCAGTATCGCGGATTTTGTCTCGGATCACCGGGCATCGACCCCGACAAATGCCGCCGAATTCATCTGTAAATCCTGGCGCGATGTCAGAACCCGGCTGAATGTTCTGGATGACACCCTCAATACGCGGGCCGATTGGTATCTGGACAGTGAAAGCCGCCGATTGAAACATATACAGCAGATACTGGCTCTGCATTCACCTATAAAGACCTTACTGACCCATCAGCAGAAACTGGGGGATCTGCTCAGCCGGTCTGCAGCGAAATTAAGCGCGGTGCTGCAGCTGCAGGAGCAAAGCGGAAAAGAACTTTCCCTGAGGCTGTTCCGGGGACTCGGCGCAGTGATCCGTTACAGGACCATGAAATATGAGGGATTGAAGGCCAAATTGGAAGCATATGCCCCGAAACATATTTTGCGCAAAGGTTATGTCCTGCTTCGGGATAAGCAGGCGCAGCTGATCCGCTCCGCGTCGGAACTGCAGTGCGGAGATGCGGTACAGATCGAACTGCATGACGGCAGCGCCGAAGCGATGGTGAGTGAAATAAAAAATAAAGGAAGCGATCAAAATGAGCAAAGAAAAAAGCTTTGAAGCGGCAATGAGCGAGCTGGAGAACATTGTCAGAGAGATCGAAGATGAAGCGACGCCTTTGGAAAAAGTCCTGGATTTATATGAACGAGGGACCGAACTCAGCCGTTATTGTCAGAATATTCTGAACAAAACCCGTGAAAAACTCGAACAGATCCGCAGTGAGGATCCGGAAAAGGAACAATAAAATGAAAAAGTTCGTGGTATTCTTGCTTACGGTATGTTGTTTTGTTGCATGCGACTGGCATAAACCGCTGGCCGGCGGCAGTGATATTGCAATTATGACCCTGGTCAGTCCGGATCTTTGGGAAGAGATCCGTGAAGACCTCAGTTCCCGGGTGGAATTCGAGATCCGTACCCCGCAGATAGAGAAGTTATTTTATTTTAGCCTGTTTACACCCGAACAATATAAAGAGTACCGGGACGATAAGCTGGTCATGCTGATCGCGACACTGGACGGTAATGATCCGACCTCGCTCTTTATCCGGAATATGATCGGTAGTACCGTGCTTCAGCAGGTGGAAAACGGGGAACGTATATTTTTCTTTGAATATGATAAATTTGCAGAACGGCAGACCTATATGTTACTGCTGGCAAAGAACCGTGAGGAGCTGAATACCTTCATCCGTGAAGACGGAAATCAGATCTATCAGGCCGTGAACAGGGGATTTTTGGCTTCACAATTCAAACAGATCTACCACACCGCCGAAGAAAAAAGCCTTTCGGAGTCCCTGTACCGGCAGTTAGGTTTTTCTTTCCGGCTGCCCTATGATTATGAGATCATTTACCTGGATACGACCCGGAATATTTTGCAATTGGGTGTTGCGCGGCCGCAGCGGAATATTATTGTATACTGGCAGGATGGTGGTTTCAATAAGGTTATTGATGAAAATTATGCTCTGCGGATCAAACACTGGCTGATGCAGAACCTGATGGAAAAGATTTACATTGAAAAATCCTATGCCCGCTACCGCACCGTGGACTGGGGTGGTGTGATCGTCAATAATATACGGGGACTCTGGGCGCATCCGACCAAGGTCATGGGTGGGCCTTTTACGATGTTCTATTTTTACGACGGTGTTACTGACCGCAGCTATTTTATTGACTGCATGCTTTTTGCTCCCGGGCAGAGCAAGGCGGTCTTTCTGCGGCAGATGGAGATCGTAGCGAGCACCTTCTATACATCCAAATAATAAATATGCACCTTTCCTCTGGAGAGAGAGAAGTGGAGAAAGGGAGCGCGGGAAGTCCTTAGGGGCTTTCCGGAGTCAATCCGATCGGAGATTGGATTGACTCAAATAAATTGACTCAAAATCCTTAACATTATGAAACCGCTATGCAAATCCTGAACAAAGCTGCCTCAAACAGGTTTATCCGGATGAGCTTCGATTGGATGTTTGGTCTTTAAATTTTACCTAATCGCCTTTGTCCCGGCCAATCTTGTCACGGAGCGAAAAAGAGCGGAAAGAAAAAAGGCTCCCGAAGGAGCCTTTTTTTGTTATCGTGTCAGTGCTTTGTTTATTTCAGGAAGGTCATCTTCTTGACATCGACAAAGTCACCGGCTATCAGTCGGTAAATGTACATACCGGTAGCAACACCGTTGCCCCAGTCATCGCGGCCGTTCCAGATGATCTTCTTGTAACCGGCATCGATATGACCGTTGACAAGGGTACGTACCTTGCGTCCGGCAATATCATAGATGACCAGTTTGACATCCGCAGTGGTCGGGAGGTCAAAGTTGATCGTGGTGGTCGGGTTGAAGGGGTTCGGGTAGTTCTGATGCAATGCGAACTCTTTCGGAATACCAACGGCAGAAACTTCCAGCGTGTCATTATTGTACCAGTAGGTATGTTCGCTGGCAGTAGCACCAACGGTCAGCTGCCGTCCGGGTCCTCCGTAGGGGAATTCCGCGGTTGCATCATTCCAGGAGCTGTTAATGCGGAACTTGAACTCATGGCTCGAGTAGGGCATCAGCGGCAGTGTTACGGAATAGGTTGTGTCGCTGTCCGTATCCGCCATCATGGTTCCGCTCCAACTGTTGAAGCTACCTGCAACGTCAACCCAATCCAAAGCGAGGTTGAATTTTCCGTCTGCATGCCACTTCTTCATAATGACATTCAGGGTCACATCAACAGGGCTCAGGACCGGACGTTCGGTAAAGTCGTCAAGGTAGAGAACCACGTCGGCATCTTCGGAGCAGCGCATATGGATACCCTCGATGACAACGGTTTCGCCTTCGACAATACCGTTACCGTTGACCCAGCCTTCGGCGGGATCATTGGCCAGGTCAAAGCTGACGACCTGCCAGTCGCTCTCGCTGAGTGTGACGCGTTTCCAGGGGCTTTGTTCATATCCGGTATCCCGGACGGAAAGGCGCATTTCAACATTGGCGTTTGTTCCCTTGACAAGGAACATGATGGTTGAGCTTGTCTTTACGGCATAGGTAAAGGGATATCCGTAAAGCAGACGCAGATACCAGCCGCCGCTGACGGCAGGATCGTCCAGTAATGTCAGCTTGCCGGATTTGCTGCCACGGTATGCCGCCTCGTTGGAAACGGCAAAGGAAGATGTGGTGAGAAGACCCGTCGTGGAACCGGAATAGGTCGGATGTACGAAACTTCCAACATTATCCTCAAACGGTGTAATGATCTTCGCAATATCTTCAGGATGCGCTGCGCTGGCGGGGATCAGTACCTTGTATCCCATTGTCGTATCCGCTACGGTCAACGGATCACCCGATGTATCGGCTGCCGAAACAACACCGCTGTAGGCAAGCGAGTACCAGTGATCTTCAAGCAGATTGCCGGAGATCAGAACGTAATCGGTCATGCCGTCAACCGCTGTTGCTGCAGACACGGATCCGCCGTCAGACCAGTCGA
>JAQULT010000064.1 GCA_028718545.1 Fidelibacterota bacterium | reverse complement strand
ATTGTTTTTGTTCTCGACGCCTCGACAACTCGACAACTCAACGTTCTTCTAGACAGAATAATCCCGTAGGGATCCCCGTGGGACGGGATATACGGGATAGCTTTCTTTGACAGGATCACAGGATATATAGGATATTTTTAGACAGAATATACCGGATATTGTTTTTGTTCTCGACAGCTCGACAGCTCAACATTCATATTCGTTTGTAGCGAAGCAGGGATTCGAACCCCGGACACGCGGATTATGATTCCGCTGCTCTAACCGACTGAGCTACTTCGCCATAAAAAAGCTTGTTATTATAAAAAGGAAATTCCGGAAAGGCAATATAAAAAAGCGGGGTTTGATTTGTAAATCGCAAGTGGCTTATCGTTCAGCATCTATCCCGGCTTAAGAAAGAATTATCCGATACCTGATAATCGTTTTGTTTATTCTTCGTCTTTTTGGAAGAGATGAATCCTTTTTAACTAAGCAACTGCAGCAAATTCTTTTTATAAAGAGAAAACCCGGTATAAACCGGGTTTCTTTCATTTTATTGGGATGTGATTACTTTAAAATGATCCGTTGTGTCTGGGGGCTTTGTCCGGAAGGTGTGAGGCGAACCAGGTAAATGCCGCGGGGGAGTTCACCCAGAGACAATTCGCTTACGCCGGAACGGGTGTACTGCAGAAGGCGGCGACCGGCCAGGTTAAAGATCTCCAGACGGTAATTGAGCAGATTGCCGGGATTGACATAAAGCACATTTCCGACGGGATTGGGGTAGATCCGGAAAGGAGCAGCGGCCACAGCACGGATCCCGGTCGAAAGCACTTCGGTATACATAAAATCCGTATCGTAGGTCTTTATCCAGGTATCGCCGTCCTTGTCGTAATGTCCGTCATTGATGAGCATACTGGGATTTGGGCGGGGCATCATTGCGAACCAGGAAGGCAGGATAAGATCTTCGTAACTGTAACTGGTGTCGAATACCGATTCGTATTTCCAGGATTCCACCCAGTCGCTGTCCCAATTGTAGCTGATCGTTCTGAACTGATTTCCTTGGGTATCGTAGAAATAGCCATCCTTCTGACTCATGACCCAATCATTGGTGGTATAGGAGTCCCAATAGTAATTGATGCGGGAAAGCGGATCGGGTCCTTCGCCGTATTCATAGGTATAACGATTGGTCGAGGACCATTGCGCCCCGTTCCAGTAGGAATTGATCTCTTCCGTCAGGCGGTTTTGAACGTCGTAACTCATCTCCAGGCGATGAGAAGGATCCCAGTTGTCATTGTACCAGTAGTATTGTACATATCCGGTTTCGTTGCCGTTGGAATCATAGCTGTATACGCCTTTGGAACTTTCCTCAAAGGTTTGAGTACTGTCAACCCAGTTATCGTCATAACGCTCTTCCAGCTGTCCGGATGTATCATAAATATAGCGGGTACGGCCGGTTAGCTCCAGGGAATCCGTATAGTTGTAATAGCTCAGCTGTTCCAGAACATTACCGTTCAGATCGTAGGTGTATTCGGACATATAGTTTTCGAACCATTCCGTTTCCTCATCCCACATATAGATGGTTTCGCTGAGCAACTTACCCTGCGCGTCATAAGTATTCAGGGACTTTTCATGATTGACCCACTGCTGGGTACTGTCGTCGTAGATCTGATAAATGCTGGTCAGCATATTGCCGGCATCATCATAAGTATAGAGGTTATTGACATAATAATGCCAGGTATCCGTATCGCGGTTCAGGATTTTGCCCACATCCTGGTCCAGGCGCTGTTTTGCGCCGCTTTGGGCCAGCGGCGACCGTTCCGGCTGCGCTTTTCGTTCACCGGCAATTGCGGACGGACGGCGCATGGACAAATAGGCCGGCAGTTCCGATGCAAGCATAAATACCGAGAACAGCACCGTGAAAATCATGCCAATCAAAAGCTTTTTTTTCTTTTTCATATTTGATCCTTTTTTTCTATCGTAAAGTTAATCATTTTATAATAACATAGTCAATAAAAAGAGCGAACAATTTAATACCTGCAATAATTTCTATGATGATCGCTTTAGGTAATCATCGGCCAGCAGGCCCATGAGCCAGAAATCGTAATAGCGGCCGTTTTTATACATTGCCTGGCGCAAGGTGCCCTCATGCCTGAAGCCGATCTTCAGATAAACGGCTTTCGCCGCTTCGTTCTCCGCATTGACGTGCAACTGAATTCGGTTCAGGTTGAGCATCCGGAATCCGTAATCCACCATCATCGCTGTGGCTTCGCTCCCCAGGCCTTTTCCCCATGCCGATTTATCCAGCAAAACAATATAAAAGGTCATCATGCGGCTGACCCAGTCAGGGCGGACTAATGCAATATGTCCAACGTTTTTCTTTTCCGCCTTATTGACGATCATCATTTGTACCGCATGTTCGTATTTTGCCATATTCTCGATTTTTTGTTCCACTTCCTTTTCATTGAGCGGGAAGTACATAAACATCGCATCCCGCACGTCGGGATCGTTATAGCCTTTTTTCAGCAGATCCAGATCCGGAGCGTCAAGGGGACAGAGATCAACATTTTTGCCCGTTAAAAAAGGGGTATACATGGGTTTACCTCCATAAGCTTAGCGTATCAGCAATAATTTTTTTGTCAATTGATCTTTTCCGCTCTTCAGCAGCGCCAGATACAGTCCCGAAGGCAGATGCGCTGCCCGGAATATCTGTTCGTATCTGCCGGATTCGCAGTACCCGTCAATCAGGGTTTGCACATGGCGTCCGCGAAGGTCAACGATCTGCAGAAGCAGTGTGCCGTCCCGGGGCTGGGTAAAATACAGGCGGGTTTCCGGATTAAAGGGATTCGGATAAGCTTCCAGCATAAAATCCAGGGGAATGTTTAGTGTTCCGCTGGCCTGAACTTCGATCAGGGTGTCAAGCGGCAGATGTTCGCCGGAACGGAAATGGCAACTTAACAGATCTCCCGTTTCGGGGATAGAGAGAAGCTGCATTTGCACAAGACCCGCGGCATCACTTTTTCCGTGGGCCAGGATATCTCCCCCGGCCGTCAGCAATGTCAGCTGTGCGCCTTTCAGCGGACCTTCTTCGTCCGAAACGTTAACATTTAGTCTTCCCCCCGATATCTCCGACAGATCAAGGCTCCATACCGCCTGCCGGGGAATGTCGCGGTAGATGCGCATGAGCGGATCCCCGAGAATATTGATGGTATAAAAGGTCCAGCGCAACGCGTTTTGTTCATGCTGGTTTGCGGCGGTCACCCAGGGTGCCGTTGCAATGCGGGATACCGTATGAGCCCAGCCGAGCGCGTGGACATCCAGATCGTACAGTGCGTTCATGAACTCCCGGTGCAGATGAATGGAGGGTCCTTCTGTGCTGCCTTCATTGAACCAGCCGTAGCGGGAATTAAAGACGCCCCCGACCGCAATACCGGGATCGTTGACCAGCCGGGAGCCGATGCAGTTGGCATAGTCGAATCCGCCGCAATTGCAGCCGTGGGTATAAATAAGCGGATTGGTATGGTCGACACCGTTGATGATGCCGAAATCGTAAACATCGATGTCGCTAGTGCTGAATTTCATTAGGTAGTTGGTATTGGCATGGCCGTCGTGATGCACAAAGGATTGTCCTTTTTTCAATTCGTCCACAACCGTTTCCCGACTCCAGCTGTCCGTGCTGTCCTGATCATACCATTTTGCAATCCGGATATGCGGCGGAATGCCCTTTGTGGTATAACCGTTATCGCTGCGTTCGCCGATGAGCAATTCCAGGTAATCGGCGCCCCAGGATTCGGGATCATCGTATAAAAATTCACCGAAAAATATATGTTTGTCCAGTTCATCAACAAGCGGTTCCGCCTGATAACGCATGCTCTTGGCGATGAGGTTACGCAGTTCGAAAACATTTGCGGCCGGCATGCGTCCGATGGCCAGTTCGGGTAACAGGTCGGCCTCGTCATAACTACTACTATCGTCGTATTCTCCGTAAATATTGTTTTGATTGTCATCCCAACTGCCGTCCAGTGCGGCATAATAGAGGTCCGCAGGAATATTATCCGAACTGTAGATAGTTCCGCCGGAATTCACGCTGCAGGATAATCCGCGGTGCGGCACGATACTGCTGGTGCCTCCCAGCAGTACAAAATCGAGTCCCTTCTCGCGGTAACGGTCAAGAATGGCATTGCGGATCTTTTCCTGCGGGTCCCGGCCGGGGAAGCCTTCAAGTTCAATATCGGCCAGGGTCAGTAATTCCGCGCGTATGCCCCAGCGCGTGTAAAAATTCCTCAAAGTGTCGAATTCCGCGGCAAAATCGCCGGAAGTGATGATCAGCAAATGTTCCGTTTCATCTTCATTGAAGTTGTAGGCGGAAAGAATCTCCGGATTCTGTGCCAATGCCGCAAGCAGGTCCCGATCCCGTTTTTTCAGATGCAGCTTCTCCGGAACCGATTTTGTGCGTATCTGCAGAACGGCGCTTCGGATCTGCGTGGCCTGGCCGGACGCGGGATAATAGCGCAGGGGCGAGATCTGTCCGCTTAAAATGTGCGCGCCGCGGTAGCGGAGAAGAGCCGTGCGAAGTTCCGGTACCGGATAGGCTGCCTGCCGGTACACCGCCGCATCTTTGCGGAATTCTCCCAGTGGTCCCAGCGAATAGGGACGGTCGGGCTGTTTGGGCAGCAGGGGCAGCATCAGCAGGAGTTCCTCTGTCTCCCGCACGATCAGTTCCGCCGATTCCAGGGTTTCACCGGGCGGCAGCAAGAGCATCAGAGGATATTTGGGCAAGAGCGGTTCCGCTTCGGTCCCGCGCTGCATGCATCCCGGAATTTCGAGCCGGAAATGTGCTTTTTCGCGGACATATTCCGCCTCCGGAAAACGGAATTCGTATTCGTACACATTTCCCATCAAAAAGGAAAAGGCTATGCACAGAAAAAGGCATTTCTTCATCGGATCACGATCATTTTCAAAGCTTCCGCAGCATGATTTTCATATCTTAAGATACAAAGATAAAGTCCTTGTGACAAGCCGGAAACATCAAAGCGGACACCGTGACGGCCGGCTTCATAATTCCGTTCACTGAGGATACGGACCGTTTTACCCTGCAGATTGCAGATATCGATGCGCAGGGAGGCGGCTGCGGGGATATCAATATCCAGCCAGCCCGTTCCCGAAAGCGGATTGGGATACAGCCCCCGCAAGTAGGGTCCTTCCGGATAATCGGGGATGACCCGGGAGCTTGCATGCCTTGCCAGCGCCTTGATACAGAAATTTGCGCTTCTGTCGTCCCGGTAAAGGTCCTGCCACTGCCCGTTATGCTTGTACAGGCTCTCTCCGGGAGCCGCCCGGGAGGGTACAAAGCCTTCCTGCAGGGTCGCAGTATATATTTGCGGGATCTCAAGCAGCACCGGTACAGTGGAACTGCGGTCGTAGGCCTGCCCGCCGCGATCCAGGTGCAGTGCGACAAAGAAAGTATCTCCGGGTATCGTAAGCCAGACGCTGTCGAGTTCGATCGTATAGAATCCGCGGTATTTCAGGAATTTCGTCTGTGAGATCACATATTCCCCGTCCCGCAGTTCTGCGCGGGAAGTGCAGATCCCAATACTTGCCGTAACGCTGTCCGCAAGCGTATAAAAACTGACCGCTTTCACGGTATCGCGGCCGGCTGCGACAAAAACGTTTGCTGCTTCGGAGATATCCATCGCATCCCGCCAGCCGTGGTAATCGTGGCAATACACCGTATCGTAGCGCAGCACTTCGACCTCCTGAAAGGATACAAAGCCCATTTCCGGATGCCGGGCCGCATGTTTATCGTAGTAAGAGATCCAGAAGTAGCCTTCTCCGTTCCATTCCGCTCCCCAGGAACTTCCCCAGCTATTCTTGCAGAGCCAGGCTCCGGGCAGCGGGGCCGGCGTTTGCAGGGAATCGTCCCATCCCACGATGGCAATAGCATGGTTAGGTTCGTTCGGATCCGATGGCGGCTGATAAAAACTTCCGTTTGTTGTATCAATCGGATAAGCGGTCCCGACATACATGCAGGTTCCGGCCGCTCCGTGCTCCATGACCTGCCGTTTCAGAACAGCCATATTGCTCAGAGAATCATCCAAAGCGAACCAGAGTATCCGGCGCGGATAGTAGTGGTGATAGCTGCTGTCGCGGTACGGGGACGCCGGATCGAAAGACTGCCCGTCCCGGTCCCGGACGGCACCGTCGCCGCGGGAAAGATAGGCGGCGGCGACCCGGTAATCGCCACCGTAATGGACTTGCAGTCCCTGTTCCGGAGCAAAACCGATATCGCGATTATAAAAAGTGTTGAAGCCGTTCCACCAGTCCAGATGGTATTCCGAGAGATTCGGTTCGGGATCGGGCTCGTGTTCCGGCCAGTTCCTCCGGCGCAGCAAATTACTTTCCATAGAAGCCATCACCGCGTGGGTCCAGCAGGTACCGCCTTGCTGGCCTTTCACGGAACTAACATAATTTTCATCATCGATCCCGCGAAGATCAAAGTTCGGCGGGAGCCCCTCCGCTGCTACAATAAAGGATGTTATCCAAAGCAGGCAGAATGTCCGAAAGGTCCTCATGTGCATTTTATCGCTTGTAAAAAAGTTATTTTCATAGTAAAATAATAAGCGTTTTTGAAGGATAAAAAAAGGGAATTTATGCGACAAATCAGCGACAAAACGACAGAACAGCAGAATGTGGCCAGCAAGGACATCGATCAAATGAGCACCCGGGAGGTGCTTGTTACGATGAACCGGGAAGATCAAAAAGTCCCCCTTGCCGTCGAAAAGGCCATTCCGGAGATCGA
>JAQULT010000063.1 GCA_028718545.1 Fidelibacterota bacterium | reverse complement strand
AACGGGGCTTTTTTATTTTTGGCATGATCCCTTTGTTCAGGATGTTTTTATCGTTTTTGCGATAAAGAAACCGTCGCTGTGAAATTCCTGGGGGAGTATCTGCCGCATAAAGGGAGGATCGGGAAACGATAAAGGGATCTGATATTCCCGGAATGCGGGTTCCAGGCTTTGAGGCCGGAAGTTGGGATGCTTTTTGAGAAAGCGGTTTATCTGCATGGCGTTTTCTTCCGGAATAATGGAACAGGTTGCATAGACCAGTGATCCGCCCGTTTTTAGCAGGCCGGCGTATTCATCGAGTATTTCTTCCTGTATCCGGCAGTAATCATTTAGTTTCTGTGTATTGAGTTCCCATTTTCTGCCGGGGTGTCGCCCGTAAACGCCCGAACCGCTGCAGGGTGCATCGATCAGGAGCAGATCGGCCTTTCCCATGTAATCTTGCTTCAGTCTCTTCAGGGTCAGGCAACGAACTGAACGCAGGCCGGCACGTTTTACACGCCGCCGGAGTTCCTCCATTCGCCGGGGAGCGATATCTGTAGCAATAACAGTACCGCGGTCTTTTTTCAGAGTAGCCAGATGCAGGGATTTTCCTCCGGCACCGGCGCAGAGGTCAATAACAGTATCGTTCTCACGGGGAGCGCAGGCAAAGGCGGTCAGCTGACTGCTCTCATCCTGAAACTCAAAATAACCGCCCCTGAAGAGCGGATGACTGTCTAAACGCTGGTATTGTTCGCAGCGTAATGCCGAAGGAGAAATCCGTCCCTCCTGAAAGGGGATTGTGGCCATTTCCTGCCGCAATTTCTCCGGACTGCTTTTCAGGCTGTTTACACGGATATGCATTTGCGACGGTTCCAGTAATTGTTGCAGGCAGGCTTCCAGCTGCACGGCGGGATAGGTATCGCGGATATGCTGCCACAGGGTTTCGGGAAGCGAATAGCGGACAGCAGGGTCCTCCGGAAAGATGTTCCGGTAAGCGTAACGCCGGAAAAGTTCTGCGGTCAGATCTTCGATCTTAAAGGTCAGATCCTGTGCTTGCCCCGGGAAACGGACAAAAAAGGCATGTACGGTCAGTATAGCGGACTCCGGCTCGTCCCCCGAACCGTTTTCCCTTACCTGCCAGCGGTACAGGCGCAGGTTCCGGATAATATCAAAGTACAGAAAGTCGATGAATCTCCGGTCCCTCGCACCAAGATAAGGACGTTCATGAAAAAAGTGCCGTCGTAAAATATCGGCCGGAGTATTGTTTCCTTCCGCCATCCAGAGATCCAGCAATTCAGCGGTATGGCTTAATAGAAAGGGAAAATTATTCATTTAATAAAACAGAACTTTCTGCAAAGCGATCCTTGCGGCGTTGATAACCGGTAAAAATAGATACCTGAAGCGGATAGGCCGGGATCGATTTCCAGATGGTGTGAACCGGCGTCGCGTTCTGCGTCAAAAAGCGTATTCAGGATCCTGCCTTTCATGTCTATGATATCGATACGTACCCGTGAAGGATGCTCAAGCGTATAGCGAATGCGCGTTATTCCGTTAAAAGGATTCGGATAGTTCTGAGCCAGGGTGAAATAAATATTCCTATCGGGGGTCTCAATGGCATTCGGTACATCGCCGCGCTTGATACGCAGATTGCTGAGAGCAAGCAAACCGTTGTTCGGACTTTGAACCTGTGCCGGCCGGATCTTGATCTGGATCTTTTCAACGATCAGGGGAGCCGTGGAAGAAACCGGCAGATCCAAAGCCGCTTTCAGCGTTTGCACGGTATTTTTCCAATCCTGGGGGGAAGGACGCATCGTGACGCTTGTGGAACTTCCCTTACCGTCACGGCAATATAAACGAAGTTCATAAATATTGTCATCGGCATACATATCCAGATAAATGGAATCTGCAAGGGAATTGATCAGGATGGGTTTCTGCAGATATACCAGGGCGGCACTGCCGTCAAAACGGTAATGCAGTGCGAGCATATTTTTCCCTGCGATCGTATCGTTCCGTAAAAACGAAGCGTTCAGGTCCAATTGATCGGATTGCAGACGGATCCCCGCGGTGTCGTCAAAAACTTCCGCAAGATAGATGCCCGGGTTCTCGATGACACGGAGTTCCAGACTATCCCGTAAGCCCTGCAAGGATACGCTTACACGGCCTTCACCGGGATCCTGTGCCGTAAATTCTCCGTTCTGCAGGGTCCCGCAATCCCCGGTGAACGTCCATTCCGGGATGGCGGCATCTACATAAACAGGAATATCCGCAGTATCAGCCGCCAGGTAAGCAAAGCGGACTCTTTCTTCCGGATAAAACAAATACTGATGATATTTGAGTACAAATTCTCCGAATACCGGTGATTTTTCCGCCGGTAGAAGATAACGCGGATAGTCGTCGATCGTTACTTGAACCGAATCCTGTTCACTAAGATAGTAGGCCAGTACCTGTCCACGGTAATTCTCAAGCTGTGTTGCTTTTGCATACAGCGGGACCTGCATGTTTTGCGTTCCCTGAAAAGCCCAGAGGATCTGCAATGAATCTTCGAATTCCAGACAATATTTATCGGCGATTTCCGTTTTCAAAACGGGCCGCCGTTCAGCGCTATGCCGGGTGAGTGTCTTTAATGCGTGATAAGCCGGCTTGGGACTGCGGTCAAATTCCAGAATACCGAAATTATGTTCCGCTTCCGCTGCGTTCAGTCCGTCGTTCTTCAGATCGTAGCAGATCACTCCTCTTATTTGCGGATCGGGCAGAGCACTCAGAAACATCCGGCTGATATAATATGCTTGCTTTTCCTTGCTGATATTGGGCCAGGCACTGTGGGTCGGATAACCGAATTCACTGAGATATATGGGCATATCTCCCACATAACTCTTAACGCTGGCAAGGTAAGCAGCAAGTTCTTTTTCCGGCGGATAGGCGACCTGGTAAAGATGAAAGGACATCGCGTCCATCGAAGCTGCACCTCCGGCGGCAAAGACATCCCGGATAAAATCCAGACCTTCTATAAAGGGCGGCGGATTTCCGATCGCCGGGGAGGTGGCGCAGCCGATGACGATCACACTGGAGTCCACGGCCTTAATAGCGTCGTATGCACAGTGCAGCAGTGCGGTATAATCGCCGGCATCCGGCTGGGGAGTCCAAAAAAGCTGGCCGTGATTCGGCTCGTTCCAAATTTCATAATGCCGTACACCCAAAGGTGCAAAATGCCGGACAACTTCCTGGCAGTAACGGGCGTAGGCTTCCCGGTTTTTCTGTGTTGTTACGCCGCTTCCGGGGCCCGGAGCATAAATGGAATTATTATAATTCAGGATCATATATGTCTCTATGTTCCGTTCACGGGCCGCCCGGACGTAACGCTCCGCTTCGCGGGGGATCACATAAATTCCCGAATCCTTTTCCACATCCGACCAGAGGCATTCGTCCCGGATCATCCGAATGCCGGCTTCCCGGCACAAATCGAGCTGGAGATTCATGGAAAGGGAATCCATATCGGCACGGTAAAACTGGCCAAAATGGGTCTGGATTCCGAAAAAGGGACTTTCGGCATACAAGAAAGCGGAAAGCAAAATGAAGATCAGGGATATTTTTTTCATTTCCGGCGATATCCTTCGTTTTTCATCCTTTGAATTTAGGATGATCTTTCAGAAGAAAAAAGATTAAATATCGGGAATCCGCTCGCAGGGCGTTTCCGGAAAAAGCAAGTGGTTTTGCGTAAATAATTGCTTTTAAACCAAAAAAAACGGGAACACTGCGATTCCGCATGCCATTTTCCAATAAAATTCTTATAATTGCACATGATAAAGAAAAGAACACAAAAAACCGCACTTCTTTTATTGCTTGTACTGTTCCTGCTGACGGCTGCCTGTAGCAAATCGCACCATAATGTGCTGGTTTTCCGTGTAAGTACCGAACAAACAGCCCTTTCTGCAGATACATTGAAAACCGTCATCCTGCAGGACCCCGGCGTATCCATGCTTGTTACCTACCCGGATTCGGACCTTGTTATCGTGCATTACGACCGCTACAAGACGCACCAGTCCCGTATTGAATCCCGCTTCCCGGAACTGGGCTATAAGGTGATCCTGCTGGAAAAATATCCCCTGGAAGCAAGAGAACAGCCATGGCAAAAAAAGTAAAAGCCATTGCATTATTATCCGGAGGCCTGGATTCGGTGCTGGCGATCGCGTTGCTGCAAGCACAGAATGTGAAGATCACCGGATTACTGATACAGACCGGGTTTACCGGCTACCGGGAAAAAGCAGAACCCGGGATCCGGAACATTAGGGATATAGCGAGAGAATTAAATATTCCCTTACGCATTGAGGACATCCATGAAACATACTGGGATACGCTTTTGAATCCCGTATACGGATACGGGAAACACATGAATCCCTGCATGGACTGCCATTTGCACATGATCCGGGTCGCCGCAAGGATCATGAAGGAAGAAAATGCGGATCTGGTGGTTACCGGTGAGGTTCTGGGGCAGCGCCCGAACAGCCAGCTGGCGCATCAGATGAAGACGGTATTACGGGAAAGCGGGATCGAAGGTCGCTTATTAAGGCCATTATCGGCGCTATGCCTTCCACCCACCATTCCCGAGCTGGAGGGCAGGATCGACCGGAAGGCCTTGAAAGGTTTTCAGGGACGCAGCAGACGACCCCAGCTGGAACTTGCAAAGGAGCTGGGTGTGGCGCATCTGGCTGTTGCCGCCGGAGGGAATTGTTTTCTGACCAATGCGGTATTTTCCGTACGTTTCAGGGATCTTTTGAAGCAGTACGGAAAAGAAGGGTTTCCCCGGGAAGATATCGGGCTGTTGCGGATCGGCCGCCATTTTCGCCTTTCCCCCGATGCCTATCTGATCGTTAGCCGCAACGAAGAAGAGGAACGGCTTTTGCAGCCATACCGGGAAAGACATTGTGTTTTTGAACCGGAAAGCGTTATTGGTGCATCGGCAATCGGACTGGGCTGTTTTAGTAACGAAGACCGCCGGATCAGTGCACAGATACTTGGCCGCTATTCCAAGGCAGAAACGGCGGAACGCGTCAATGTGATCATGCGCGAAAAGGATAAATGCTTAAAGATTTGTGCAGAAGCGCTTTCTCCGGACGATCTTTTGCTAAAGGAATTGCGGATCGGCGAATAAAAACATGCAATCTTTGCGCTTTTTGATTGAAATATTAGGATTATCATAGTAGTTTCTTGCGGTTAGAGGGTTGCATAGTGCAACTTGTTTTTTTATGCCGTTTTTTGGGATTTAGATGATAGAAACGATCAAATCAAGAATACAGGAAAGCTGCGGCGAACTGGGTTGGCCGCAGACCTCCTTTATTGTGGAACGTCCGCGGGACCGTGCCTTTGGGCATGTCAGCACGAATGTGGCATTGACCCTGGCCAGACCGCTGAAAAAGGCTCCCCGGGAAATTGCGGAAGTGCTGATCAGACAAATACGGGAAAAGATCCCGCATCTGGCCGCAATTGAGACTGCCGGAGCGGGCTTTATCAATTTTACCTTTTCCGCGGCCTATTTTCAGTCCTTTGTTACTCAAATCCGCGAAAAACGGTGTGATTTCCAGCGGGACTTTGTCGGAAAGGGGAAAACCGTGCAGGTGGAATTTGTATCCGCCAATCCCACCGGACCGCTGACCATCGGACATGGCCGGCAGGCGGTATTGGGAGACAGTATTGCCAGAATTCTGGAATGGCACGGATATTCGGTAACGCGTGAATATTATTTTAATGATGCCGGCAGGCAGATGCGTATGCTGGGACTTTCGGTTCTGGCACGGTACCGGCAGCTGCTGGGTGAAGAATGGCAGATCCCCGAAGGCGGCTATGAAGGCGAATATATTTTCGATATTGCCCGGGATTTTCGTAAAGAATACGGAGATGCGGTCGCTGCGGATGACCTGCAGCGCTTTATCGATTTTGCCGCACGGCAAATTTTTCTCACGATCCGGGACAGTTTGAAGCGCCTGGACATCCGGCACGATATCTATTACAATGAAAAGGACCTGTACAGCAGCGGAAAGATCGATGAAGTGCTGAAAGAATTGGACGAGGCCGGGTATTTGTATCATGAGGGTGGAGCAACCTGGTTCCGTACAAGCCGTTTCGGCGCCGAAAAGGACCGGGTACTGGTCAAGAATACCGGGGAACCGACTTACCGTTTACCGGATATTGCCTATCACAAGGAAAAGATCCGCCGGGGCTTCGATCTGATCATTGATATTTTCGGAGCGGATCATCATGCAACCTATCCGGATGTCAAGGCAGCCCTGGAGGCACTCGGTTATTCCACCGGTCATATCCGGGTGCTTCTGCATCAGTTTGTCACACTGACCCGCGACGGTGAAAAGATCAAGATGTCTACCCGCAAGGCCAATTTTGTCACTCTGGACGAATTGATCGATCTTGCAGGTGCAGATGTAGTGCGCTATTTCTACCTGATGCGCAGCATGGATTCCCACCTGAATTTTGATATAGCCCTGGCTCAGAAGCAAAGCGATGAAAATCCGGTTTTCTACCTGCAGTATGCCCATGCCCGGATGTGCAATATTCTTCTGCACAGCAGGGAAAAACACATTGATTCGTATGAAACGGCAGACCTTTCGCTCTTGCAGGAAGCGGAAGTCCTGGCACTGATCGAGATCATGATCGAATTCCGGGATGTCATGGAATTGTGCCTCAGCAGCCTGGAACCCATGTATCTCACCAATTATTTATACCGGCTTGCCACGGCATTCCATAAATTTTACACCGTACACCGTGTTGTAACGGAAGATATTGCCCTTTCAAAAGCGCGTCTGCAGCTGGTTGATGCGGTAAAGACCCTTCTTGCCAACGGCATGCGCATTCTGGGGATTTCCGCCCCGGAAAAAATGTGATCGATGAGGACTTTTGCATGAAATTTCGCGTAATATTATTACTGTTGATACTGATCCTGCTGAATACAGCATGTTTTTCGGGCAGCAAAGAAA
>JAQULT010000062.1 GCA_028718545.1 Fidelibacterota bacterium | reverse complement strand
CCCCCTCTCAGCGCCGCACTTCTCTTCTTACATGGCCCTTCCCATGGAGACCGAAGTCCAAAGCGCAGCGATCAGCATTCCCAGCAGCATGGTAATAACAACCAGCAATGCCGATTTCCGAACATTGAACTTGTACAGCACATGGAAAGCCAGCACCCAGAGGAGAATGCGCCAGATCTTGAAAAATTCAAATTGCGCCAGGAATTGAAATCCGAAAGAACTCAACTCCGGACGGGCAACAAAGGAAGCCAGCCCGACGTAAACATTCACGCTTTCCTTCTGCAGCATCAGGATCATCTTGATAATCGATTCCGGGATCGTGATCAGCTGAATATACAGAGCGCTAACCAGCAGGGTTCCGTATTTTTGCTCTCCGCCGCCGATAAAATTTCCCACGACCATGAAAACGAGTGCGGTAAAGAGTACCGTAAGAACAATGGTTATCGCAGAACTAACATATTTAAAAACATTGACCAGAGGCGAGTTCATCTGCTGCAATGCGGCTTCTTTTTGTTCCTGGGTGAGCTGATTCATTTTCATGATGGTTTCGGTTTGGATCTTTTCCATGATATCCGAGGTCATCGTCAGCATCAGCACAATCATCAGAACCAATAAGACAAGCGGGATCACATAATCCGCCCAATTTTTCCCTTCATCGCGAATGGACCCAAAACACTGCTCCGGCGAAACGAAGATGTTTGCCAGCCGTTGAAGTTTATTCATCTTTTTCCTCCTTACTGCGTAGTTGCTGTTCATTCTCCCAATTATAGCATAAATAAAAAAAATAAAAAATCATAAAAAGTCGTTGAGAATAATTTTTTATTGTTATAAGTTATCGAGTGGAGTTTGGCAATAAGTAAGGAGATGTATATGGCAGTTGTAGTGAATCACGATGTTTGCGAGGGTATCGGCGAGTGCGTTGAAGTATGCCCCGTTGAAGCATTGTCCCTTGTCGACGGAAAAGCGGTCTGCGACGGTGATCTTTGCATTGATTGCCTGGCTTGCATTGCTGCCTGTCCCGTTGAAGCCATTTCCGAAGGTTAAACAAATCGGAATCTTAAAAAATAAGGGCAGATTCATCTGCCCTTTTATGTATCGGAGAAAAGATGGATAAAGAAAATAATAATCCTTTTGATGCGCAGAAAAAACCCGTTTATGCCAAAAACGTCATTGCGGTGGCGTCCGGCAAAGGCGGTGTGGGGAAATCCACTGTAGCTTCCAATCTGGCACTGGCGCTGAAACAGCGGGGATATTCGGCAGGACTTCTGGATCTGGACCTTTACGGTCCCAGTGTCCCCATGATGTTTGGTCAACACAAGCCAACAGAATCTGTGAGTCAGGAAGGTATTCTGCCTGCGCTAAAATATGGAATTCAACTGATGTCGCTGGGATTTTTCCTCGACAGCAATTCTGCCGTTATCTGGCGCGGACCGCTTGTCATGCGGGCGGTTGAACAGCTGCTTACCCAGGTGGTCTGGAAGAAAATGGATTACCTGATCATTGATCTTCCGCCGGGAACCGGAGATATACAGCTGAGTCTGGTCCAAAAGATCGCTCTCAGCGGTGCGATTATCGTGACAACCCCGCAGGATCTGGCTTTGGCCGATGTAAAACGCGGGATTAACATGTTTGAGAAGGTTAATGTCCCGATCGTGGGAATCGTTGAAAATATGAGTTATTTCCTTTGTCCGAACTGTGGACATCAATCCTTTGTATTCGGTCAGAACGGCGGTTCCCGCGAAAGTGAACGTTCGGGAGTACCGCTTCTGGGCGAGATCCCGCTGAATGAGAATATCATGAGTGCCGCCGATACGGGCTGTCCCATTGTGGAAAGCAAACCCGGCGGAGAAGAAAGCACTGCCTACTTTTCCATTGCGGATAAGGTGATCGAGTATTGTAATAAAGGATAATATCCTGATAAAATATGCCGCTAACAGGGTCCTTCCGGACCCTGTTATTTTTTAGCGCGTATTTCTTCGATCAGGGAAAGGAATGCCGCTTCGTCCAGAACAGCGATTTTCAGTTTTTCCGCTTTATCCAGCTTGGATCCGGCCTCGCTGCCCGCCACCAGGTAATCGGTCCGGGCGGATACCGTTCCCGAAGCGCGGCCGCCAAGTTCACGGATCTGTTCTTTTGCGGCGTCCCGGGTCATACTTTCGAGCGTACCCGTAAAAACGAAGGTTTTACCTTTGAGGGGCGATTCGCCTTTTCTCTCCGAACGGGGATCAATGCCTTCGGCTTGTAAGGCTTTGATCATAGAGCGGTTGTCCGGATCCGAAACAAACTTGACAATACTTTCTGCAACGATCTCACCGATATCCTCAATATCGGTCAGCGCCGCTACTTCGGCCTGCAGCAATGCATCCAGGGACCCGAAATATTCCGCCAAAACTCTGGCAAGATATTCGCCCACATTCGGGATGCCAAGGGCATAGATCACATTTTTCAAGGAGCGGCTGCGGGAAAGCGCAATTGCCTCAATCAGATTTTCTGCCGAGCGCTCCCCGAATCGCTCCAGTTCCAGGAGATCCTCGCGGCGCAGGCGGTACAGATCTGTAAAAGCGCGGAGCAGTCCCGTTTCTACGAGCTGATCGACGATCTTTTCACCCAGTCCCTCGATATCCATTGCCGCTTTGGAGGCAAAATGCCGAATCCCGTTCTTTAACTGTGCGGGACATTCGCGATGGATGCATTTAAGGGCAACGCCGTCGTCTATACGCTGGACTTTTGCGCCGCAGACAGGACAATGATCCGGCAGGCGGTAAGGTTTCGTAACGGAAGAACGGCGTTCGGTAATGACCTTGATCACTTTGGGGATCACATCGCCGGCGCGCTCGATCAGTACCCAGTCTCCCACCCGGATATCTTTTCGCTCTATCTCGTCCTGGTTGTGCAAAGTGGCACGGCGGACCGTAACGCCGCCGATGCGGACGGGGCTTAAATTAGCGACCGGAGTTAAAATACCGGTACGACCAACCTGGACATCGATGCTTTCGATCTGCGTGACTTCCTGGCGCGGTTTGAACTTCCCTGCAATGGCCCAGCGCGGTGTACGGGTACGCATGCCCATTTTTTCCTGCAACGCAAGATCGTTGACCTTGATCACCACACCATCGATATCATAGGGCAAACTTTCACGTTCCGTCTCCATTCTTTGAAAATAGGCGATCATTTCGGTTTCGCCGCGAAGCAGGGTGTTTTCCGGATTGACGGGAAAGTCCCATCTTTTCAGCTGCTGCAGAAATTCCCAGTGCGTTTTAAAGCGTCCTTCCTCCATCTTTCCGGGCGCGTAGATAAAGATCTCCAGCGGGCGTTTTGCGGTAATCTTTGGGTCCAGCTGACGCAGGGAACCGGCAGCGGCGTTGCGGGGATTGGCAAAGAGTTTTTCCCCGCTTTTTTCGCGTTCCCGATTAAGGCGAATAAAATGTTCTTTTGAAATAATGACCTCACCGCGGACTTCCAGCAGCGGAGGAAAGCCCTCCCCCTGCAGGCGCAGAGGGATCTGCCTTATTGTCCGGAGATTGGCAGTAATATCCTCTCCGGTGTAACCGTCACCGCGTGTGGAACCCGCCGTAAATACACCATTCTTGTAGATCAGCTCCACTCCCAGTCCGTCCAGCTTGGGCTCCCCCACAAGCTCTGTTTGCGGCTCCCCGGTAAATTTTACCATGCGGGCATGAAATTCCTTTAGTTCATCTTCATTAAGGGCATTGGCCAGACTGAGCATCGGGATGCGGTGTTCCAGCGTCCCGAAATTCTGCAGCACATCCGCACCGACGCGCAAGCTCGGGGAATCGGGCCCGATATATTCGGGATATTGCCGTTCAAGATCCAGAAGCCGGCGGAAAAGTTTGTCGTATTCGGTGTCCGAGATCAAAGGATCATCCAGAACATAGTAGCGGTAATTATGTTCGCGCAACATTGCCTGTAATTCGCGTATCGTTTTTTCGACGGCATTCATACGAGCTCCATATCGCGGGAAGCGCAAATATCAACCGAGGTATTCAGGATTCCGGCGATGATAACCTGTCCGCAGTGTACCGGTGCATCCACCCTGCATTTTTTTATAAGTTTCATAGCGGGGAAAAGCAGTTCTTTCGGCAGCGGCGCGGAACTGTGAACGGGAAGCCGGCGGTGCAGGGCATTGCGTATTTCGACGGTAGCGGTCAGCATGCGTGTCGGATGAATAAGTTCCTCGATTGCATAACTGTGACCGCGTTTGCACTCATTACCGGAGATACGGTAATGATCGCCGTCCTTTTCAATGGTCAGCTTGCAGCCGACCGGGCATACGGTACAGGTAATCTCTTTTGTGATAACTCCATCCATATTATTCCAAAGACGCCAGCGCTGCAACGATCTTTTCGTGCAGAGCGGTAATTTCCTTCGTCTTGCAATGGTAATTATTGGCAATACAGGAAAAGGCGATCAAGCGGCCGGATTTGCTGCTTACGTAACCCGTATGACTGCGCACGCCGCCGATATATCCGGTTTTAACTCTTGCATTGTTTGCAGCATCGGTATTTCGTGCAAAGTATACTACATGACCGTAGTCATTATTGTCCCCGGCTCTTGCAAAACTCTGATAAAAATCGGAAAAACTCGTTCTTTTGCTCATGGCGCTGAGAAAATCACAGAACACCCGGGTTGTGATCATGTTCTCGTGCGAAAGTCCGCTGGCATCGACCAGGCGCATGCCGGAACGGTCAACCTGCAGTTTATCCATAAAATCTTCCAGAACCTTGATTCCTTCTTGGGTTTCGGCAATTCCGACACTTTCATGCGCAACTTTTAAAAGCAGCATTTCCGTGTAAGTGTTATTGCTTAATTTGTTGGTGATCTCTGCAATGCGGCGCAAGGGCGGTGAAGCGATGGTCTTTAAAAGTGCTTCCGGCCGGTAATCCAGCGGCTGATTCTGTACATAGGGTTCCATAGCTACGGGAATCTTTGCGTTTTTCAGGGAGCGTTCCAGCATTTGCGCTGCCAGCAAGGCGGGATTCGGGATTGCACCCTTGATGGAGAATTTTTCCGTTCCCGCCGGGATGGTCCCGTGAAAGATCGCTTGGTAGCAATTGGGCGCCGCCAGGATATAGCCGTTATCGCCGGAATTTACGGGACCCGTTTTCATCAGATTCGTATAGCTTAATCCCGGAATATCGGGTCGGATTCCCGATACTTCCGCCGGATCGTCAACGCGTTCCCCGGGTTTGAAGTCCAGGTAGTATTTATTGTCGGAAAAACACAGGGCCGTCAAACCGGCTCCGTAATAATTGCCCAGATCCTCCCAGGTCCAGCTTCCCGGCACATGGTAGGGCGGATACAGGGATTCATCCGCGACAATAGTGCCGTTAATCTGTTTAATACCTTTCCGCTTTACCGCCTTAACCCATTCGCTCATCAGTTTGTCGTAGCGGTAGGCTCCCCCAACCTGGTCCCCGCCCAGCGTGGGATCGCCGGCACCCACGATATGGATATTTCCGTTCAGAACCCCGTCCGCAGTGATATTGCCGGAATAATAGAGACGTGTTTTAAAAACATAATCCCCGCCCAGTTTGTCCAGGGCCAGTCCCAGGGTCAACACCTTCAGACTGGAGGCGCAGGTAAGCGACATATCGGAATAATGATCAATGATGGGGGCTTCTTCGTTTTCCGGATCCACATAACGCGCATAGACGCTCCATTGCGCATGACGCAGTTCCGGTAAAGCCGCCAGTTGCTCGACCAACTCCGCGGGACTCTGAGCCCAAAGCAGCCCGATAAGCAATAAACAAAGCAGGAGGGGTTTAACTGTTCTCATTCGGGGTTTCCTTTTCTAATATTACCTAATATTGCTATATTCCAAAAGAATTTCTGTATTATTTATCCTCTGTTTCAGGTGCGGAAAATCTGCGGGATCGGGATACGGGACCAGAGTTCTTCGCAGAGCGCGATAAGACTGGGTGTATTAAAGATACCCTGTTCGATCCAGTCCACAAAGCGGATCCCGGTATCCGGATAATGCATGGGACGGATATCCGGCATCTGCAGCCATTCCTCCACCTCCCGCGGATTGAGTTCCTGCATTTGTCTGCCAAAATGCAACTGTTCGATGGCCATGGCATTGGCGATCTGTTCCGCCTGTCCCGCGATGGGTTTCGCCAGTGTTTTTTTCCCAAGATCAAAGGCCTCGCTGTTGGCCAGAAAACCCGCATGGAGAATGGCTCCACGGGACCCGGCAAGCTTGTTCAGGAAATTCTGCCGGTCTTTTGGGAAAAGAATAATATTGTCCTTCTGCTGGATCTTCCGGATATCCGTAAAAAAATAATAATCGTAAGAAACCGGACAGGATTCCAGCATTTTCAAAACCTTCCGGGCATCTTCATAGGGCAAATAGACAATTACGTAACGCCGGTCATCGCCGGGAGTCTCACTTATTCGTGTGGGCATGAAGATCGGCGGCAGAACCGGAAATCCAAAATGATGCCAGTGAATGGGTACTACAAAATCCGCCGGTGCAAAATACTCCATGATCGTGCGGACCAGCACCTGCAGCGGCGGGTATGGTACATCGTGCTGAAACACATACTGATGGCTGATCCCCAGTGAAGGGATCTTATTGCGCTTGGCAATATTGATGGAAATCGGCTCGTAATCGCTGACCACAAGATCGGTGCCCCGGGCATTATAGGTCATGATATCGCGGACATAGCTAAAGGCATCGAGGCGCGGTGCCGTTTTGATATAATTGATCTTTCCGTTCTCGGTCGCATAAGTAAGTCCCTTGAAAATGCGGTAGGGTTCAAAGTCTTCCGCATCGGGAATATTGCCCTGCTGATCGCCGCTGAAGATCACACGGACCTGGTGTCCGCGCCGCTTAAGTTCCCGGACAATGACCCGGGACTTTCCGATGTGTCCGTTGCCGGTCGTTTGTATTCCATAAAGAATATTCATGCGTTTCCTGCTGATCGATGTTCGCGAAAGAATATAAAGGAAGTTGAGAAAAAATCCAAGCGTGAGATGCGGGGGAT
>JAQULT010000061.1 GCA_028718545.1 Fidelibacterota bacterium | reverse complement strand
TGATCACCGGTCCCATCATCCTGGTCTACGTGATCCTGCTTCTGGCCGGTGTAAAGATCGGACTCATCTGGCTGCTGCTGGCCGTGATCGTCGCAACAGCGCTAACCGAAGTGTTCCGCTTTAAATTCTTAAGCCTTTCCGCTTTTAAGATCCGCCGCGGGAGCAGCTGTACCCATTGCAGTATCTGTGACGCCCATTGTCCGGAAGGCATCGAAGTCAGCAAATACAATGCGGTAGATCACCCCGACTGTACCTTGTGCCTGGACTGCATAAAATCCTGTCCGACCAAAGAATCGCTGAAAGTCCGCGGAGGCCGCTGGATGCCGCCCCTGGTACTGTTCCTGGTGATCACCCTTGCCCTGATCCTGGCAAAACAATTCCCTATTGCAACACTCTCCGAACGCTGGGGCAATTACGAACAGGCGGATTCGCTGAATACCGTCGAAAAGGTCGTTTTCGAGGAACTGCATTCCGTCAAATGCTACGGTTCGGCAAAATCCATGCAAAACCGCGTTGCGCGTATCCCGGGCGTGATCGGTATGGATGCCTGGGCCTCAAAGAATAAGGTCACGCTGTATTATGATGCTTCGCGTTTAAGCGAGACCGATGTCAAGCGTGCGGTATTCACACCGTCGCGCTACAATATCCGTCCGGGTGTTTCATTGGCCGAGGCGCCGGCGGAACTCGTGGCTTACCGCGTCGGGGTCTGGGAACTCTGGGACGGCGTCGATAATGCCCATATTTACCGCATGCTGTTGCAGCATGAGGGCGTTTACGGTTTTGCGACGGAATTCGGTGAACCGGTCTACGTCACCTTCTATATTGACCCCGCTTCCGTTACGCCCGAAACGCTGAAGGAGATCATTGAACAGGACAGCTACGAATATACCAGCAACGGTGAAAAGGTCCGCGAAAAGGTCGACTTCGAATTCGAAGGCGAGGGCGCTTTTGTCGATACGCTTTCCTACCTGGAATTCCGGAAAGACTTTTTCCCCGCCTATGACCGCGCTTTCAACGGCTACCGCAAGTTTACTCCGGAAGAAATGCAGATCTTTGAGATCGACTTTCCGGATGCCGAAAACAGCAACATTCAGCGCCGCATGAGCTATCTGACCTCGCATGTGTCCTTCGAACCAGGAACCGTGCGCCTGCGTACGGAATTTACGGACCGTCCCATCCTGCAGATCTGGTTCGTCAGCGACAGTACCAATGCCGGCAATATCATGACACACATTGCAAAGGATGCTCTGACTTGCATGCGCAGCGACGGCAGTACTTTCGATACGGAAAACATCTTCAAATTCGAAGGCAATTACCGTGTGAAGGCCGTTAAACCGTAAATACAAAAAATGTCGATAAAAAAGGCGCAGGGTTCTGCGCCTTTTTTTGTCGAGGCGTCGAACTGTCGAGTTGCCTGCCCGCCGCTGTGCCAGGCCGAAGTGGGTACGAAGGCGGGTAGTCCGACGAAGCGGAACGAAGGCGGACGAAGTCTGGTCGAGCCGTCGAGTTGTCGAGACATTGTAATTGTCCGACAATAAAATTATTAAAAATAATCCGGTTAATCCTGTTAATCCTGTTAATCCTGTAATCCTGTCTAAAAACAATCCGGTAAATCCTGTCCCATAGGGATCCCTTCGGGATGATTCTGTCCGAAACTATAAATTCTGTAATCCTGTCCCGGCGATACAAAACGCTAAAAATATTTGCATTCGACAATTTATTTACTATATTTTCAGGCTATTGCGGAGATTGAAATGCTCGAACAACTGCGGGATAATTTACAGGCGGTCTTTAAAAACCTTCGCGGGCAGGGCAAAATCACGGAACAGAACATCGCCCTTGCCTTGCGGGACGTCCGCCGGACCCTGCTGGAAGCGGATGTAAATTACGGTGTCGCAAGGTCCTTTATTGACGCAGTGAAGGAAAAAGCCCTCGGGGAAAAAGTCCTGACGAGCATTACTCCGGGTCAGCAGGTGATCAGGATCATCCATGAAGAGATGGTGCATCTGCTGGGGGAAGCGCAGGTTCCTTTGAAACTGGATGGATTGCCGCCGGCCATGATCATGGTCGTCGGACTTCAGGGTTCGGGTAAGACCACCTTTGCGGCCAAGCTGGCAAAGCAGTTGAAATCTTCGGGGAAGCGGCCCCTGCTGGTAGCGGCGGACATTTACCGTCCCGCTGCCGTGGAGCAGCTGCAGATCCTCGGGGAGCGCAGTGATGTGCCGGTTTACCGGGAGGACAGCAGAGATGTTCTCCGGATTTGCCGCAATGCCCTTGCGCAGGCCCGGAACAGCGACGTGAACGTTCTGATCTTTGATACCGCAGGTCGTCTGCATATTGACGATGCCATGATGGAGGAATTATCCGCCATTCACCGGGAGTTGAAACCGCGCGAACTGCTGTTCGTGGCGGACGGTATGATCGGGCAGGACGCCGTCAATGCGGCAAAAGCGTTTAATGCGCGTCTGGATATTACGGGGATCGTGCTGACCAAAATGGACGGCGATACCCGCGGCGGCGCGGCGCTTTCCATCCGTTCCGTGACCGGAAAGCCCATCAAGTATATTTCCGCCGGCGAAACAACGGAAGATCTGGAAGCGTTTTATCCCGAACGCTTTGCCGGCCGTATTCTGGGCAAGGGAGATGTTCTCAGCCTGGTGGAAAAGGCACAGGAAGCTTTTGACGAAAAGGAAGCGGAAAAGCTGGAGAAAAAGCTCCGGAAAAACAGTTTTGACCTGCACGACTTCCGGGATCAGCTGAAGATGTTGAAAAAAATGGGTCCCTTGTCCTCGCTGATGGATATGATTCCCGGAGCGGCAAAGTTGAAAAACGCAGAGATCGACGAAAAGCAATTTCTGCGTACGGCAGCCATCCTGGATTCGATGACCCGCGAAGAGAAATCGCGCCCGGAGATCATCAATGCCGGCCGCAGGCGCCGCATCGCTGCCGGATCGGGGACGCAGGTTTCGGATGTAAACCGCCTGCTGAACCAATTTGAGCAGATGAAAAAGATGATGAAACAAATGAACCGAATGAAACTTTCAAAACAGGCATTGCAGAAAATGAAGAATATGCCTTGGAACTAAAGGAGAAATACAGTGTCAGTACGGATTCGCTTAACGAGAATGGGAAGAAGGAACCGGCCTTATTACCGGGTGGTGGTTGCCGATTCGCGCAGTCGCCGCGACGGACGTTTTATCGAACAGATCGGAATCTATGATCCGGTCAAACGCAATGATGTGTTTCAGGTCAAAGAAGACCGAATTATGCACTGGCTGCGCGTGGGTGCAATACCCAGCGATACGGTACGGAATCTTTTGTCCGGAGCAGGCATCATGCTGAAATGGCACCTGGAAAACAGCAATCTTTCCGAAGAGAAGAAAAAGCAGGAACTGCAGAAGTGGGAACTTGCCCAAAAAGCAAAGACCAAGCCCGCAGCGGCAAAGAAAGAAAAAGCGGCTGAAAAAGAAGACAAAGAGGAAACCGTGAAGGATAAGGCCGAAGCCGTGAAGGAAGCGACCCCTGCCGAAGAAACCGCCGCTGAGAATGCGGAAGAAGCCGAAGCGGCCGTTGGAGAAAAAGCCGCGGAAATGACTGAAGAAACAGAAGAAAAAGTTGAAGTAGAAGACGAGAATAAAGCTTCCGCCGAACCGGAAGCCGCGAGCGATACAGAACCGGAAAAGTCTGCCGAAACGTCCGAAGATGAAGCATCGGAAGACAAAAAAGCATAAAAACCCGGAAACA
This sequence comes from Fidelibacterota bacterium, assembly GCA_028718545.1. Taxonomy (GTDB): domain Bacteria; phylum Fidelibacterota; class Fidelibacteria; order Fidelibacterales; family Fidelibacteraceae; genus M50B103. The sequence continues at coordinate 3,637 of JAQULT010000061.1, read as the reverse complement.
GAACTTCTAACGGAAAGGGTTCATCATGAAAGAGTTTGTAGAATCGATCGTGAAACGTCTGGTTGACAACCCGGATGCGGTTGAGGTGACCAAGGTCGAGAGCGAGAACAACACCATTTACGAACTGCGTGTTGCCCAGGAAGATCTCGGTAAGGTCATCGGCAAACACGGCAGGACCGCCCAGGCTTTGCGGACTTTGTTGACTGCCGTTTCCGCAAAAGCGGGGAATACCCGTTCAACATTGGATATTATTGACAGATAATACAAAAGAAGACATGTCTTTTGAGATCATCGGATATGTGGGCAGACCTTACGGTCTGGACGGGAAGTTCTTTGTATCCGAAGCCCGCATCGACGCTCAGACATTACGCTCATTGAAATTTCTCTATCTTGGCAGGAAGGATGAACCGGAAGATGTTCTGGAGATCCGTTCCGCCGAAGAGCAGGGCAGACGCATTTGTCTGCATCTGGAAGGCCTCGAAACGCGGGAAGCCGCAGAACAACGGGTTCACAACGCGCTTTTCCTTCCCCGGAAACAGGCGGCCGAATACCTGACTGCTGCAGAAACGGAGTTTGAATTCCTGGGATACCGGGTTTTGGAAGATAAAGAAGAACGCGGCATTGTAAGCGGACGCATGGAACGGCTTTCGCAGGATATTCTGATCTTTACGGACCCAAAGGGAAAGCAGATCATGGTTCCCTGGGTGGACGCCTTTATTATAAAAGTCGACCGGAAGCATAAAACCCTGCATGTCCGTTTACTGGAGGGGATGCTGGATGAAGATTGATGTGCTGACCTGTTTCCCGGAAATGATCGATCCGGTCATTCATGAAAGCATGGTCAAACGCGCGCAGGAAAAAGGGATCGTCCGGATCCGTGTCCATGATCTGCGGGATTATTCCGCGGACAAGAAACACCGGAAGACGGACGACTATCCTTTTGGGGGGGGTGACGGAATGGTCATGACCCCGCAGCCGCTTTGGGATGGGATCCGCAGCCTGTTGAAAAAGGCTCCGGAGGGAGCCCGGTCCCGGGTGATCTTTCCGACGCCCGACGGACGGCAATTCACACAGCCTCTGGCGGAAACCCTTTCGAAGGAATCCCATCTGATCTTTGTGTGCGGACATTACAAAGGCATCGACCAGCGTATTCGTGATACGCTGATCACGGATGAGATCACGGTAGGTGATTACATACTCACCGGCGGCGAGTTGCCCGCAATGCTGATCATGGATGCGCTGATCCGCCTGATCCCCGGCGTGCTGAGCGAGATCAATTCCGCGCTCAGCGATTCCTTTTCGGACCCGCTGCTGGATTGTCCCTGGTACACACGGCCCGAAGTATTCGAAGGCATGGCAGTTCCGGAAGTGCTGCTCAGCGGACATCATGCCAACATTGAAGCATGGCGTAAAGCCGAACGTATTCGTAAAACACAAGAACGCAGACCCGATATGTGGAAGGCATATACGGATAAAGGAGACGACAGAAATGGATAAAACACAAGTTGCAGCAACAGCATATATACGGAACGACATTCCGGAATTCAAAGCCGGCGATACGCTGGTTGTGGACGTCAAGGTCCGGGAAGGCGATAAGGAGCGTATTCAGCAGTTCAAGGGCATTTGTATTGCCCGCAGCGGCAGCGGAATCAATGCGACATTCACCGTGCGCAAGATCTCGAACAGCGTCGGTGTCGAACGTATTTTCCCGCTTCATTCGCCGAACATCGCCAAGATCGAACGCCTGAATACCGGCCGGGTACGCCGTTCCAAGATCTATTATATCCGGGATCTGAAAGGGAAAAAAGCAACTCGCGTCAAGGAAATGCGTTAATTCCCGCAAGCTGCTTTTTTTACTTGCATATCGGAGCGAAAAGTTTTAAAATTTTCCGCTTTTGAGATCGTTGATCAAAACACCGTGGCTCTGTAGCTCAGTCGGTAGAGCAGAGGACTGAAAATCCTTGTGTCGCTGGTTCAATTCCGGCCGGGGCCACCATCTAAAGCCCTGTAATATCAATGACTTACAGGGCTTTTCATTTATGCAGTATTTCTTGGGATATATTGCGGGAATAGTCAGAAATGGACAGTTTTGGACACTACCGGTCGTTTTTTGGTCGTTTTTTTTTGACCAAACTGACCATATTTCCTTACTTATTCGCACTTATGGCAGAGGATATGTTGCTAAAAATTGCAGGTATAAAAAAAGCCCGGATAATCCAGGCTGTCTTATCACTAAATATGCTGCTAGTCAAGCAACTCAACACCCTCTCTTAAATCCTTATCCAAGAGTTCGCTGTAATGTGATTCCGTGACACGAACACTGCTGTGACCCATTAACTTGGAGATAGTGAAGATATCTAGTTTCTTCTGTGCCAGTGTGCTCCCGAAAGTTTTTCTGAGTACGTGTATGTTGGCATCCTTTATGCCGGCAGCTTCATAGTACTTAGCGATCTTTTTGAACATATACTCATAATTCTGTTCAAAGGGTATCTCTCTGTTTTCTACAAAGCGCCTTCGATGCATTATCTCGTATGCTGTTTCATTTAAAGGAATTGTTCTTGACTTATTACCTTTCCCTGTTAGTGTAATGGTTTTTCTTTTAAAATCAACATCTTTCCAGGACAAGCGTTCTTTTAAGAGCTCTTCCCGTCTTGCGCCGGTATGCAAGTACATCAGAATAAGATCCCGATAGTTTTTATCATCAACTACTGCCATTAATCGTTTGATTTCGTCTTCAGTTAGAAAGCGAATTTTTTTCGTTTTCACCTTCGGATGTTTCATTTTATTCATTGGGCTTGAAGAAATGAAATTATGTTCAGCAAAATAGTTGAAGAATGCACGTAATGTTCTGAATTCAATACCGAGAGTTGCATCACCAATACCGTCTTCTTTTTTTCGCTTAATTAAATATTCATCGATTATTACGTAAGAGATTTTTTGCAATCCTATATTTCCGATGAAGCGAAGAAGATTATTAAAAACTTGTTTTTCGCGTTTCATAGTTTTGGGGTTACTATGCTTATGCTTAAAGTAATATAGAACAGCGTCTCTTAACAAATGGCAGGAGTTTGTGGAAGATTCAAAACCAAGTTTTACCCTTCTTTTCTTTGCTTCAAGTTCATGGGCTAACATTTCAGCTTCTTTGAATGAGCAATGAACTGTTTTGCGCCTACGAAAACCACTAACGTCATAATAATCAATAATCCATCCATAAGGTTCATCATCTTTGTTGAAGTTCTGTGCTATTGTGGCCATGATTTTCTCCTATAAGGTTAAGTTTTGTGCTTCTATTGAAATTGACTCTACACGCGTGAGAAGTTTTATTACTACAGATGCCTCAATACGTACTAATCTGCCTACAAGAACAACTGGGAGATTTTTTTCATCCAGCTGTCGCTTTACAGAACGTTCAGATACTTTGAGCATCTTTGCGACTTCTTTATATGTATAGAGCTGCTCCATTATTCTTATACCTTAAAAAAACGTCCTAACATGAGAAGAAACTCAACGAGCGAATCGGCAAACTGGTCCAACTTGGATCCGGGAAGAAAAACAATCCTGCTGTGAGGTATATCAAAAACAGATTGAATTTCTTGCGGAGCCGGCATGTCTTCACAGAGAGCATACATATGAAGAA
>JAQULT010000060.1:3256-7930 GCA_028718545.1 Fidelibacterota bacterium | reverse complement strand
ACACGGTAACCATTAACGGAGTGCCTTATACCGGTTGGTCAAATACCATGCCGGAGCCGGTCGACGGGAAAAAATACTTCATATATTATCTAGGGAAACAAAAGGGGCATTTCGAGATTGACGGTGAGAATGACTGGAGCGATACAACCGCCATCAATCTGCCCTTCAGCAAGACCGGCGCGGGACGTTTTACCTTTTCCACGGATCAAAAGATCGCATCGGTCACATCTTCAAATATGGATACCCTGCTGATCAATGAGATGGATTATACCAACCAGAGCACTGTTAATCTCCCGGCAAAAATGGATGGCTTGTATTATATCTATTACAGCGCCTCGTCGGAATATGCAGAACTGACACTTGAAAAAGGGCTGGATACGACAAGTTTCAGTATGCCGTATTCCCTTTCAGGCGTTGGTGAGTTCTACCTGAAGACCAACGGAACGATCACATCGATTCAATCGAATAATACCGAATCCGTCACCATCAACGGCGTTAATTATACGAACATATATTCTGCAGCAATGCCCGAGCGGATCGACAGCTATTATTATATTTATTACCGCGCTTCCGTCAGCTGGGCCGCACTGAACATTGACGGTGATGATACACCGGTTATCGAAAATGATACCATCAACGTACCGCTGCCATACCGTTATGACGGCAGCGGGAAGCATTATTTTGCCACCCCGGGTACGATCACATCCATATTGTCCAGCAATACCGACCTGGTATCCATCAACGGTGTGAATATTACCAATACGACCGCTACGTCTATGCCGCCGCGTATCGACGGCTGGTATTATGTATATTACAATGCCTCAAAAACCTGGGCTTATATTGAGATCGAGGGCGATACCATCCCGGTTGTCGAAAATGATACGATTAAGATCAATGTCATGCCTTTTGAATACAACGGTATTGGAAAGCATTATTTCTGGACCGACGGGACGATCACATCTATCCAGTCCAACGGCGCGGACAGTGTTTCGGTCAATGGCAGTGTCATAACCAACACCTATACTACCGTGATGCCGGATCGCATTAACGGATCTTATTATATTTATTATAATGCATCCCAGACTTATGCTGCATTGCTGGTTGAGGGCGATACCACACCTGTCGCTCCGCCGGATACCACAGAGATTACCTTGCCGTTTACGCATAGCGGTCCCGACGAACGCTATTTTGCCATCTCCGATAACGTGGCGTTCATGAATTCCTGGGGAATGGACGTATTGACCGTTAACGGCATGGATTTTACCAATGCGACGAATGTCACGGAAAGTATGCTGCCTTCCCGCCTCGGAGGGTATTATTACGTTTATTACCGGTCAAACAAGTCCTGGGCGGAGTTCAGCGTTACCGGCAGCGTAAAATTGTATGTGGATGCCGATCCCGGTGACGGTGCCTGGACCGAATACTATTCCGATCTTGCGCTTGCGCTGGACGAAGCTGTCAGCGGCCAGGAGATCTGGGTCGCAGAAGGCACTTATTTTCCCGGCAGCCTTCGTAGTGACAGCTTTGTTCTCAAAGCCGGCGTGAAGATCTACGGCGGATTCAAAGGCGGCGAAAGTACCCTGGGTCAGCGCAATGTATGGAACAATCCCACCATCCTCAGCGGCGATATCGGCGTGGAGAATGATAACAGTGACAACGCGTATCATGTTGTTTCGGCTGCAGCGGCGATGACGACCGTCAACACGGTTTTGGACGGTTTTGTTATCCGGGACGGATATGCCGATGATGGCAGCGGCGGTGCGGGATTCCTGTTCAGTAATGGCGCATCACCCCTGATCAGAAACTGCATTGTTGAAAATAACAGCACTACGGGCAATGGCGGCGCCATCGCGATCGGCGGCATCGGAACCGTAGCTCCGCGATTTGAGTTCTGTCTCTTTGACGGGAACAGCGCGGTTAACGGGGGACTGGCATATCTTTCGGGCAGCAATTACTCGCTGAACCTGCACCGTATTACAGCGGTTAACAATACGGCCTCTGCGAACGGAGGCGCCCTCTATGCCGGCACTGCTGCCATTGCCGTCAGCGACAGCAGTATTTTCTGGAATAATACGGCGGCCGCTTCGCTGCAGTCGCTGTACAGCGACGCCGGAAATGTCACAACGCAAAACACAGCCGCCGATGATGCCGGCCTGCCCGGTACGGTCACCAATGTAACCTTCTACAGCAGCCAGGAAGAAGACGGCCCCTTCAAAGATCTGATCAATTTTATCCCCGATCTGCATCACGGGATATCACCCCGCTATGGCTACCGCGAAGGCCTGTACCGGCAGATCCTCAATATCCGGATACTTCTGGAAGGCGGTTTATAATTACCTGATAGTTATATAAAAATCTCTCTCTCAATGAAAAAGCCTGCGTAAAGCGGGTTTTTTCATTGCATATAGATAATTAACATATTCTAAACAAAATCTTAATAAATACTTGACATTTGCTTCCCTGTTTATTATAATTGGGAGCATTGAAAAAATGTGTACATTTGTTGAGAAGAGAGAGAGTAAAATGAGAACACCCAACACCCTGATGCGATTTGCGGCACTGCTGATTACAGCAACGGGTGTTTTGTTTTCCGCCATTATTTATGATGGGAAAGAATATACAGAAACGATGATGCCCTATTCTTATAAAGGTCAGGAAGAAACCTATATTGTCGTATCCGGGACGGTCACTTCATACAGCGGCGATCGCCTGAGCATTTTCGAGATAAACGGTGTGAACATGAACAGTGCTTCGGAACTGCCGGATCCCCTGGACGGAAAGAAATATTTCATTCACTTTAAAGGTCAGAACAAGAAAGCCACCATCAATATTAACGGAAGCAATGACTGGAGTGAAGAAGTCCGGATTGATACCCTGCAGATCGGGCTGCCGTTTACCAAAACAGGTCCAGATACCGTATTTTTTAAAACCACCCAGGAGATAGCATCTTTGGCTTCAGCTTATATGGAATCTCTGGCTATCAACGGCACGGATTATACTAATCAGAAAGTTAACGATATTCCCGTTCCCGGGGACGGTATATACTATATTTACTATCAGTCTGTTTCAGCCTTTGCCGAAATGACGCTGGAAGGCGTTACTGCACCGCCGCCTACCGATGTGGATACCAGCTACGTTTCCGTTCCATTCACGCAAAGCGGCGCAGGAGAGTATGTTTTTGCCGTGAACGACCAGATGGGTACCCTGAGCTCGGAAAATGTTGATTCTTTGACGATCAATAATGTCGAATACACCAATCAGACCGTGACCCAGTTCCCGGCAAAGATCGATGAATACTACTACATTTATTACAAGGCCTCAAATTCCTTTGCGGAATTGAATATTACAGCTCCCGAAGAACCGGAACCCGAACCTGAAATTCCCGAATATATCAATTATAAAGGAAATGACTACGAAGTTGTCATGATGAATTATACGCAGGATGGCAGCGGGACCGCCTATTTTGTGGTTAGCGGTACCATAGATGTTATTGATGCAAATAAGCACGTGAGTTCGCTGATCATTAACAATCAGAATTATACCGGTCAGCTTCCGGAGCCTGTGGACGGAAAAAAATATTTTATTGCGTATACCGGAGGCAATAAAAATGCCAACCTTGCCGTTTCCGGTACGAACGACTGGACATCCGTAATCGATACCGTTTCCATTGATCTGCCCTATACGGTCAGCGGAGCAGGGGAGTATTATTACGTTACTGACGATGCACTTGATTCTGTCAGTTCCTCCGGAATAGATGAATTGCGGATCAATGATGTGAATGTCAAAAATATGAATACCAGCACCATCCCGGAAGCAATCAACGGTCAATACTATATTTACTATAAGGCTACATCCTCTTTGGCTGCAGCATCTTTTTATTTACCGGAACCGGTGGATTATGATACGCTTGCGGTTGATGTCCCTTATTCATACAGCGGCTCCGGCAGATACTATTTCTCCACCGGTGAAGAGCTTTATTCTGTTTCCTCGTCCGATATGGATACCTTGCTGATCAATGAGGTGGATTATACCAACGTCAGTACAACGGATCTTCCTCCCAGCATCGGCGGTACATATTATATCTATTATTCGGCAAGCCTTGCTACGGCAAGCATGATACTGGAACCCGAACCTCTGGATACCGTGAATATCAGTCTTCCGTTTTCACGCACGGGAGTAGGCGAGATCGTATATACCACCAATGAGGAGATCGAATCCGTCAGTTCATCAAATGTGGAGATCCTGACCATTAACGGCGAAGATTACAGAAACCGGAATTCCAGTGACATGCCGGAGAAGATCAATAACACCTACTATATCTATTATAAAGCATCGGATCCCACTGCTGTTTTAACGATCCAAAAAGCAACGGAGAATCCTGAAGTAATAAATTGGAACGGGAATGACTATACTTTTATCGGGATGCCCTGGACTTATAAAGGAAGTTCTGTAACCCGTGTTTATACCTACGGAAAGATTACATCTTTCGGAACAAACAACTTTATCACTTCACTGGAGATCAATGGTCAATCATATGCTGTCAATCAGGTACATACGGATTCACCGGCCAGCATTGACCAAAAGTATTTTATTACCATAACGCCCAAAAATCAAAAGGGTGAATTCGAGATCAACGGCGAGACCAAAAAAATCATTTATACTTTGAATATCAAG
>JAQULT010000060.1:0-3156 GCA_028718545.1 Fidelibacterota bacterium | reverse complement strand
ACTTTGCCGATGCCCCGGAAATCGTGCGCGACGACCAGGGAAAGTCCGATGGCAACGCCTGCCTGAGAGAGAATGCCGAGTCCGATCCAGTCCCGAATAGTCTTCCCGGCCTTCCCGATACGGGCACCTAGGCGGGAGCCGAAGATCAGGCCAGCAGAACGTGCCAGAATATACACGATACCGCTGATCCCCAGGGCCGGTAACGCATCAATGTGCAAATTGGCGCCGGCGAGCGTGAAAAACAGGATGAACAGCAAGGGCATGAAAGAAGGGAGGCGTTCGTGGATACGGGAGATCAGTTCATAGGACTGTGTATTGACAATGATCATTCCAATGATCAGATTGATCAGGATCAGCGAAAGGTGAAAGACCGTACTCAAACCGATGGCGATAAAGGTGATCCCGATCAGCAGGATTGCTGTATCGCCTGAATTTTTAAGTTTGCGTGCAAGGAGGGCAAAGAGCAGTGCCAGCAGAGCTCCGAACAGTACGCTCAAGAGTACTTCCTTCAGCGGTTCCCAGAGCATGATCCCGAATCCCCCGCTTGCGGCTCCGGCCTGCTGATGCAGCAAGCTTTTCGCAATGGCTGCAGCAAAGCCAAACAGGATAATACCCAGTCCGTCATCAAATCCCACAACCGCATACAGCGCCTTCGTTAACGGTCCCTTTGCCCGGTATTCCTGGATTACGGCTACGGTTCCGGCAGGGGCACTGGCCGGAGCAATGCCTCCAAATACCAATGCAAGCGGTAAATTTCCCGTTAAAAGGTAGAGGGCTGCCGTGACAAGGATAAAAGCGCCGAAGGATTCAAGGAAGATGATCGCAACCATCCCTTTTCCCAGTTGCTTCAGTGCGGAGAATTTCAGTTCCAGTCCAATACTGAGAGCGACAAAACCCAGAGCGATCTCGGTCAGAAAACTCAACTGGACTTGCTGCGTTTCGCCCAGGATATTCAGCAGGGAAGGACCCAGTAAAACACCGAGAAGCATAAAACCGATCAAAGAGGGGAGTTTGGCAAGGCGTGCTGCCTTCCCAAAGTAAAAAGCGATCAGGATGATGATTCCGATCAATAGTAATACCGGCCATTGCCGCAGCGCATCCGACATATTTTGCATAGATCCCGTTCCCTTAAATATCGATTGCGCCGTTGAAGTACGTTAACATGTGCGTGCTAACCATGACTTTGTCTAGGCATGCCAGTTCTTCGCAGATCGTCTGTATTTTCCTGACACTTTCATTGACATAGACGGTATTGATTACCGCCAGTATCAGACGGTGAAAGCCTTTTCGGTCTTCGTTCATAAAATGGGAAAAAAGCGGCAGCGCATATAAATATTTTCCCGCATTTCCCGCTTCCAGGACGGAAAGGTGACAATCTTTCATCTCCGTAAACAGTTCGAGAATGCGGGTAAAGGCCTCGGCATCCTGGATGTGCACGGTTAACTGGGAATATTCCTGCGGAAGATCTTCGCTGCTGTCCCAGTTTGCGATCCGGGTAAAGGTTTCAAAAAAACCTTTCACGCTTGTTGATTCGAGCAATTTGTTCACATTCGCGGCGTTTCGCAACACCTTGGATATTTCAGAAAGGATGCGAATATGTTCATTACGGTATTTAGAAGGAGCAATAATATACACGAAAAGTTTAACAGGCTGCCCATCCATTGCGCGAAAATCCACGCCTTCTCTGGAGATCAGTACGCCGATCACGAAGGAGGATATATTGTCCAGGCTGCAATGAGGGATGGCAATCCCTTTCCCGAAACCGGTCGATCCGATGGACTCCCGTTCGCTAAGTTTTTTTAACAGAGTATGGGGATCGGTTTTTTTCAGGACCTCGTTCTTTACGGCGGATTCGGCAATCGCGTTCAGGATATCCTGCTTGTTCCTGGCTGTTGTATGCAATGCGGACGAAGCAAGATGAAAATATGATGCAATATTCATCGGCATGTATTCCTATTTTACGAAGAAGTTCCAGACTTCTTCCTGGGTTGTACACTTCAATAGCTTTTCCACGGCTTCAAGCGAATACAATTTATTCCCGATCTCGGAAAGCAATTGAATGTGGGGATCGGAAGTTTGTTTACGGGACAGGACCAGAATGAAGACCCTGGAAGGCTTACCATCCAGCGACTGAAAGTCGCAACCCTCGGGTTTGAGTCCCACTGCCATGCACATTTTTTTAACGGCATCCGTTTTGCCATGCGGTAATGCTATGCCGTTCTGCATTCCGGTACTCATGCTTTTTTCACGCTCAAGAACGGTTTTCAGCACTTCTTCCCGGTCGATCAGCAGATCCAGCTCATCAAGTTTGTCAACAAGATGACGAATGATGTTCTCTTTTTTACTAACAGCAAGATGCATGATCACGGCATGGGGACTTAAGATCTTATCGAGGGGCAAACGGACTTTTCCTTCCTGCGTAATGATGTCGCGTTTCAATTCTTTTTGCAGTTCGTCGGGTTTTACCAGGCTTTTCAGGTTTTCGATGATCTGATGCAGATTGACCAAAGTTTCGTACATGATGTTTTTAATGTAGGTAACGTCATCTTTATCGCTGAAAAAAGAAATGGTCTTTTCCGAGAAATGAAAGGAAAGGAAGATGTTTTGCCGGCGCACATGATACAGGTGTTCGTCTCCTTCGATCAGATTGATGTAGAAACCCTCGTCCTGAAAATAATGCACCAGTTTAGCGGCAACAAAATCACTGATCTCGGCAGAGGGAAAATGATAATCCGTCTGCACGTGTTCATCAATGACCAGTCCTTTTTCAACGCCGGATTGTTTCTTCTTCAAAAGACGATCCAAATGCACCGGGGCCAGCACGGAGGTCAGCAGGATCATCAGGATACCGACGCCCGTCAGTTCTTCGCTTAGAATTCCGTGCGAAAGCCCGATACCGATAATGATCAATGCCACTTCACCACGGGGAACCATGCCCACACCGATACGCGCGGCTCCCAGAACGTTGAATTTAAACAGCCGTGCCGGCAAGCCGCACCCCAGGATCTTTGCAAGGTAGGCGCTGAATGCATAAACCAGGCCGAAAAGAAGCACTTCCGGGGATCCGAAGACCCTTGGATTGACGAACATACCGGAAATGCAAAAGAAGATGGGAATAAAGAATGCATAAATATTGTGCAGACTTTCCTGGATCAC
>JAQULT010000059.1 GCA_028718545.1 Fidelibacterota bacterium | reverse complement strand
TATCCCGTCCCACGGGGATCCCTACGGGATTATTCTGTCTAGAAGAACGTTGAGTTGTCGAGTTGTCGAGGCGTCGAGAACAAAAACAATATCCGTTATATTCTGCCTAAAAACATCCTGTATATCCCGTGATCCTGTCAAAGAAGGTATCCCGTACATCCTGTCCCACGGGGATTCCTACGGGATTATCTCGTCTAAAAAGACTATCCTGTGTATCCTCTCAAAATTAATCCCGCCATTCCGTCTAAACACTTGTTATCATTGCCGTCCCTCCGTAAATTCTCTCCGAAAGGAAATTTGCTATGGATAAGATCGAATCACTGAAAGCTGTGCACACCCATTATGAAAGTATCCGCAAGGAGATTTCCCGGATTATTATTGGCCAGGAGGCTGTTCTGGAATCCCTGCTGATCGCCTTTTTTTCCAACGGTCACGCCCAGCTGGTTGGTGTCCCCGGCCTGGCCAAGACCATGATGATCCAGTCCCTTGCCGATGTGATGGACCTGCGTTTCCGACGCATTCAGTTCACGCCGGATCTGATGCCCTCTGATATCACCGGCACCGAGATCATTGAAGAAGATATGCAGACGGGACGGCGTTCCTTCCGCTTTATTCAGGGACCGCTTTTCGGGAATATCATTCTGGCGGACGAGATTAACCGGACTCCGCCCAAGACCCAGGCCGCGTTGCTGGAGGCCATGCAGGAGCGGCAGATCACCGCGGCGGGGAATACCTATAAACTGGAAGCACCGTTCTTTGTACTGGCCACACAAAATCCCATTGAGCAGGAAGGAACCTATCCGCTTCCGGAAGCGCAGCTGGATCGATTTATGTTTCAGCTCCCGGTGGACTATCCCTCGGCGGAAGAGGAAAAGGAGATCGTAGTTCGTACAACTTCCGCGCAGACCATTCAGCTTCAAAAAGTGATCGGCCGCGAAACCCTGCTGGAGATCCAGCAAATCGTAAAAGCGCTCCCGGTAGCCGAACATATTGTCGATTTTGGGGTAAACCTTGTCCGCGCAACCCGTCCGGAGGACAGTAATATAAAGGCTGTTCATGATTATGTCCGCTGGGGCGCCGGTCCCCGGGCTTCGCAGTATCTTATCATTGCAGCAAAGACCCGCGCCGCACTGCACGGAAAGGTCACACCGGATGAAGAAGATATCAAAGCGGTCAGTACGCAGGTATTGCGCCATCGTATTCTGCGCAATTTTAAGGCGGAAGCCGACGGCGTTTCGGTCGATGATTTGATCGGGGAACTGATCCGGGCTTAATATGGCTGATAACACCTATTCTCCCGCAGAGATCATTCTGCTGGGAAATCTTCGCTTCCAGGCAAAGACCATTGTGGAAGGCCTGATGCTGGGCAATCACAGCTCTCCCTATCATGGTTTTTCCGTGGAATTCTCCCAGCACCGTCCCTATATGCCGGGGGATGATATCCGGCATGTAGACTGGCAGGTCTACGGTAAGACGGACCGGTATTATATCCGGCAATACGAAGAAGAAACGAATCTCAATACCTATATACTTGTCGATAACAGCCGTTCCATGGATTTTCGGGGAATCTCCCCGGTAAGCAAATACCGTTATGCGCAATGGGTGGCCTCCGCTCTGATCTGGCTGCTGATCCATCAGAACGATGCCGTAGGCCTGGCGCTGTTCAATGAAAGGATCGAAAAGCTTTATCCGCCCAAATCGATCATGAGCTACCTGAACGAACTTCTGGCCGTACTTCAGAATACACCCTGTTCGCGGAGCACCCGTACCGGGGCTGCTCTGCAACGCATCGGAGAAAAACTCCCGCGCAAAGGACTGGTGGTTCTGATCTCCGACCTGCTGGACGACGCCGCATCCCTGCTCGAAGGACTGAAACATCTGCGACACCGGGGTCATGACGTGCTGGTCATCCAATTGCTGGATCCCGAAGAATGGGATCTGAACGCACTGCAAAAACAACGCTTCCGGGATATGGAAAGCGACGAGGATATCAAACTCGATGTACGCCAGATCCGCGAAGAATACCGGAAAAAGATCCGGGATTTCACCGATTCGCTGAACCGGGACTGCGGAGAGAACGGGATCGACCACAGTCTGATCCTCACGGATACGGACTGTCGCAGTGCCTTGCTGGAATTCCTGAAGAAACGCCGGCGTTTGTATTGATAAATCCCCACTCTGCATTTTACGGATAAAATAATAATTATTGACATTAGAAAATGATGAATGTACATTTTTTATGTAATTATCTTATATAAAGGAGGATAGAACATGTCAGGCGGAAAACGCGAATTGTTTTTGGGTCTTGTTATTTCGCTGTTATTTTCAGCGGGGATCATGGCTCAGGAACTCGAGATCATTGCCGTGCATTTCGGAAATCCGGAATATGCAAAGGCCTTATCGCAGGATGATTACCCGGGTTTTTCCTTTTACACGACCGACGGCGCTTCGTATCGCTATCGAGAAGAACAGGTTCTGGTAATGAAAAATCCGAACTACCTGGAAGGATATTACGGAGAAATTCCGGAAAAAATGGGTTTTTCAGCGAACTATACAACCGAGAAAGGAACTGCCTCTCCCTATATTCGCGGTGTGATCTACCTGGTGGGAAGTAACGGCGTGATCTATGCGCAGACAAGTGCCGGGCAGAAGTTCAATGAAAGCAATTTTTCCGAAATTTATTATCAGGATTTCGAGCTTCTAAAAAAAGCGATTAAAAACCTGAAAAAGGGCAAAGTCGCCACAGCCTTGAAGGATAAAGACCGCATTTATTTCAAATCGACACCTTTCGGAGAACGCGAACCTTATAAAAAATCCGAAGTGGATAAGGAAGGCAAAGGCCTGGTCGGCTGGTATGTACCGGAAGTGACCGTGTATGATGCCGAAGGGAAGGCGCAGCAAATGAATAAGCTGACCGAAGGTAAAAATTGCATGCTGGTTTTCTATACCATGGATGCCGTTCATTACGTGGAAGGCAGCCGAAAAGATGGCACAATACTGAAAGAATGGGATGAGATTATACCGGTTAACCGCGCTAAAGAAATGAAAGAGGCCACCCAAAATCCCAACGATCCAAAAGCGATGCTGACCTCCTGGGCAAAGACAATGGGGCAGACTGTCAGCGGAACCTACGAAGAGTTCTCAAGCGTCCTGGAATTTGCAAAAAATCTAAAGACCTATTACAAATAAAGGTCTTCTCGGAAAAAGAAAAGCACCGGCATGACAATCGGTGCTTTTTTTATTGTCGATTAGATATTCTTAATATATCAATCTGACAAATATCTTTTCTCTCATGTTTCATTATTCTGGCTTTTTTGTTGTATTTTTGATCCAGGCGGCATATTTTTTATAGTTATAATAATAAACAGAGGAGAAAGTGCGATGAAATCACGCCAGCGAACGACGGGGATTTTGTTAATAAGCCTTTTATTTTGCGGCTTATTATTCGCGAACGATGTTACCTGCATAGCGGTTCATCTGGGAAATCCGGAATACGCTTCCGTTCTGATCCGGGAAGAGTATCCGGGATTTGAGTTCTTCACAACGGACGGTACTTGTTTCCTGTATGAAGATCAAAGCAGCAGATTCGGGAATCCGAACTATCTTCGGGGCCTTTATGGCGAAGTGCCGGAAAAGATGGGTCTGTCGCCAAATTATACCGGAGGTACCCAGGTCTCTCACATTTTTATTATCGGAGCGAACGGTATTATTGCCAACAGTACGACGGCGGCATTTTACGATGGCTTGACGGGATTTGACGACGATTACGGCGGAACGGCATCATCGGATTATTCCAATAGCATGAAAGTCCTAAAAAAAGCCTTGGGCGATGTGAAAAAAGGCAAATATGCCAAAGCACTGCCGGAAAGTAAACGTGTTTATCTTAAATCCACATCCATCGGTGAACTGGAACCCTACCGGGGTGCAAAACTGGATAAAAAGAATGAGGGGATAGCCGGCTGGGAAGTACCGGATGTCCCGGTTTATGATGATGAAGGAAAAGAACACCGGCTGAATGAGCTTTGCAAAGACAAGAATGTCATGCTGGTATTTTACAGCATGAACGGGATCTTGAGAAAAACCAGCACAAAGCAGGACGGTTCCGTTATTGAAAAGGAAGAATACGGTGATAAATTAAAGAGGCCCGAAAAGACCCGGGCGCAAATGCTGCAGGAAGCCGAAGGACTTGCAAAAATGTTTCAGGCCGCGGCGAAACGTCAGGCATTGGGTCCCCGTCTGGGCGATTACGGCAAAGCGACAGCGGTTTTGGATGTCGCGAAGCAACTCCTGGAAGGGAAATAGTCCCCCGTATTCCATGAAAATCGCAAAGGCAACGATTGCTATGCAATAGCTGCCTTTGCATTTTCTCATGAAAGATTTGTTGAAGATTGCGAATATTTCATTAATTCTGTTCCGCACACAGGATTTTCTTTTAAATCGGTTTTTTTTACGTAATTTATGGTTATGACAGGTCAAATAAAATTATTACCACGCGTTTTGATCCTCCTCTTTTTGATGGCAGGCTTTCTTGCAGCCGTAATTCCGCCGGGTTATTACAACGGTACCGAAAGTCTCAGCGGCAATGAACTGCGGCTTGCCCTGCATAATATCATTGATGATCATACCCAAAAAAGCTACGATTATGTCTGGACAGCTTATGCAACAACAGACCTGAAGTTTAACGGCAAGATCTGGGATATGTATACGCATATCGAGTTCACGCTTTATGACGATCAACAAACGACCGGCAGCGATATGAGCGCCTGCTATAACCGTGAACATTCCTGGCCGAAAAGTTGGGCAAACAATACCTATCCGATGTATACCGATATTTTTCATCTCTATCCCGTTCAGGCACTGGCAAACTCTTACCGTAACAATAATCCCTACGGAGAAGTTGGAAGCGCGACCTATACCTCGCCCAACGGCAGCAAGCTGGGTAGCGCCCGCACGGGACTGGGATATACGGGTACGGTTTTTGAACCCATTGACGAATATAAGGGCGATCTGGCCCGGACCTATTTTTACATGACGACCCGCTATTATACCGAAGACAGCAATTGGGGCAGTTCGGGAATGAGCGATAAATGCGAACTGCAGCCCTGGGCGATCGAAATGCTGCTGAACTGGCATGCACTGGATCCGGTCAGTCAGAAAGAACTGGACCGCAACGAAGCGGTCTATGCCATCCAGGGGAACCGCAATCCCTTTATTGACGATCCGGACTTTGCCGACCGTATCTGGAATGTTCCCGCGACGGGGTTCGAAGCTCCGGAAGCGCGATCCGCCAGTAATATCCAGACCTATGCTTTTACCGCGAACTGGCTGGGAGTCTCAGAAGCGAGCGGTTATAAGCTTTACGTTTCGGAGAGCAGCAGTTTTTCGACCCATATCAGCGGTTACGGTCCCAAGGATGTCGGGAATAATCTCAGTGAAACGGTCAGCGGACTTTCGGCTTCCACCACCTATTACTACCGGCTGAAAGCTTATAAACCCGGCGAAGAAACGGCTTATTCCGGTATTATTACCGTACAAACAGAGCCCCCTTCAGGCTGGGTGGACAGTACGCGGATTTTTTTTTCCGAGTATATCGAAGGGATAAGCTATAACAAAGCGCTTGAGATATATAACGGAACCGGCTCTGATATCAATCTTTCAAACATCCAAATTAAGCTTTATTCAAATGGGGCCGCAAGTTCAAGTTCAAGTATTACTTTAAGCGGAGCTTTAAGCGCGGAGGATGTATATGTAATTGCATACAGATCATCTACGGGAGCCGACAGTGCCGATCCGCCAATATTGGCAGTTGCAGATCTGACAACGGTTGGTGTTGTTAGCTTCAACGGAAATGATTACAACGAATTATATTATAATAATGCTTTAATTGATGTTATAGGTTATTATGGTAACAGTCAGGATTTAATAAAAGATGTAACTTTGGTTCGGAGATCCGGTGTTTTTCAGGGCAGTACGGATTTTGATCTTGGCGATTGGGATGCCTATCCGGTAAATACCTTTGACTATCTCGGTTCGCACGAGATCGATCACGATACGCCGCTGGCCATTCGTCTCCGGAATTTTTCGGCATCTTGCATTACGGAGGGCGTTTTGCTGGAATGGTCCACTGCCAGCGAGATCGAGAACGCTCTCTTTCAGATCTTCAGAAATGATGAATTCCTTGCTTCCGTTGAAGGCGCCGGTACAACCTCGGCACCGCAGAATTACGAATACATCGACAGCAGTGTGCAGCCCGGTAAAGAGTATGAATACCTGCTGGTGGATATTGCTTACGACGGAAGCATCAGCCCCCATCATCGGTACCGCCGGACAATCCGGATCCCGGAGCGGGCGTCGGATATCCGGATCGGGGAGCTCTATCCCAATCCCGGCAATCCCGATATGCTTCTGCCGCTGCAGGTGGATGCGGCGGCACAGATCACGCTGACGCTTTTTGATCTTGAAGGGAAAAAACAACGGATCATCAAACGCGCTGTTGATGCCGCCGGTCATTACGAAATTCCTCTAGATCTTCAGAATCTGCGCAGCGGCATATACCTGCTCCGCATTGAAAGCGGAGCTTTTACAACTACACGCAAGATTATCCTGCTTAAGTAAATGTCAAACGGGAAAATGGAGAAACGACGAGAGCGGAAGCCTTTAGGGGCTTCCCAGAGTCAATCCGATCGGAGATTGGATTGATTCAAATAAATTGACTCAAATAAATTGACTCAAATAAATTGACTCAAATAAAGTTTTTATAAAATGAATACCCCCAACGGAAATATTTTTGTATTTATCGGCTTTTAACGTATTTTTCACTATGGCAGCACCACGCGGAGAACGACTCATTATCACCCTGCTTGGCCGGCGGAATGTCGGCAAGTCCTCCCTGATCAACGGAATTACCGGTCAGGAAATTTCCATCGTCTCGGATACGCCCGGAACTACCACGGATCCTGTCGCGAAACACTATGAATTGATTCCGGTCGGTCCGGTGACCTTTTACGATACGGCCGGTATCGACGATATCGGTGAACTGGGGGAGCAGCGTGTCAGGGCGACACGAAAAGTGTTGTGGCGCTCGGACATTGTTCTGCTGGTCTTTGATAAGCCGGAATGGGATGAACACGACCGCAGTACACTGAAGGAATTGCAGGAGATGGAAGTGCCTTTCCTGGTCGTGTTCAATAAGGCTGACCTCTATACGCCGGATACCGGGCCTCTGACAGAACTGCAGCGGCTGAAAATTCCTTATTCGGTTGTAACAGCACAGAATTCCGGCGATATGCTGGCTTTACGGAAACAGATCATTGCACTGGTCCCGGAATATTTTAAGCGGGAAAAACCCATCATCGGTGATATCATTCAGTCCGGAGATGCAGTGCTCTGTATTGTCCCGATAGACCTGTCCGCGCCAAAGGGACGTATTATTCTGCCGCAGGTACAGGTCATCCGCGATATTTTGGATCATAACGGCGTCGCGATCACCGTAAAAGAAACGGAGATCGGAACGGTTCTATCGCAACTGAAAAAGAAACCGGCCCTGGTGATCACCGACTCGCAGGCCGTGCTCCAGGCTGCAAAAGAAGTCCCGGAAGATATCCCGTTCACCACCTTTTCGACAGCCTTTGCCCGCTATAAAGCGGATCTGGCCGTATTGCTGGAAGGACTGCGGCAGCTGGATAAACTGGAAGACGGCGACAGGGTCCTGATCTCGGAAGCCTGCTCGCATCATGTGGAATGCGACGATATCGGCCGCTATAAGATCCCGCGCTGGATTGAGCAGTATCTCTCCAAAAAGATCCGTTTCGATATCGCTTCCGGACACGATTATCCCGATGATCTCACACCCTATAAACTTATTATCCATTGCGGCGGCTGCATGATCACCGGTCTCGAATTTATGCGGCGCCTCCGGCAGGCACAGGCGCAGGGCGTCCCCATCACCAATTACGGTATCCTGATCTCCAAGACCCAGGGACTGCTGGAACGGGTTATCCGGCCTTTCGGTTTCTGACGGGATTGCTTTTAGACGGGATAATCCCGTAGGGATCCCCGTGGGACAGGATGTACGGGATACCTTCTTTGACAGGATCACGGGATATACAGGATAGTTATTTTAGACAGAAT
>JAQULT010000058.1 GCA_028718545.1 Fidelibacterota bacterium | reverse complement strand
TAATAAGATCCGGAACCGAAAACCCGGATATATTTGAGAACTAAAAAAGAACAGGGAAGTGTAGTCTTCCCTGTTCTTTAAGAAAATTGATATATATTATTTTGCGCGTATGGTTACAAAACGTTTTCCGCCGCGTACTTCGATCAGCATCAGAACAACCTGATCTTTGTTGACACCTTCAAGCGCCTTATTAAAGTCATCAATATTCCCGATGTTTTTACGCTCGATCTCAACAATGCGGTCACCGGCTTTCAGTCCTTTTTGCTGCGCCTCGGAACCCGGATTTACCGAAGTGATCACGACCCCGTCCGGATTGCTTAAGCCGTATTTATCCGCAAGTTCAGTGTTATTTCCGCTGACGGAAAAACCGAGGTCGATACGGTTCGGAGTAAGGGCTGCAAGCGATGTTTCATCTTCGGGCATTTCACCCAGTTTGACATTGATATTGCGGGTCTTGCCCTCACGAACGATCTCCAGCTTAACGGTATCGCCGGGATTGCGCGAGGCAATATTCAGCTGAAGTTCGCCGGGATCGGAGACGGCCTGATCGTTAACCTTTAAAACGACGTCGCCGGATTGCAGTTTGGCGCTCTCGGCAGGGCTCTTGCTCATAACATCGGAGATCAGAACACCTTTTACATCCTTCAGTCCCAGGGATTCGGAAAGTTCACCATTCAGTTCTTGTATGGTAACACCCAGCCAGGCCCGCACAACGCGCCCTTTGGTTAAAATGTCATTCATCACTTTTTTAGCCAGATTCACGGGAATGGCAAAGCCGATCCCGTTCGATCCGCCGGAACGGCTGAGGATCGCGGAATTGATCCCGATAACTTCGCCGTCAAGATTGACTAATGCACCACCGGAATTTCCCGGATTGATCGAGGCATCGGTCTGAATATAGCTTTCGTAGGTGTTGAGTTGCATGCCGGAACGGCCGAGACCGGAAATAATACCGTGTGTTACCGTGTTGCCGAGCCGCGTGCTGAAAGGACTGCCAATGGCCAGGACCCATTCTCCGACACGCAGATCGTCCGAGTTGCCGAGTTTGGCAAGCGGCAGATCCTTTTCATCGATCTGCAGGACGGCAATATCGGTTTTGGAATCGGCGCCCACTACTGTTGCCTTATATTCACGCTTGTCATTCAGAACGATCTTGATCTCCTCGGCATTCTCAATGACATGATTATTCGTGATCACGTAGCCTTGTCCGACAATAACGCCGGAACCCAAAGCGGAGCTTCGGAATTCCCGTTCCTTTTGCGGCATATTGAAACCGAAAAATTCAAAGGGAAAATTGAAATCCCCGAAGGGGTTCTGAATTTTTGTCACCTTTTGCGCCGTGATAGTGACCACGGACGGTGTAACAGATTCCGCTATATCGGCAAATTGGTTGCTGAAGGCTTTCAGATCCTGCCCCGCAAGCGGTAGCACAAGTCCGAAGATCAGAAGTAAAAGCAAGTATCTTTTCATTGGCGGTCTCCTTGTTGCATCGTTACCGTATATGAAAAAAAGGTATTAAAAGTTCCGCGTTCAATTTTTCCCGGCGTATTCATGCGTGGCGGAACGCATATTTGGGGAGATTCTTTCTGCAAAAAAGTGGGATCAGATTTTTACCCGCGCTAATGCCCGGGGCAGGCGTTTTTCCGCCCTGGTGATGAGGGCGGCGGAGAGTTCCTGCTGGCGGCGGATCAATCCGGGTTCATCCAGTCCGGTGATCTTTCCTTTTTTAACAACGATCTCCCCGTTCACCAGCAGCCAGTCCACGGGTTCCAGTGCCGCATTGAACACGACGGCCGCCGCCGGGTCATGCGCCGCGCCCGCGTATTCCAGGCGGTCCATGGAGATCATGCAGATGTCCGCACATTTGCCGGGAAGAATCTGACCGATATCCCCGCGGCCGAGCGCTTTTGCGCCGCCACGGGTTGCCATCCAGAGGACCTCTTCGGTATTAAGCCAGTATTTGGGTGCGCGCAGGCGGGAGATCAGCATGGCATTCCGGATTTCCAACAGCATATTGGAGGCATCGTTGGATGCGGAGCCGTCCACGCCGATGCCCACGCTGACACCGGCATCCAGCATTTCCCGGATCCGGGCGATACCGGAACCGAGCCGCATATTCGAAGAAGGACAATGCGCAACGCCGGCAGCGGCTTTTCCGGCTGCAGTGATCTCGGCATCATTCAGATAGATACTGTGTGCGAACCAGGCGTTGCTGCGGATCCAGCCCAGATCCTGCATGAATTTAAAAGGGCGTTTTCCGAATTTATCAAGGCAAAACTGTTCTTCATCCCGGGTTTCCGCCAAGTGCGTGTGGATCTGCAGACCGTATTTTTCCGCGACATCTACGGTTTTTCGCATAGAGGAAGGTGTAACGGAGAAGGGTGAACAGGGGGCAAGGGCGATCTTCAGCATTGCGGCATCGCGGGGATCATGGTAACGTTTTACCAGCCGTTCGATATCATTAAAGATCGCTTCTTCATCCTGGACCACGTCTTCCGGGGGAAGGCCGCCATCCTTAACGCTGAGGCTCATAGACCCGCGGGTTGGATGAAAGCGCATCCCCAGTTCCCCGGCCGCAGAAATCTCGCGATCGATCAGGCTCGCCTCCGCATCCCGGGGGAACAGATAAAGATGGTCCGAACTGGTACTGCAACCGGTTTTCATCAGTTCCGCCATCGCTGTTTTTGCGCTGATATAAAAAGCCTCTCCGCTGATGCCGCGCCAGATCTCATAGTTCAGCTTGAGCCAGTCAAAAAGCTCCGAGCGCTGTGTTGCCAGAATGTTACGTGTCAGTGTCTGGAAAAAATGGTGATGGGTATTGACAAAACCCGGCAAGACCAGCATGCGGCTCGCATCAATCGTCATATCTGCCGTGCCCCGGAAAGGTTCCGGTCCGGCGGAAAGGATTTTTCCCGCTTCCAGATAGATATGACCGCCGGAAAAGGTGTCCAGCGGATCCGCCTCCCGGATATCCGCTTTCATTCTGCAGCAGAGCAGCGGATCCCGGATCAGAATGGATGAATTCATGGCAGTTCTCCGCTATTTGAGTTTACAGGTTTTTACCCGCTCATTGAATTCCCGGATCAGGGCGTCGATCTTCGGGACCAGGGCATGGATGTTTCCCCAGTAATTCTCGTGATCGTACCATTGGGCATTCAGTTCGTTCAGATCCTTCGCCTGCTGTTCGATCCAGGTGTAATATTTCAGATTGTGAATGCGCTTCCTGTCATAGTAGCCCAGTTCCAGCGTGTGATCCGTATTGATATTCTGCAGCATTTCATAATCTTTCAGGGCCTGTTCCCGGGTATAGACCCCTTTCTTCTTTTGCTGTTCGCGCATGCGGGAATCGTAGAGTTCCATCGAATCGGTAAAGATGGTCGTGACGATGTCCCGTTCCGTCAATTCGTAGTATTTGGCAAATTTTATCGCTCCGACCAGGTTGCCGATCGAGGAAATGCCCAGCAGATCAAGATTGGCGACCAGCTTTGCATTGGCGCCCTGTTCCTGGAGATACTCGCGTCCGGCAGTTTCATTGAAGAGGCGCATCGCGCGGATTGTCACATCGTCGTCTACGGCAACGACCATATCCGTATTGCGCAGGTTATGGATCCAGGGGATATGCTTGTCGCCAATACCTTCAATGCGATGTCCCCCAAAACCGTTTTCCAGCAGAGTGGGACACTGCAGTGCTTCGGCCGCGGCCACCTTCAGGTGCGGAAAATGTTCCTTCAGAAAATCGCCGCAACCCAAAGTCCCGGCGGAACCGGAGCTCAGGACCACACCCGCAAACCGGTCTTTTTCGCCCAGGCGATTCTGCATGATCTCCAGAATAGCGTTCCCGGTCACATCATAATGCCAGAGATGGTTTCCGAACTCGTCGAATTGATTGAAGATCACGATATCTTTCCCGCGGGTCTTACGCAGTTCCCAGCATTTGTCAAAGATCTCCTTAACATTGCTTTCACAGCCCGGCGTAGCATAGACCTCACCGGCAATGCGGGACAGCCATTCAAAGCGTTCCCGGGACATCTCTTCGGGAAGAATGGCGATGGATTCGCAGGCGAGCAGTGCGGCATCGTATGCACCGCCGCGGCAGTAGTTGCCCGTGGACGGCCAGACGGCTTTCTGCGTGGTGGGGTCGAATTGTCCGGTGATCAGCCGCGGAACGATACAACCGTAAGTCGCTCCGACCTTGTGGGCGCCGGTTGGAAACCATTTCCCCACCAGTGCAAAGATCCGCGCTTTTACGCCGCTGATCTCCGGAGGTATCTCCAGATAATTAACGCCGTCAAACCCGCCGCCCCGGTGCACGGGTTCGTTTTTCCAGGTAATACGGAAAAGGTTCCTCGGATGAATATCCCACAAGCCGATGGAGTGCAGTTCTTTTTTTACGGTATCGGGTATGCGTTCCGGATTTTTCATTTGTTCGAAGGTCGGTAAAATAATATTGCGCTCCTTGCAGCGCCGTACGGTTTTTTTTAGTTGTTCTTCATGAATGCTCAGGTCGATCATAGTTACCTCGGGTTGGTGTTAAGTGAATTATAAGGATCTGACTTCGTGTCAGGGTAAATGTTTCCATAAAGGTTTCCAGCAGGCTTTCGCGCACGCTGAAGAACAATTCCTTTTTTTCGTCGGCGATCAGCGCGGCGGCAAGGGGATAGAATCCCGCTTTGCCGAGGATCTCCAGCGGACCGATCTCATCCAGATACAGCGTTTCGGAAAGATTGTTCTGAAGTTTTTCCTGTGCGAAGCGAAAGGCAGCGGCAGAAAAGACCCAGGGACCCGTTTCGGCAATGGTGTCCCAAATGGCCGGCAGATGATCTCTTTGCCGGATCAGCGGACAGCTCGCGCCGCTTTTTATATGCAGAAGATCGTAGCCGGTGTGCCGGCCGTTTTCATAATATTTCAGGCTCAGGATCCCGTCACCGCCGCTGCCCGCGGAGTGATCCCGCATAAAACGGGTTTTGCCCGCATTCTGAATTCCGCTGACGATATTAATCATAAGGGTCCCGTAAATGAGCAGCGGTTTTTCCGTAGGCAAGGGTCTGTATTTCCGCAATGATAGAGATAGCGATCTCCTGCGGCAGGGTTCCGCCGGTATCCAGGCCGACCGGAATATAAAAGCAGGACAGATCCGCCTGCGGCAGCGCTTTCTTCAGTTCTTCCGTCAGCAGGGTTCTCTTTTTCGCGGAAGCGACCATGCCCACGTATGCCGGCCGCAGATCATTTCTGTAGATCGCATGTAGAACTGTCGCATCATGCTGATGTCCGTAGGTAGCAATAAGATAATAGGCGGCTTCCGGAAAACTGCGTCCTTTCAGGGCGTCCTTAAAAGGGGTCAGGATCTTTTCGTCGGCATCCCGGATCTGCGACAAGGCCTCCGGACGGTCGTCAATGACCGTAACATGCCAGGGCAGGGGTTTCAGATGATAGGCCAGGGCGCGGCCGATATGTCCCGCACCGAAAATATAGATCCGTTTCTTTGGGGCAAAATATTCAAAGAACAGTGTGGCCTTTCCGCCGCAGATCATTCCGGTCCCGGTGCCGCCGCCGGTCTCATCCAGCACATAGGTCTCCAGAGCATTCTGCCCGGAACTTATGAGCTGCAGGGCCTTTGCCTTCGCCAGAGCTTCCAGATTTCCGCCGCCGACCGTGCCGGAGCTGCGTCCGTCCGGATAGACGAGCATTTTTGTTCCGCTGGCGGCAGGTCCGGAACCCTGTTTATCAACGACACTTACCACAACGCCGGATCCCGAACCTTCGGCAAGCTCCAGGATTTCACTGTAAATACTTTTCATTGATAATCCTCTTTGAACATACTCAGCATTCGAACGCCTTTCAGATGCCGGGTGGGAACGGCCTGCAAGACGCAGTGTCTTGCCAGTCCATAATCGGTGATCCGCGTACCCGAAAGCACATCAAGACCGGCATCAAAGAGCAGCGGGCTCAGCGCGGTGCTGGGTCCCAGCATCAGGCAGTATGCATCCGGAGAGACGTGATGCATCACGGATGTAAAAGTATGGTTTGTCAGGGTGGTGCCGCTGATCGCGACAATTTCGGCCTGCGGCAGATATGCGGGAATATCCTCTTCCCGCAAGTCGCCGCCCCGGGGTTGTTTTTCAAAGACATCACAGTTTTTATAAGCGGAACGCTGTGCCTCCAGAAAGGGAAAGTGGCCGATAATGCCGACATTCTTCCCGCGTCCTTTTTCCAGGATAATATCCTTGGCATTGATCTCGCGGAATGTTCCGGCGTATCCGGAAAGTGCGCAATTCAGTGCTGCCATGCCGATGGATGCCTCCAGTAAATTCTCGGAAAGCACAAACTGTGCCAGTTTCCGGAGACTGTACTTTTCGAGTTCACCGGCATGGGCCGGTTCCGCACCCGGTCCGCAGTACTTGATGGTGCTGGCGATACCCGCCAGATTCCCGCTTTTGACCAGCACGGAATGCAGGCCGACAACAAGCTCGTCGACCGCTGCGTCCGGAATGTCTGAAAGCAACTCCTTCAGTATCTGCATATCAGAACAGTAAGGTGTTGCTCAGTTCAACGGCAAGTGCCAAAAGCAGGATCAGCGGGGCAGAAAGCACCGCCGCTTCCGGCTGCAGACGCAGCGAGAGCCGGGTTTCATTCCGGAGGTAAAGCAGAATAAGTCCGGTATTGACGAAAATATTCAGCAGGATGTAGAATAACATTTCTTTCAGCGGATAGAGGTACAGTCCGCCGACAGGACGCAGAAAAACGCTCTGAGCCAGCACAAAGAGCAGTATCCATCCGGCACTGACAAGGAAGACAGCCGGCAGCACGCGTCTGCTCTCAAAAAATTTCAGGGCGGCGAACACGACAAGTGATTCGATCAAAATGGAAACGACAGGATTCAGTACGCTCATCGCCCCGGTTAAGGGCAGTACAAGATCAACGGTTTTGATAAGCGCCGCCAGAACACCAACCGCCAATACGGCGGATCGCCGTCCGCTGATCCGGTAGGCGTTATACATCAGGCCAAAACCGATGGGGAACATAACCAGTCCGGAAAAACCGCAGGGCAGGAAATGCAGGGCATATCCCAGGCTGGCTTCGGCAAGTCCCCATAAGGCACCAAAGAACAGGATGCCGGTCCAATACGCTTTGTTCATACGCATATCTGTCTCTCCTATCATTATTGTTGTTTATTTCAGATTTTCAATAAAATCCCGAATCAGGCGCAGGCTGACCTGTTTGCGGTATTGCGCCGTTGAGCGTGCATCGTCGATCGGAACGATCAAGACGGCATAATCCTTCCGTACAAGGGGTTCCATTGTCCTTGCTTCTGTCAGGGATTTTCCGAGCATTCGCTCTTCGATATTTCGTGAACGGACAATGCGCGGTGCCACCGAGCCCAGCGCAATGCGAATATCCTCGATCCTGCCTGCCTTTTTACGGGCCAGGCCCAGAAAAGAGACCTTGGTCAGACTCATGCCCTTGCGCTGCCCCAGTTTTCGATAGCGCTGAATATTGAATTCCTCCGCGGGGATACGGATCTCCGTTAAGAGTTCATCCTTTTCCCGTACCGTTTGTTTGGGACCGCGGATAAAATCCGCAACGGGCAGTATGCGTTCACGGTCCCGGGAGCGCAGGACCAGTTCCGCATCCAAGGCATAGAGATAGGGCAGGGTATCTCCGGCCGGTGAAGCATTGACAATATTCCCGGCCAGCGTGGCCATGTGGCGGGTCGGAGCCGCGGCCATTTGCTTCAGGATCTCCTTGAAAACTGCGGGTATCCCTTCGTGTTCGAGCAAAGCTGTCAGCGTTGCCGCGGCTCCGATAAGGATGCCGGTATCCGTAACATGAATATGCTGCAGTTCCTGCAAATGTGCAATGAACAGCAGGGTTTTCTCAAAATTTGGGCGCACTCCCGTACCCCGCGCGGCCTGCACCATCAGGTCCGTACCGCCGGCAACAGGAAGACAATCCTGTTCGGCAAGAAATATCAATGCATCCGCCAGGGACAGCGGCCGGTAAGCGTCTGTTACCATAATCTGGCTCCTTTCTCCGCGGCGATCTGCACGGCACGGACAATAGATGCGTAGCCCGTACAGCGGCAGAGATTACCAGAAAGCGCTTCCCGGATCGCTTGTTCGTCGGGATGCGGATTGCTGTTCAACAGGGATGCCGCAGCCATGATAAAGCCCGGCGTACAAAAGCCGCACTGTACCGCTCCGGCTTCCATAAAAGCTTCACTGATCACCCTGCCGCGCTCGCTTTGGCAAA
>JAQULT010000057.1 GCA_028718545.1 Fidelibacterota bacterium | reverse complement strand
GCATAACGCAGGATGCGTCCGCTTGCGCTCTCGTAACGGTAAAGACCGTCATCCGACGAAAACAGAATATTGCTCCCGTCCGCGCTGAAGGATGGCAGCAGCGCGTCACGCTGCAGGTCCAGCTGCGTAATTTCGCGGACAATGGGCTCTGCGCACAAAGGCAGTATGAAGATCAGCAGACAGCAAATGAAACGTTTCATTGTACCCTCCGGAATAATTATTTCAGTAACGCTATGAATTTAAAGCCCGAAAAGGAAAATACCAAAGCATAAACATCTCCTCTGTTTATATTTTAAACCGAAACCAGTAAAAAAACAGATAGAAGTCCGGATAAATTATTTTAGATTAGAGACAAAACAGGAAGGAAAGGAAAATAAACATGTCTGATAAGTCCGTTCGAATAGCAATCGATGCCATGGGCGGTGACCATGCACCGCATATTACCGTCGAAGGTACCTGCATGATGTCCCTCGAATCCCCCGCTGAATTGATCCTAATCGGTGATGAACCGGTAATTTCTGCGGAACTGAAGAAACACCGGCATGATCCGGAAAGGATCCGTATCGTTCATACGCCTGTGGCGATCACGATGGAAGATTCACCGAAAGTAGCCCTGAAGGAAAAGAGTAACGCATCCGTGGTGCTCGCGGCAAAACTCCTGAGTGCGGGAGAGGCGGACGCCATGGTATCCGCCGGCAGTACCGGAGCGGTGGTCATCTCCGCGGCCATGCATATCAAGCGTATTGCGGGAGTGCGCAGAACCGCCATTGCCATACTCTATCCTACCCTAAATGCCCAGAAGAGAAATGATATTTTTTCCATGATGCTGGATATCGGCGCCAACGTCAGCAACCAGCCCGACGATCTGGTGCATTATGCCTATATGGGAAGCAGTTATAAGGAAAAGGTCCTCAAGGTCAAGAATCCTACCGTAGCGCTTTTGAATATCGGAGCGGAATCCCATAAGGGGAACGAGACCATGAAAACGGCCTATCAATTGCTTTCCGCCTGCAAGGACCTGAATTTTATCGGCAATATTGAAGGGAACGAGCTCATGAGCGGTAAAGCGGATGTGATCGTCACCGAAGGCATGACCGGTAATATTGCCATGAAAACCATGGAAGGCACTTCGGAAGCGGTCAAAAAGATCGGCGGCATGGCAAAGAACGGCAAGCTGATCTGGAAACTGGGCCTGCTCTGTCTTTCCGGGGGTATCAAAAAATTAATGAAAGTCGCCAGTTACGAGGAATACGGTGGAGCCCCCCTGCTGGGTTATGAAAAGATCGTGATCAAGGCGCACGGACGCTCCAGCGCCTATGCCTTTAAGAACGGGATCCGTGCGGCCATCCGCGCCGTGGAAGACGATGTAATCGGGATCATGCAGCATAGCATTGCCCATTACGAATCTGAAAAGAATCCGTCCGACAAATAGAGTTCCCGATCCGGGGATGCCGGTTTTTTGATCGGTTTGAGTCAATTTATTTGAGTCAATTAATTAAAAAAAGAATAATTTACGATTCGCCTGTCCGCCGCACTTTAATACAATCTATCAGGAAAAAGAAAATACAAATTCCGCTTCGCAGGCCAGTTCCTCCCCTACATATGCTTTACCCAGGCCGGTGCCGAACTTTCCCTTAATTCGGTTCAATACCGCCTCCAGGCGCAGGGTGTCGCCGGGGATTACCTTTCTGCGGAATTTTACCCGCTTCAGACCGGCAAAATAAATACGTTTATTTGCATTTTCGCTCTGTGACAGAACAATGATGGCCCCGGTCTGAGCCAGCGCTTCGACGATAAGTACGCCCGGCATAACAAACTCGTCCGGAAAATGCCCCGGAAAAAAGAATTCATTTTCACTGACATCCTTTTCCGCCGTAGCGGACTTCCCTGGCCTGAGTTCAAGAACACGGTCTACCAGGAGAAAGGGTGCGCGGTGCGGAATGATATGCTGGATCTCTTCACGGTTCAGCTGCATATTATTCTTCCCATTTTTTCAGGATCAGCGTAGCATTGTGTCCGCCGAAACCCAGACTGTTTTTCAGAGCATATCGGATCGGACGCGCTTTTGCACGGTTCGGGGTGTAATCCAGATCGCACTCGGGATCCGGTATCCGGTAATTGATGGTCGGCGGAATAATCCCATGCTCCAGCGCCATAACGGTGATAATGGTTTCAATACCGCCCACGGCTCCCAGCGCGTGCCCGTGCATGGATTTGGTTGCTCCGATACTGATCTTGTCCGCATGTGCGCCAAAGACCTTCCGGATGGCCAGACTTTCCATACGGTCGTTATAAAAGGTCGACGTACCGTGCGGATTGATGTATTCGATCTTTTCCGCCGCAAGATCCGCATCAACCAGAGCATTGTTCATGCATTTGGTGATCCCTTCGGCATTTTCGTCCGGCTGCGTAATATGAAAAGCGTCGCAATTGCTGTGATAACCCAGAATTTCGGCATAAATGGTTGCCTTGCGTTTCAGGGCATGTTCCCGTTCCTCCAGCATCAGAATGCCGGCTCCTTCGGCGACGACAAAGCCGGAACGTTCCTTGTCAAAGGGAATGGACGCCCGTTCCCGATCCAGACTGGGGGTAATTGCCCGCATCCGCGAAAATCCGCCGATGGCCATTTCACTGACGGCCGCTTCCGCACCGCCGGCCATGATCAGCTCCAGGTATCCGTCACGAATATAACGAAATGCCTCGCCAAGACTGTTGGTCGCGGAAGAACAGGCCGTTACCACCGGAATGACGGCACCTTTTGCCTGATAGCGAATGGCAATATTGCCGCCAATCAGATTGACGATGGCATTGGGAATAAAAAAGGGACTGATCGAATCCACGCCGCGTTCATAGGCTTTGCGCGTTTCTTCCTGAATGGTCCAGATCCCCCCAATCCCGCTGCCGACAAAGACCCCGAAACGGTCGTGATCGAAATCCGCATCCGCAAGCCGGCTGTCCCGGTAGCACTCTTCCGCCGCAACCATGGCCAACAGGGTCGCCCGGTCCATACGCCGGATTTCCTTGGGAGGAATGCTTTCCTCGGGATGCAAGTCCTTGACTTCCCCCGCAAGATAAGGCTTCTGACGGGATATATCGAACAACGTTACATGATCGATGCCGTTCTTTCCGGCTTTGACACCCTCCCAGGTAGAATGGACATTATTGGCAATAGCATTTACGGTCCCCATACCAGTAATTACGACTCTGCGTTTCATCATTCCTCCTTTTACATGGCCAGTCCGCCGTCGATCTGCAGCACCTGTCCGGTAATATAATTTGCTTCATCACTTGCCAGATAAAGGACCAGCGCGGCGACTTCTTCGGGCTTTCCGTATCTTGCCAGTGGTATCTGTTCCAGATATTTTTCCCGGACCGCCTCCGGAAGTACGGCGCTCATCTTCGTCTCGATGAAACCCGGTGCGACTGCGTTGCAGGTAATATTCCGCCGTGCAAATTCCCGGGCGACCGATTTGGTCAGTCCGATGATGCCGGCCTTGCTGGCGGCATAATTGGACTGCCCGGGTGTGCCGGCAATGCCGGCGACCGAGCTGATATTGATGATCTTCCCGTAGCGGGCTTTGCTCATGGCATAGGAAACCGCCTTGATCATGTTCCAACTGCCCTTTAGATTGGTTGCGATCACTTCGTCAAAATCCGCCTCGCTCATCCGCATCAGCAGCTGATCCCGCGTGATGCCGGCGTTGTTGACAAGTATATCGATCTTGCCGTATTCGGCGATCAGGGCATCTGCCATCGCCTGTGCGGCTTGCGTGGAACGGATATCCGCCTGGTACAGCATACAGGAATGACCCTCCTGCCGAAGTTTATCCGACAGCGCTTTTGCCGGGGCTTCGGAATGACAGTAGTGGATCAGCACGCTTGCTCCGCTGCGGGCAAGCGCCGTACAAATGGCCTCCCCGATGCCGCCTGCGGCTCCGGTGACCAGCGCAACTTTTCCTTTCAGGTCCATAATAGCTCCCTGTTATTTATCTGTCCGGTTTATAATATCTTTAGATGATCCTTGTAGTTTTCCGCCGGTAAAAATAAGGATTCGATGATCTCCCGTACGGGACGGATCTGCCGGATCATGCCGGCGATCTGGCCGGCCATAAAGGACCCTTGTTCGGTATCGCCGTCAAAGACTGCTTTTCGCAATGAACCCAGCGTGAGTTTTTCCAGTTCTTCCAGTGAAGTGTTTTGATAGGCAAGCGTATTGTACGTTTTAGCCATGCGGTTTTTCAAAACCCTTACCGGTGCGCCGCTTTGCCTTCCCGTAACCATGGTATCGATATCCCGGGCTTTCAGGATCATTTTTTTATAATTCTCATGCACCGGACATTCTTCCGAAGCCAGGAACAGTGTTCCCACCTGAACGCCGCTGGCTCCGAGGGCAAAGGCGGCAACAAGACCCCGGTGATCCCCGATTCCGCCGGCTGCGATGACGGGTATTTTTACATGATCTGCGATCTGCGGGATCAGTGCCATGGTCGTCAGTTCCCCGATGTGACCGCCGGCTTCCTGTCCTTCCGCGATCAGGGCGTCAGCCCCGGCGCGCTCGACCCGGATGGCATGCGCGCAGCTTGCCACGACCGGAATTACGATGATTCCGGCTTTCTTCCATTCGGGAATATAGTTACCGGGATTCCCGGCACCGGTAGTAACAACCGGCACCTTCTCCTCGATGAGCATTGCGGCAATGGCGTCCGAATGCGGGCTCATCAGCATTAAATTCACACCAAAAGGGTGCGGTGTCCGTTCTCTGCAGAGCCGGATCTGCTTGCGGACCGTTTCCGCGTCGTCGGCTCCGGAGGCAATAATGCCCAGCGCCCCGGCATTGGATACGGCCGCCGCCAGCCGGTTATCGGCAATATGTGCCATACCTCCCTGGATCAGCGGATAACGGATTCCCAGTAAGCGGTTGACAATATTCATGATCTCCTCATTCAGAATGTTAAGGCACAGGCCCCGTAACTTAATCCGGCTCCGAATCCCACCAACAGGACCTTTTCGCCGGACAGCGGGGTTTCTTCCTCCAGCATTTCATCCAGGGCAATGGGAATACTCGCGGCCGAGGTGTTCCCGTATTTCTGGATATTGACAAAAAAGGATTCCAGCGGGACACCCAGAGCCTTTGCCGCACTTTCGATGATACGCATATTGGCCTGGTGCGGGATGATCTTGTGGACACCCGTCATATCGAAATGGCCGAATTGCAGGAGTTCCCGGATACTGGATTCGATGACGCGCGAAGCGAACTGATAGACCCGCGGACCGTTCATGTTGATATATTGATCGACATAAAGGATCAGATCCTCGTCACTGCGGGATGAAACATTGAAAAAAACCTCTTTTTTACTGTCTTTTTCCAGGATCAGGGCGCCCGCGCCGTCTCCGAAGAGCACGCAGGTGTTGCGGTCGCGGTAATCCGTGACCTTACTGATGACCTCTGCGCCGATCACCAGGGCGCTGCGGTATGATCCGCCTTTCAGCAGGCGCTCCGCAATGTTCAGTGCAAAAATAAATCCCGTGCAGGCGGCATTGACGTCAAATGCCAGCAGTCCGGGTTTATCCAGACCCAGCTTTGCCTGCACCCGCGCCGCTACGCCGGGGCTCCGCAATTCGGGCGTAAAGGTCGCCGCGATGATCAGATCGATCTTGCTTTTGTCGTAAGCGGCTTTATCCAGCGCTTTTTGCGCCGCATGCAGCGCCAGATCCGAAGTATTTTCCCCGTTGGCGATGCGCCGCTCGCGGATCCCCGTCCGCGACGTGATCCAGGCATCACTGGTATCGACGATCTTTTCCAGATCCCGGTTGCTCAAAATATGCTCCGGCGTGTAATGTCCCGACGAAATTATTCTGAAATGTCCCTTATGCAAGCCCATATTCACCTCCTGTGCTTTTCTCATTCTCTCCGTCCCGGGTTCCCTTGTCCGGAACGTTTATTCCCTTGCAGGTGATTCTCTGCCCCTTCCCGTTAGCGGCGCGCAAGACGTTTGGAATGCCCCGGTACAGGACCTGATCCCCTACCGCCCCTGAACATTCCGAATTCCGCAATGCGAAGCGCTTCCCGGACGATCGGCGCGATCCCCGGCATCAAGGTGCAATTAAGAAAATGAGCACTGCTTATTGATGGTCTTTGATATACTGCAACAGATCGCCGACCCGTTTGAGATGGTCGATCTCCGATTCGGGGACCGTGATGCCGAAGGCGTTCTCAATGCTCATGATGAGTTGAATGGCATCAAGAGAATCCGCTCCCAGGTCTTTTTGGATATCCGAATCCAGTGTGATCGTTGCTTTGTCGACACTGAGTTCTTCCGCGATAAGTGAAATAAGTTGATCTTGCATCTTTCCTCCTGGTGTTTAAGGTTTTTCATGTTTTGCTTATAAAACATCAAAAACCTCAAAGATAGTCTAATACTTTTTCGGCAGCTTTGTCAATCATTTTTTTCAGGAAAGCACTTTACCGGACTTCGATCAGGACTACCGCAACGGCATAATCGCCGCTATGGCTCAGACTGACCGAGCTGTGCCGGATACGGACTCTCTTCAGAAGATCCCGGGAAAAGTGCAGGACCGGTTTCCCATTCTGATCGTTGAGGATCCAACTGTCCTTCCAGTCCAGTGAAGACACTTTTGATAACAACACTTTACGGACCGCCTCCCGGGCGGCAAAACGTGCGGCCAGGTGCTGTTCGGGCTTAGCGGATGCCCGGGCGTAAGCAATCTCTTCGGGATGAAAGAACTTTTGCAGAAAAGACTCCCGTTCCATTGCTTTGGCAAAACGCGCGATATCCACAATATCTACGCCCACTTCATTCATGATATTTTCTCCGTACTGCAGATACTGCAAATTTTACGGCGGAATTCGGATCAGTTACAAGTGCCTTTTCGGGATTTTTCACTATACCCGAAGTTTGGCGGCAAGGTTTTCCAGCGATGCGGTATCGCTGACATTAATGATATTCCTGCTTTTGTCAATGCGCTTCATCAGCCCGCTCAGCACTTTACCGGGACCGATCTCGATAAAGGTGTCCACACCCCGGGCAATGAGTGTTCGCATGGAGTCCTCCCAAAGAACGGGCGCCATGACCTGACGGACCAGTGAGGCTTTCAGATCCCCGGCTCTTTGCAGAAATTCAGCTTCGGCGTTGTTGATCAGCGGTACGCAGATATCGTTAAAAGGGATGGATTCCAGCCAGCCGGACAGATCATCGGCGGCTTTTTTCATGAGCGGGGAATGGAACGGAGCGCTGACCGCCAGCGGAAAGATCAGGGCGCCGGCTTTCTGCACCGTCTGCATCAGCAGCTGTACCGCCTCGCTGTGCCCCGATACTACATATTGCCCGGAACAATTCCGGTTCGCGATCACCACCTTGATATCTTCATGACTCAATTCTTCGCAGTATTGCTGCAGCTTCCCGGATTCCATTCCCATGATGGCGGCCATGGTACCGGTACCGGCCGGAACGGCATCCTGCATGAATTTTCCGCGCTGCCGCACGGTGCGCAGGGCATCTTCAAAACACAGCCCTCCGGCACAGACCAAAGCGCTGTACTCGCCCAGACTGTGCCCGGCGACATAATCGGCTTTGATGCCCGTTTCCTCCTGCAGGACCTTCAACAGTGCGATACTGGCCGTCAGAACCGCCGGCTGGGTATTGGCAGTCAGCGTCAGTTCCATTTCCGGACCTTCAAAGCACAGTTCGCTGAGCGAAAAAGCCAGGGTTTTATCCGCACCTTCAAAGACGGCTTTCGCCGCCGGGTATTTTTCATAAATATCCTTTCCCATCCCGACAAACTGCGATCCCTGTCCGGGAAAAAGAAAGGCCGTTTTTGCTTTTGTTTGCATGCTGTTTCCCTCCTGTTGATCAAAAACGGAATGAAGCGGCTCCTGTATTCCGCGGCATCCGCGCTAAAAAAATACGATGACGGGAGTCAATATCCAATGCTTTTTCGTCTGCGATATGATTACAGCAGGTAATTCTTTGCAGGAAATACACAACAAGGCCGATCACCGGCAACTTTGAACTTTGAACCTTGAACCTTGAGCCTTGAACTTTGAT
Source organism: Fidelibacterota bacterium (assembly GCA_028718545.1). GTDB lineage: Bacteria > Fidelibacterota > Fidelibacteria > Fidelibacterales > Fidelibacteraceae > M50B103. The sequence goes on along the minus strand of JAQULT010000057.1, from coordinate 318 downwards.
TGTTGATGGTTGTGATTTTCCACCGGTTAATTATAGACTTATCGGCAAGGCCGCATTAAAAACGATGCAATTCCAACGATTTATGCGAAATAGTTTACTGTTTGATCAGTTCTACCGCTTCCGAAGAATCCTCATCGGTGATCAGCATAAAATCCAGCGTGGTGGCGGAGGTTTTTTCAAAGACATAATTGCCGATATTCACACTCAGAAGCGTGATCTTGACATCGTACAAGACCGAACTTTCATTTTCCGTCACTCTCCCGAGTGAATAAAGGTCCTTAAAGCTGGTCTCCAGGGTAATGATGTCATCTGTAGTGA
>JAQULT010000056.1 GCA_028718545.1 Fidelibacterota bacterium | reverse complement strand
AAAGCTTCACTGACGTTAACGGTACTTTGTAACCCAGATTTTCTACCGGCTTTTCAAGGGTTATCGCAGGTATATGAAATACTCGCTTTGTTGCTTGTAAATGCTGCCCGGTCTGTGATACACAAGATATCAGAATGGCGCCAAAGATCAGAATTAACCCGTGACGTATGATGTTAAATAAAGCAATTCTTTTGCTTGGTTCTTTCATGTGCCTCCCTCCCGCATTGTCATTACACTCATATAACCGTTGATTTGTTTTCACGTCTTACTGTTTTGTATTTTGTCTGTTAAAAATCGATAAATAAATATTTCCTTGTCTGTATCTGTTTTCTGTTTGACCGGACTGCTATGATAATATTTTTAATTTATTCTCTTCCAGAACAAATGTCAAGTCGTTTATTTTGGAGGTTTTTTCCTATTTTTCAGACAGTTTAAATAGTTATGTAGGGATAACAGATTATCCGTATCATACATCGCAATTCCACACAAGCCGCATCCGGCATTTACGAACCGATGGCAGCGGCCGGAATAGAAATTCCGGGAATAATTTATTGATATCATGATTTTTTCATACCGTATCCGGGGTTTTTTGACTATTTTATCGCTTGGTAAAATTCACTCCGTTTGAAGACGGAAGAATGGAATTTGACCCGGGGCATTAGCTCAGCTGGGAGAGCGCCGCGTTCGCAATGCGGAGGTCAGGAGTTCGAGCCTCCTATGCTCCACTGGCCTTCGCCAAGGCTACGGCCAGCAGGCCGAGAGACTTGGCGAAGGACAAGCGCCGAAGTTCCGCCAACCGGCGGACGAAGGCGGTTTGAAACCACATCTGCAAGCTACGGCTAGCAGGCTACTGCTAGGTGGAGATTTAGCGAAGGATAAGCGCCGAAGCTTTATGCGAAGGCGGTTTGAAACCACATCTGCAAGCTACGGCTAGCAGGCTACTGCTAGGTGGAGATTTAGCGAAGGGTAAGCGCCGAAGCTTTATGCGAAGGCGGTTTGAAACCACATCTGCAAGCTACGGCCAGCAGGCTACTGCTAGGTGGAGATTTAGCGAAGGGTAAGCGCCGAAGCTTTATGCGAAGGCGGTTTGAAACCACACCTGCAGGCTACGGCCAGCAGGCCGGGAGACTTGGCGAAGGACAAGCGCCGCAGTTCCGCCGAAAGGCGGACGAAGGCGGTTTGAAACCACATCTGCAAGCTACGGCTAGCAGGCTACTGCTAGGTGGAGATTTAGCGAAGGGTAAGCGCCGAAGCTTTATGCGAAGGCGGTTTGAAACCACATCTGCAGGCTACGGCCAGCAGGCCGTGAGACTTGGCGAAGAATCATCCACAGTTTACGAATAATACGTCCACGAATTTCACGAATTAACACGAATTATTTTTTATGGTTTGAGGATTATTAGCTATAAAAATGTTTTATAATAATTTGTTGGGGCGAATGGCTATTTGCCTCTACGGTCTACCGTCTACATTCTCTTTTTCATCCGGTATTTTCTTTTCCGGGATGACCTGTTTTGGGTAGCCACCGGATTGTTTTCCACCAATATACGTCTGTACAGACGGGTTGATGTGATGGAAGTTGCTAACGGCAAATCCGGGGTTGCAGAATAAATATTCCGCTGACCAAACTTCCCATTCTCCGATCTTCCGTCTTTCCCACCCATGAAAAGACGCGCCATGGCACGTCTCTACATACTCTTTCTAAATATTCATATCTATTGTTCGGGTAAATCGTCCTTCTTCCCGGTTTTCTTCCGCCTTCCGTCTACCGTCTACTGACTTCCGACTTCTCTAAAATATTTTCTTCAGCAACCGCAATTTCTTCCCGTAGGGCGCGAACTTGACCGGGATATCGAAGCAAGTCGGCGAGATCACGCAGGCGCGTTCGCGACTGAAGGTGTCGAAACTGTATTTGCCGTGATAGCGCCCCATGCCGCTGTTACCTACGCCGCCGAAAGGCAGGCGCGGATTGCCGTAATGGATCACGACGTCATTGATGCAAACCCCGCCGGAATCCATTTGGCGGATGCGTTTTTGCGCTCCCCTTACGTCTTTGGTAAAATAATACAGCGCCAGCGGTTTTTCGCGGGATGTGATAAAATCCATGGCTTCACGGATCTCCCCAAAGCTCAGCACCGGCAGGATGGGACCGAAGATCTCGCCCCGCATCACCGGCGCGTCCGGCGAAACCTCATCCAATAGGGTGGGCGCGATATAGCGGTCCGATTTTCTTGTCTGGCCGCCGCAGATGACCTTTCCGTCCGAAAGATAGGCGCTGACCCGCGCAAAAGCTTCCGGATTGATGATCCTGCCAAAGTCCGGACTCTCCGAAGGATCGCTGCCGAACTGCCGTTCGATCTCCTCGCAGATCTTCTTCAGCAGCGCCTCTTTGATATCCTTCTGCACCAGCAGGTAATCGGGCGCGATACAGGTCTGTCCGGCATTTAGGAACTTTCCCCATACAATGCGCCGGGCGGATTTGGACAGATCGGCATCTTTGTCCACAATACAGGGACTCTTCCCGCCGAGTTCCAGAGTGCAGGGGGTCAGATTGGCGGCTGCGGCCTGCGCAAAAATTTTCCCCAGTGCGGGACTGCCGGTAAAGAAAACGTAATCAAAGCGTTCTTCCAGGAGCAGGCGGTTCACCTCGCGTCCGCCGTCCAGGGCGCGAATATAATTTTCCGGAAAGGTTTTGTTGAGGAGTCTTTCCAGGAGCGCGGACGTTGCTTTGGAATAATGCGCAAGTTTAACGATCGCGCAATTTCCGGCGGCAATGGTGCCGATCAGGGGCGTGATTGCCAGGTTGAAGGGATAATTCCAGGGAGAAACGATGAGCACCGTACCGTAAGGCTCGTGCAGGATGCGGCTGCGGGACGGGAACATGACCAGGGGCGTCGGAATACGGCGCGAGCGGGACAAGCGTTTCAGATGCCGGATGTGCCAATCGATCTCTTTGTATACATGGCCTATTTCTGTTATGTAGCTTTCAAACTGGGACTTGCGGAGATCCTCCTCAAGCGCGTCCATCAAGGCGTTTTCGTGTTTCCGGATCATGTCTTTCAGTTTACGCAGTGCAGCGATGCGGAAAGCCGGCTCTTTTGTTCGTCCATCAGCAAAGAAGCCGCGCTGTGCGGCGATTATTTGTCGGATCCATGCTTCTTCCATCAGCGTCTCCGTTTAGAATTGACTGTTATAATAAGGTTTATTCCGGATATATTCAAGTCAGGAATAAGAAATGCCGTATAAAAACTGTTATTTTTTCACAAAGAACAACGTATTTTACCGGGAACGCGCTTATTATGCGGAAGGACGGACAACGCGATGCAAGATTTCGACAGAACACTTCAGAAACTCCTGGGACATGAAGTAACAGCGATCGAAAAAAAAGCCTTTGCCGGCTTTGATCCGCAGGAACAGGACCGGGAAAAACGTTTCAACCGGTATAACATCAGCCGGGATGTATACATTAACATTGATGATACGCATTATCTCTATTTGAGCAATCACCGGGACGCTCTGCGCTGCCGTCTGGATATGGCCGCACACTATCTTTACTCTCCGCTCTGTTACGAACACGAGGACGGCCGGCTGATGCTGGGCATTACCCGTCCGGAACAGGAACAGCATATCCGTTCGCGATTCATTGATTACGCCATTTATTTCCAACCGGTTAGCAGCGGTGAGGATGAAAAAGATCTGCAGCTTTTGCGTTATTATGCTGCGTATATTGCTCTTGTTGCGGGCGAAGCTCCCTGGGAACGCCTTTGCCGGGTCTGTCTGGAACATCAAACGGGGGCCCATATCACTGCCGCGGCACAACGCCTTTTTGCCGAATATGAAAACGCTCTGCTCTACTTTATTCCCGATAACCGGAACGCGGATTTTAAGGCTGCAGCTGAAAAAGCCGGAATGTTTCCGCGCTTTCTGGGAAAGACCGTACGCTATCCGGTGCTGAACCTTGATAATGAGGACGGACTTCTGGACATTCCCCTGAGCACGCTGCGTCTGATACTACAGCAACTGCAGCAGTATTCGCCTGCGAGAAACGGCATTTATGAGGCGGAAACAGAGGCGGATTCCATTTTTGAAGAAGATATCCCTGCGGACCCCGCTGCGCTGCTGAAACTCATCGAATTTGAACATGCCAGCGCTCCAACGCGCAGATATGCGGACAGGGAGGGTATTCCGGATTTGCAGATCGATACTTTTCCCATGTGGGGGATGCGCTTCAATGAAAAAAGTGCGGAATTGCATGCGCTGTCGGCAATCGTGGATCTGCAGGTGCGCGGAAAAAAGATCCTTGCCATGAGCTATTTTATCGAAAGCAGCGCCGCGTATCCCCAGGATAACGAGAATGTCATGGCTGTTTTGCGTAAAAGCGCCGCGCTTTTCGATATTCCGCTGGCCAACAGCCGTATTCATGCCGGAGAAAATGACCGGCTGACACTATTTTTTGTTTCCCGCGATACCGAAGATCCCCTGCCCGCCGAATTTTCGGATGCCGGGGATTTTATCTGCCTGCTGGGCGATCCCAATGGCGAGCTGCGGGGCTCCGCCTACGCAAAAGTACTGGGCAAACCCGAAGGTATTACACCACCGGGAGTCATGACCGGCACCCTGGCTGCGCTGGTGGACGTCCTGAATGCCTGTAATGAAAAGCGGATCCTGGCTTCCGCACGAATGATCCGCCGCGGAGGACTTTTTGCGGCGCTGCATCATGCCTGCGGAAACCGGCGGGGTGCAAATATCTATTCCGAACGAAAGGGTTCCGAAGCGGCCTTTGTTTACGGGGAACCTCAAGCCGCCGTATTGATCAGTATCAAAGAAAAATACCTGATTGACCTGGCGCGCATTACCTCGAATTACAACATTACCTCCACTACGATCGGCCGGGTGACGGCGGAACCCGGGATTGTCATCAATAACCGGAAGCGCTACCCGCTATAGGCGGAGCGGGCAATACGGGAAAGCGGATATTTTCAGAAAAAGACCGCAAGGGAGATATTGTAATTGACACACGGATGTTTATCGTGTAAATTTAGGGGTTAGCGGGAGAAAACATATGAAAGTATACGATAACGTAAAAAACAAGTTGTCCCGTTGGTGGGAGAGCCTCAGTCCCAAGATCGATGAGGCATATCAAAGTACCCGGGAAAAGGCGGGTGATTTCAGCCGCCTGGGGAAGTTGAAATACGAGGTGTTCCAGTCGCGCCGGGTATTGCAGAAATGCTACCAGGAACTTGGAGAGAAAGCTGCAGAGTATATCGATGACGGACATGGGTATGATCTGCAGGGCCTCGAGCAGATCGAGGAGATGATGAACCGCATTCACGATCTTCGGGTAAAGATCGGGATGATGGAAAACGAAGCGGCGCATCTTCAGGAAACCAAGGCGAAGGAAGAAAAGGCAAAACCGAAAAAGGCCGAGGAAAAGAAAACCGCGGAAAAGCCGGTAAAGCCCAGACCTCCAAAGCCGGAAGAAGAACCGCTGGAGCTTGAAGAGATCTCGCTCGAAGAAGAAATCGTTGAAATTGAGGATGCGGTAGCTGCGGAACTGGCACCACCGGCCGAAACGGCAAAAAAAGCTCCGGCAAAGAAAGCTCCGGCAAAAACGGCGGCGAAAACCGCCGCAAAGCCGGCAGCAAAAAAGCCGACAGCCAAAAAGCCGGCGGCCAAAAAAACAGCTCCGAAAACGGAAAAGAAAGAAACGGGAACAAGCTCCTCCAAAAAGGATAAAAGCGCATAAATCCCGGCTCACCGCAGGGATTCCGGGCTTGCTCCTTTCCCCTATCCACCGAATGCCCGGGTGGCGAAACTGGCAGACGCGCTAGGTTCAGGGTCTAGTGTCCGACGGACATGCGGGTTCAAATCCCGCCCCGGGTACGAAAACGGCAAGAAAAAATGCTTGCCGTTTTTTGTTGCAGACAATATTCCCGGATTGTTTATTAGACAGGATCACAGGATAAACAGGATTGTTTTGAGTATTCATGAATCAACAAATCGACCCGCCTTCGTTGAGAAGCGCCGGGCAGGCTGCCGCTCGAAAAAACCGTGTCAGCGCAAACGGAAATGTGCAACGACCGGCCGGTGGTCGGAAGCGACTTTTTCGGGGATGACCGAAAAGCTGCTGCAGCGCAGTCCTTCACCGGGGGCATAATAGACATGGTCGATAATGCGCTCGGGTTGGTCGGCGGGATAGGTCTTTTCGTTGGAATGACAGCGATTCATCAGACCGTTCAGCATGTTCAGCGGCTCGCTTCCGGGTTGGCAGTTCATGTCGCCAAGCAGGATGCGTTTTCCGCTGTCTGCAGACAGGATCTCGGCGATCTTGCGCATTTGTGCGGGCCGGTCGGAATCTTCACCGTGATGATCGAGGTGGGTATTGTAAAAATACAGGGTATCGCCTTTGTCGGTCAAAACGCTGACGCGCATCAGCAGGCGCGGTTCATAGGCTTCGCGGGAGGGCAGGCGGATCTCTTGTTGGGACAGGACGGGAAAGCGCGACAGGATCATGTTGCCAAAGGCGCCGCCCTGATAATCGAAGGTCTTCATGTAAATGACATGCATACCTGTATATTCTTCAAAAAAAGTCAGGGCATCGAAATTTCCGCTGCGGACGGTCAGATGATCGACCTCCTGCAGGCCGACCAGATCCGGCTTTTCGGCAAGGATCACATCGGCAATGCGTTCCGCATTGAACTCCTTGTCCATACCGCGCATGGCATGAATGTTGTAACTCATGACGGTAATCCGATTACAGCCTGTCAGCACAAGCAAAAGGATCATTAACGAAAAGATACGCTTCATGATTTCCCTCATCTTTCTTATTCAATACGGGAATAAAATAATAACTTTATCGTACTTATCAAATATACAAATATAAAAAACGGATTTTTTAAAGGATCGGAGATAAACCGGTCCCCGAAAACATGCCGCAACGCTTTTGACGCGGGTTATTTCAGCAGGAGCATCTTTTTGCTTGCAAAAAACGCCCCGGAACGGATTGTGCAGATATAAACGCCTGCGGGCAGTGCTTCTCCCCGAGGATTCCGGGCATCCCAGTTGAGGGTGTGCCAGCCGGCATTCAGATTTTCCGCCACCCATTCCTGCACCTTTCTGCCGTTCAGATTGTAGATTGCCAAATACACATCCGATATTTCCGGGAGACCGAATTTCAGGGTTGTATGGGGATTAAAGGGATTCGGATAATTCTGCGACAGCGAGAAATGTTCCGGGATCTCCGCTCCCAAGGCCGTTTCAAGCGTGGTAAAGTTGAGGATCTCGCCGTAGACGGTATCGACGCTGTTCTGCGCATAGGCCCGGATATAATAGCCGGTATTGGCGCTTAGGCCGGTAATCTGTCCGCTGAACACGCCGGCTGTATCGACACTTTCGGATTCGAAGGTATTATGACGGATATCCGGATTGTCCGCCGTATCCCAGCAAAACCCGTACACCGTGGCCGCAGGACTTCCGGGATGCAGCAGCTTGCCGGAAATTTGCACGCCGGTCGAATCGATCGCTCCCAGCGCCAGCGTCTGCACCACAGGCGGACCCAGGGTAACGAAAGAGAATTCCTGGCCGTAAACGCTATCGATCGCATTGATCGCATAAGCGCGGATATAATACAGCGTGTTTTCCTCCAGTCCGGTGATCAGGGAACTAAAGGTCCCTGTTGCGCTTGCCGGACCTTTCTCGGTCCTTGCATCGGTGAAATCCGGATTCCCGCGGGTATTCCAGCAGAACCCGTGCTGAACGGGATGCGGGTTGCCGGTGCTTAACAGGACAGCGCTTGCCGTTGCGCGGTCCATGCCGACACCGCTCAGGGAAAAACTCCCCAGTATCGGTGTGCCCAGCGTTTTGAATGTAAGTTCGTCACCGTACACCGTACCGTTTACATTTGAGGCATAAGGCCGGACATAATATTGGGTATTAGGGCTCAGGTTGCTTAAAACGGAGCAGTAAGTTCCCGCGCTGTCAACCGGCCCGTCCAGGGTTTTATGATCTTCCGTTGTCGGCATTCCGTTTGTGTTCCAGCAGACGCCGTGCTGTTCCGGAAACGGCGATCCGGCATTCGTGATCCGGTAATACACCGTTGCGGATGCCTTGCTGATCCCCCGCAGGCTGTCGCTAACCAATTCCGGCATTTCCAATGTGACGGGCGGAAGCAAGTAAGGATAACCGTCATTGGCCGTATCAGAGATCGCCCAGACATCCGTAAAATTCCAGCCGGAATCGGTATAGGTACTTTGCATCCGCATTTGAACTGCGGTACGTCCGCTGCCGCCGGCACTGAGCTCCGTTCCCGAAGAATCGATATCCCAGAATGAGGCGGTCACGGGCGTCACGGAATTATAATTGTCATAACCCAGCAAGCCGCCGACATAGCTTCCGGAAGCATAGTCTAAATTTCCCCTGCTGTAGGAATGAATAATTTCTGCTCCGTAAGCGTATCCGCAGAGCCCGCCGGTATAATCACCGTTTGTTTTTACCGGACTGCTGCTCCAGGAATTGCTGACCGTTGAGAAACTCAGTGCACCGATCAGTCCGCCGCAATAGGATTGCCCCATCACGCTGCCGCT
>JAQULT010000055.1 GCA_028718545.1 Fidelibacterota bacterium | reverse complement strand
TGCGAACAGGTACATACCGGTTGCCAGCGCCTGATCGTGGTCCGTGATCAGGTCCCAGGCATGCTCGCCGCCGGCATAGACGGCATTGGCGCTCAGGGCGCTCTGCAGTCGCCGGGTATCGGCGCCGTGGTATTCGCTTCCCTGATGTTCAATGGTCTTGATCAGTTCCCCGGAGAGGGTAAAAACCCTTATCAACGCCTTTTCAGGTAATCCCGTGAACCAGAGCATGCGGTCACGGACGCCCGTACCGTCCCAGACCGCGGAGACCCGGTAAGGATTGGGGTAAACGCCAACTTTCAGTTCCTGGTCTTCGCTGCTTTGCCGCCCGGTAATGACCGCGATGCGGTTTTCCAGCTGACTGGATTCCAGGGACTCCAGTCCCGTGCTGGGATCGCCGCGGTCATAAGAGGTGACTGCAAAGATATTCCGGTCCGGCCAGCCGTTCAGCAAATTCCGGTTCTCGAATTTATAATAAAAGGTATCCTGTCCGAAGATCGCATAGGATGGGAAGCCCATCTCGTCCTTGATACGAATAAAATCAAAGCCGGTATTGTAGCCGGTTTCGTTGCGCAGGTCAAAATCCGCCAGCAGGGTCCATTCCGCGGACAGTCCCGAGGTCTTGCGGCGTGCATAGACGCGGTAGCCCTCAAAATCCTTTTCACGGCTGATGGGGTCTTCGGCAAATTCCGGGATATTATTCCAGTAAAGTGTGACCTTTCCTTCGTCGGCGATCACATGCAGTTTGGGTGAAGGCGGCGGAGCGGGGAGAATGAAACGGTCCAGGATCCCGTTGCCGTTCTGGTCTTCGCCGGGATCCAGTTTGCCGTTGCCGTTGCTGTCCTCACCGTTATAGGCTTTCTGTGCCCAGTCGGCATTGACCCGCAGCAGAGCGCGGCGTTCGGGGCTGTCATCGGGACTGTCGCTGGCCCAAAGTCCCGCAACAATGGCGTAGGTCACGTCCACCGACTCGCCGGGGAGCAGATCCCAGGCGCTGCTGTCGGGATAGGCGGGCTGGGAACCGAAGGGACCGGCACCGATCAGCATCATCCAGCTGTCCGGATCGTCGGGATAGCCTTCATCGGTATAAGTGTCTTGCCCGGGATATGCCGTGACGGAATTGCTCATCTTGTCATAGCGTTCCTCATCGGTCAGCGGCATGTAAAAGTCGGGATAATCCAGATTGGAGGCGGCATTCCATTTCCACTGATTGTAGCAGGATTTCCAGAATTTCCGGGGTACGCCGGAGGAGCCCAGGCAGCTATAGCCGATATAACTCTGCGCATAGCCGTTATCGCCGTCCGCGTCGTACTGATAGGCGATATCCCGGGGAATGCCGGAAAAATCGTCGCCGGGAATAGGATCGAACAGGGATTGGTCGAAACCGTTCAGGTTGTCGTACCAGGTCCAGCCGCCGCCGGGCTGATAGATGCTGGTGTAGTTCATATTTCCGATCGAAGCGTCCGCCCAGATGCCCACAAAGAGGTCCCGGATGGGAAGGGTGCCGGTATTGCTGATCCGGTAGTTCAGGATGACGAAAGCTTCGGTAAAACTGTAATTCCAGGCATAGGAAGTCATATCCACCGTTACGTTCAGGGGCTTGTGATTAACCACAAGGCCCTGATCGTGAAAGACGGCCATAAAATCCTGATGGGAAATGGCGTAGGGGGAATAAACGGGACTGGTGGGAATGGAGGAACGTTCGCGGATAGAATCCCCGTTATCGGTAAATTCAAAGCCTTCGGAGCCGTAATCGAAGACTCCGTCCACAATACCGGTGCTGACCCGTTTTTCACCGCTGACAATGCCGCCGATCCAGAGGCCGCCGTAGGACATATGTTCGATCTGCTCTTTTATATTGTCGGGATATTGTTTGTACATACAACTGGGCTGATCGGGATTGTTGTAGCCTTCGCCCAGCAGTCCGAAATTGGTGATGGTCAGTCCCAGTTGACCGACTGTCGTGTAATGGACGTAATCGGGGACCGTTGCGGTTGTTTTGGAAAAAGAGCGCGGATAACGTTCATTCGCCGGCAAAAAAGCCGGAAGCAATACCACAGCAACGATTAAAGCGCGTAACATGGATTTCACAAAAACCCTCGAATACCTCCCCCAAAATTAACCGCATTTTAGGCGAAAGTCAAAATGAAAAAATGAAAATTTCCCTACAATATCTTGTGGTGTTTATTTCGTTAGGCATACAATATGTATAAAAGACGCAGGATCAGCCGTTTAGGAAGAGAAGCGGAGAAACGGAGAAACGGAGAAGGGGAGAGAAGGAGAAACGGAGAAAGGGAGTGCGGGAAGACCTTAGGGGCTTCCCGGAGTCAATCCGATCGGAGATTGGATTGACTCAAATAAATTGACTCAAATAAATTGACTCAAATAAATTGACTCAAATAAATTGACTCAAATAAATTGACTCAAATAAATTGACTCAAATAAATTGACTCAAATAAATTGACTCAAATAAATTGACTCAATCCATTTTCCCGAAAAAAATCATTCCAAAGACCTGCGCATTGCATTATATTTGAGCGCGGAGGACGATTCCGGGTAAAGGGTAATAAAATTAAGGGATCAACCATGTTAAAGGCAATTTCACCGCTGGACGGCCGCTATTATGAACGGACCGCACCGCTGGGTGACTATTTCTCGGAATTTGCGCTGATGGGCGCACGCGTCTGGGTCGAACTGCAGTTCCTGCTTGCCCTCGATCCTTACGGCATTTTCCCGCCCCTGAACAAACGCGAACGCAGTAAGATCGAAAAAATGGCAAAAGGCTTTTCTCCGGATGATTACACGGCTATCAAAAAAATCGAGGCGGAACTGAATCATGACGTGAAAGCCTGCGAACTCTACCTGCAGGAAACGCTGGGACTGCGGCATCCGAACAGGATCCACTTCGGACTGACTTCCGAAGATGTGAACAATATCGCCTATACCTTATTATTAAAAAAATACCGCGATGAACGGCAGCTGCCCCGGCTCCGGGAGCTCCTGAACTTCCTTGCGGATAAAATCGAAGCTTGGCGCAGTATCCCCATCCCCGCACGGACCCACGGCCAGATGGCCTCTCCCACAACCGCGGGAAAAGAACTTGCCGTGTACGCCGAACGCCTTCTGCGTCGCTATAAGGAACTCAAGAACCTGAAATTTCGGGCTAAATGCAACGGCGCCACCGGCAATTACTCCGCTTTTACCGCCGCCGCTCCCGGTACGGACTGGCAAAAGTTCGCCGCAAACTTTATCGAAAGCCTGGACCTGGAAATGAATCCCGCGACAACCCAGATCGAAGATCATGACAGCTGGGCGGACTACTTCTATCTTACCCGCATGATCAACGGAATTCTCCTGGATCTGGACCGCGATATGTGGATGTACCTCATGCTGGGCTATTTCCGGCAAAAAACCCAATCCGCGGAAGTGGGTTCCTCCACGATGCCGCATAAGGTCAATCCGATCAATTTCGAGAACAGCGAGGGCAATCTGGGAATCGCCAATGCCCTGCTGGACCATTTTATTGCCAAATTGCCGAATTCCCGCCTGCAGCGCGACCTTTCCGACAGTACCGTGGAACGGAACTTTGGCGTGGCGCTGGGACACGGCGAACTGGGACTCGGAGAAACGCTGCACGGACTCGCAAAGGTCGATGTGAACCGGGAATACTGCGTACAGGAACTGAATGCTTACCCGGAACTGCTGGCCGAACCCATCCAGACCATTCTCCGCAGGGAAGGCTTTGAAAAACCCTACGAAATGCTGAAAAATCTGACACGCGGGAACCGCCTGACCGTTGCGGAACTGAACAAGTTTATCGATTCACTGAAGATCTCCGACGAACTGCGCCGGGAATTGACGGCACTGCGCAGCAGCAGCTATACCGGATTGGCCGAAGCGGTCTGCAGCCGCATTCTGGCACATCTGAAAAAGGTACTCGGAAATGCATAAGATCAATATCGCTATCCTCGGTTCCGGCGGCAGGGAACATGCCCTGGAATGGAAACTCCGGCAATCGCCCCGGGCGGAACGGATATGGATGCTGCCGGGCAATGGCGCTACGGAAAATAATGTCAGTATCACTATGTCGGACCATGCCGCGATACGCCGCTTTTGTGAGGAAAATCACGTTTCATTGCTGGTTGTCGGACCGGAAGTACCGCTCAGCGAGGGCATCGTCGATGCTTTTGCGGACAGCCGTGTCAAGGTCTTCGGTCCCGATAAGGCCGGCGCCCGCCTGGAAAGCTCCAAGATCTACGCCAAGTCCTTTATGAGGAAATACGGCGTCGCCACGGCGGATTTTGGTGTCTATTCCCCGGAAGAGGATGCCTCTGCCTGCATCGCGAAAAATAAAGGCGATGTGGTCATTAAATACGACGGCCTGGCCGCCGGCAAGGGCGTCTATGTCTGCAGCTCGGAAGAAGAGGCCCATGCGGCGATCCGCGATCTGCTGGAAAAATACGGTCCCCAGGCGGAATTCCTGATCGAGGAAAAATTGCAGGGAGAAGAACTTTCCGTGATCGGGATCACCGACGGGAAAAATATCACCTGTCTGCTGCCTTCCCAGGACCATAAGGCGGCCTTCGACGGCGATACCGGCCCGAATACCGGCGGAATGGGCGCCTATTGCCCGGCTCCCGCCGCAACGGAAAAGGTACTGGATGCCATTGATGAACAGATCATCCTGCCGACCCTCAATGGTATCGAAGCGGAAGGCTTTGATTATAAGGGTGTTATCTATTTCGGGATCATGCTGACGGAAAAAGGACCGAAACTCCTGGAATATAATGTGCGCTTCGGGGATCCGGAGACGGAGGTCATTCTGCCGGCGCTGAACAGCGATCTGCTGGAATTGATGCTGGCCTGTTTCAACGGCTCCCTCTGCGAAATAGAACCGGATTTCTCCGAAGAGTATTTTGTGGATGTCGTACTCTGCGCCGGCGGCTATCCCGGAAAATACGAAAAAGGAATGCCGGTCAGGGGCATTGCGGATCTTTTGGCGGATACCCTCTGCTTTCATGCGGGAACACAGCGGGACGGTGACCGGCTGCTGACTTCCGGCGGCCGGGTGCTGAATATCGTCTGCCACGATGCCGAACTGCGCAAGGCGGTGGAAAAATGCTATGCCGAAGTACAAAAAATTCATTTTGATACCCTGCGCTACCGCCGCGATATCGCCCACCGCGCGCTGAGGAGACGGCCATGAGGCAAAAACCTTTCCTGCCGCAGCTCTTCCTTGCCCTGTTCCTGCTTTTCACCCTGAGCGGATGCATTGAATACCGCGAGGAGATCTGGCTGGAAAAGGACGGCTCCGGCAGCCTTCTTTTTGAGATCGGACTGCCGGAGTATGCCAGCATCAGCGATGAGGATCTTTCCGAACTGAGTATCGTGGAACTCTGCGATTCTGTGGAAGGGATCACGGTCACGGGCAGCGCGACCTACCAGGTCGACAAGATCACCTGGATCCAGGTCTTTGCCGATTTTGAACACATCCTGCTGCTCAACCAGGTAGAAGACAGCTGGTTTGGCGAGATCCGCCTGGAAGAGGAGGACGGCGCGGTCCGCTATTCTCGCTTGATAACGATGAGCGATACCCTGGACAACAACAGGGAAGGTTTCGGAAATATGCTGAAACATGCATTGCTGGGTCAATATAACTGGAGTTATACTCTGCATCTGCCGGACAAGATCCTGGACTGCAATACGCCGCTGATGTTCCGGGATACTCTGAATAATAATCTCCGCTGGGAATATACCCTGGCGTCGCTGATCAATGAGCAGAAAAGCATGACGGTCAGCTTCCGCCGGGAAAGCGGTTTCAAATCTTTTCTAAGGTCCATATTTAAACGGTAAACAGCATGAAAAAACGCATTGCAATCTTTATCTCGGGCCGCGGCAGCAATATGGAAGTCATCCTCCGCCAGGCAAGGGAAGGTTTGCTGCGGGACTGCTGTACCGTTGCCCTTGTTTTTTCCAATCGCCCCGATGCTCCGGGACTGAAGATCGCCGGAGATCTCGGCTTCCCGACCGCATGCATTCCCTCTGCAGGAAAAAAACGCGAAGCCTTCGACCGGGATGTCCTGGATCTGCTGGCGCCCCTAAAACTTGACTATATTGTCCTGGCCGGCTATATGCGCATGCTCAGTCCGCTCTTCATCCGCGCTTACCCGCGCCGCATCATCAATATCCATCCTGCCGATACCCGGAAATTCCAGGGCATCGGCGGCTACGCCTGGGCCTTTGAGCAGGGACTGAAAAAGACCTGCGTTACCGTACACTACGTGGACGAAGGCATGGATACCGGAGAGATCATTGCGCAACGTGAACTGGACCTTCGCGGACTGGATTATCTGGAAGAAATTGAAAAAAAAGGACTGGCGCTGGAGCACAAAATGTATAGCGAGGTTCTCAAAGAACTTTTTGAACACGAACAGGAATAAGGAGCATAAAAAAACATGTGCGGAATTTTGGGTATTTGCGGTTTTGAGGATGTTTCGCATGAACTGGTAAGCGGACTGGTGGCTATCCAGCATCGCGGACAGGATTCTGCGGGCGTACTGACTTACAACGACGGGCGCTTCCACCTGCACAAAGGCAGCGGTCATGTGTCGCAGGTCTTTAAAAAATTCGATATTTCAAAGCTTTGCGGCAATGTGGGTCTGGCGCACGTACGCTACGCCACCATCGGTTCGACCGAAGCGATGGACGCGCAGCCCTTTGCGGTCAATTACCCCTTTGGGATCGCCATGGTGCATAACGGGAACGTTATCAATTTTGTACGCTTGCGCGAAGTGCTGAACAACCAGTATCACCGCATGATCGAAACCGATAACGACGTGGAACTGCTCCTTTACACCTTCGCCACCTATCTGCAGGAAAAGAACCTGGAACAGGTCGGCGTGGAGGACCTGTTCGAAACCGTGGAATTCGTGCAGGAGCATGTGCGCGGCGCCTATTCCTGCCTGACCTATATCAAGGGCATGGGATTCCTGGCCTTTACGGATCCCTACGGCATCCGCCCGCTGATCATGGGTAAACGGGAGACCGAAAAAGGAACGCAGTATATCTTTACTTCCGAAACGGTGGTCTTTGACTATCTTGGCTATGAATATGTCCGCGATCTGGAGGCCGGCGAAGCCGTCTTTATTGATTCGGACAATCAGGTGCATTCCCGAATCCTTAAGCATCAAAAACCCGCTTTCTGTGTTTTTGAATACATCTATTTTGCCCGCGAGGATTCGGTGTTTAAAGGCCGCCTGGTTGCTACGGAACGCGTGCGCATGGGTAAGGCACTCAAGGCGCGGGTCGAGGCCGCCGGCGTCAAGCCCGATATCATTATCGACGTGCCGAATTCCGCCTACTTCTTTGCATCCGGACTGGCGGAAAAAATGGAAGTTCCCTACCGCCGGGCGCTGGCCAAGAATCCCTTCGTAGGCCGCAGTTTTATCACGCCCAGCGATGAACTGCGCAAGCGCGTGGTGCGGCAGAAGCTCAATCCCATCCGCGATATTGTCAATGGCCGCAAGATCGCGGTCGTGGACGATTCCATTGTACGCGGGACCACCTCCCGCCATATCGTCAACTTGTTGAAAGAATACGGCGCAAGGGAAGTTTATTTTATCTCTGCTTCGCCGGCCGTGAAATTCCCCTGCATCTACGGGATCGATATGTCGGTCAAGAAAGAATTGATCGCCGCCGGTAAAACGCCCGAACAGGTCGCTGAAAAACTGAACTGCGAAAAAGTGATCTACCAGAGCGTCGAAGGCCTGCGGGAATTGTACAAAGACCTGCCGATCTGCGATGCCTGTTTTTCCGGGGAATATCCTACCGGTATCACGCAGGAGATCCTGGACCAGATAGAGGACGAAAAAATGAAATCCGACCGGTGCTAAGCCGGGATCATGCCTGAAAGGAGTGCGAAATGAAAAATGAGAAAACCATCAGACAGGCGCTGACCTTTGACGATGTGCTCATTGTACCGGCAAGAAGCAAGGTGCTGCCGGGTGATGTGCTGACCGAAACATTCCTGACACGGAATATCCGCCTGAATATCCCCTTTGTTTCCGCCGCTATGGATACGGTTACCGAGGCGCAGATGGCCATTGCCATTGCGCAGGAAGGCGGTCTGGGTTTTATTCACAAGAATATGGCCATCGAGGCGCAGGCGGCGGAGGTCGATAAGGTCAAGCGCTCCGAAAGCGGCATGATCATCAATCCCATTACCATCGATCCGGACAAGCCCATCGCCGAAGCGCTGGCGCTGATGGCCCGCTATTCCATTTCCGGTGTGCCGGTGGTCCGGAAAGGAAAGCTGGTGGGCATCATTACCAACCGGGACCTGCGTTTTATTACGGAAGAAGACCAGAAAGCAAAAGTTTCGGAATACATGACCGCCGAGAACCTGATCACCGCACCGGTAGGCACCACCCTGGAGGAAGCGATCAAACCGCTGCAGAAACACCGCATCGAAAAACTGCCGGTGGTGGATGAGCAGGGTTATTTAAAAGGCTTGATCACCATCAAGGATATCCGCAAGAAAATGAAATATCCCAAAGCGGTCAAGGACGAGGTCGGCCGTCTGCGGGTCGGCGCCGCGGTCGGGGTTTCCGGCGATTTTCTGGAGCGCGTTGCCGCATTGGTCGAGAAGAATGTCGATATCATTACCGTCGATACTGCCCACGGACACAGCGAAAAGGTCCTGAAAGCGGTCGCGGAGATCAAAAAGCGCTTCCCGGCGCTGCCGCTGGTAGCCGGCAACGTGGCAACTGCCGCCGCGACCCGGGATTTAATTGGTGTTGGCGCGGATTGCGTAAAGGTCGGTATCGGCCCCGGATCGATCTGCACGACGCGCGTGGTGGCCGG
>JAQULT010000054.1 GCA_028718545.1 Fidelibacterota bacterium | reverse complement strand
TGGGTCTGCAGGGTGAAGCGGAGGGTATTGTTGCAGAGTACCCGGCCGGACTGGCGTTTGAACCGGAAAACGCCGATGATTTTGAGAAAAAATTGCATATATTGCTGACGGATAAAGAATTTTATGCACGCTGCCGGGAAGGATGCCTGCAGCTGGCCAACGATTATGACCGTAAGCATATTGCACAGGCAATGCTCGGACAAATAGAAGAATGGAGCTCTGCGCTTAAATGAAGAGATGGAACATAAAAAGGGGCGCCCTTTTGTTAGTATGTCTTTCGGCCGCCCTGGCCATGCAGCTCTACGTGCCGCTTGACGACCCTGTTTATGATTATCTGGAACGCATGGAAACCCGCGGTATCTGCCGGGACCTGCTGAATGATATCCGTCCGTTGCAGCGTGACGACGTTGTGAAAGCGCTGCTACAGGTCAAGAAAGCCGAAGCTCAACTCCCCCGTGCGGATCGGAAACTGCTGGATTACTATCTCAGCGAATACCGGCGGGAACTCAGCGAACTGCCGCACCCCTCGCTGATCGGGGAAGGAGATACGCTGGACTCCTATTTTGGTATTTTGCGCAGGGGCGGTATCGGCAGAGAAGTAAAAGGCCTGTTCACGGACAACCCTTCCCGGGAGCGGCGGCACATGTACATTTACGAGGATAACGGGAATACGGTCTGGCTGGATATTGGGACCGTTCTGCGCGGCGAAGGCAAGAACGAGAAACTGCGTGCCGTGAATTATTATACCGGGGAGATCGCCGTGCAGGCCGGTGAAAATTTGGCGCTGTACCTTGACGGCGCATTGTTCTACCAACTGAAACGGGACGGTTTTAACGAGCCGGCAAAAGAATTCGCGGGATACTGGTATAACGATTACGAATATGACCATTTGATCACCTATGATCGCTCAAGGGCCTATGCGAATATGACGGGGAATTTCGGCACGCTGAGCATCTCGCATTATCCCATAAACTGGGGGAACGGAGAACATTCGCTGATCCTTTCGCAGGATGCCGTCGAATTTGGTGCCCTGCAATGGACAAAGGAATTCAAGTATTTCAAATATACCTTTCTGCACGGCTCTCTGATGACTTCGGATTTTTCCTGGAGCGAGGAAGAAGGCCGCTACTATACGCCGAAATATCTTGCCGCTCACCGTGCTGAGGGACGCTTCGGCTCTTTTCTGCATATGAGCATCAACGAAATGGTGGTCTACGGGAACCGCATTCCCGAAATGAGTTATCTGGTACCGGTGATCCTGCTGTGGCCGACCGAGCATGCTTTGGGTGACCGGGACAATAAAATGATCGCGATCGACGCGGAACTCTTTCCGTTCAATGGCCTGAAACTGTACGGAACGATCTTTCTGGACGAGTTTGCGCCGACAAAATTGTTACAGGACTGGTGGGCGAATAAATACGGGGTTCAGGCTGGCATTTACTGGGCGCCGCCCGGCCTGCCGCTGGATTTGCGCCTGGAAAGCACCGCCGTGCATCCCTGGACCTATACACACCGCTACCCCTTCGCTTCCTATACCCATCATGGCAAGGGACTCGGTTTTGTCTACGGCCCTAATACCCGCTTGCTGACAGCCGGCATCAACTGGGATATAAGCGGCCGCCACCGCCTGTCGGCTCAATATCGGCACTTTCTTGAAGGGGCGGATGAAATTGAGTATGAAAATGTTTTATACCCTTCCGGGGGAGATGCCGAACAGAATTACGAAGAACGTGCCCGGGAACTGGACAACGCCACCCGCTGGCTGATGGGCGACATTCGGAAGACAAACAGCTTGACGCTTTCCTGGTATTACCGCTGGCGGAATCAGATCCGTTTCCTGACGGAATGCGAACTGCGAAACGTCGATGGCAATTATACGGCTTATTATTCCCTGCAGCTTCGCCTGCACTATTAACGCGGCTTTGCTTTTTGAAGGGAATGAATGTAAATTCCGGTGTAAATATGAGGCGGCAATGAGCAAAGGATATACAGCAATACTTTTCATTTCGGATTTCGTCTCCACCATGATTGCCTTTTTCAGCGTTTACTGGCTTCGTTACGGTTCGGGGATCTTCCCTGTTGACATCGAACTGTACCTGAACGATCTCTGGCTTCCGGCGCTGTTCATTTATTTGTACTGGCTGATCTTCTATTTTTATAACGGTCTTTATCATCTTCCCGAAGCGCCTTCGAGAACGGATGAGAACGTCAAGGTCTTTAAGGCGACCAGCTACGGTGTGATCATTCTCTTTCTTATCACTTTTGATACTTTTAATCCGCTCTCTCCCGGACGGCTGATCCTGCTGATCTACTGGCTGGCACAGCTGGGTATTACCATTCTTTTCCGCAGTATCATTTTATCCGTTCGCCACAAGCAGCTGATGAAAGGTATCGGCCTGACACCCGGTTTCATTGTGGGATGCAATCCGCGCGGTTATGAGATCTATAAAAAGATCCTGCAATTTCCCGCACTGGGGTATAAGATCCTGGGTTTTATTGCCACCGACGATGAAGACTGCAGAGAAGACAGCTATGAAGGCGTTCCGCTTATCGGCCATCTGAACGATATTGCCGCGCTGATCCGGAAATACCAGGTACGGCAACTGGTGATCGCCTTTGACCGGGATAAGCATGACAAAGTGCTGGATGTGATCAATAAGGCGGCGGATACACGGGTCGGCATGAAGATCCTGCCGGATATGTACGATATCATTTCCGGACTGGCGCGTACACAACAGATCTACGGAATTCCCCTTATCGATATCAATCCCGGCATCATGCAGCCCTGGGAAAAAGCGGTCAAACGCCTTTTCGATGTGCTGATCTCGGTCCTGGTCTTACTGGTCTTTTTACCCTTTGGACTCCTTCTTGCGCTGTTGATCAAACTGGATTCCCGGGGTCCGGTCTTTTATACGCAGGAGCGCCTCGGCCTGTACGGGAAGCCTTTTAAGATCATCAAATTCCGGAGCATGAAGCACGATGTAGGCGAACCGGGAGAGAAAGTAATCCTGACGACCAAGGATGACGAACGGGTCACGCGAATCGGCAAATTTATCCGGCGTTACCGCCTGGATGAGGTTCCCCAGATGATCAATGTACTGAAAGGGGACATGAGCATCATCGGCCCGCGCCCGGATATGCCCAAACTGACGGAACAGCTGGAAAAACAGATCCCCCTGTACCGGCACCGCATGAAAGTGAAACCCGGCATCACCGGCTGGGCGCAGATCTCCGTGCCTTATCCCCAGACCCGGGAAGAAGTGATCGAAAAATTCAATTGCGATATTTACTATATCGAGAATATGTCCCTGAAGCTGGACCTGAAGATCATTTTAAATACCATTGTGATCATGTTCTCGGGAAGCGGAACCTAAAGAAGCGCCGGACGCAGAGCAACGGATGCCGAGAAAGACAAAAATGAATGATTGTGCCGCTGAGACTATTCAACACAATTCATAAGAATCATCGATAAAACCCCGGCATATAGAAAAACGATAAATAATTTTACGAAATAAATTAGCATCAGCAGCCAGAAGCCCATACTCCTGCTCTCCTCTTCTCAATCTTATCGTACAGGCAATCTCATTTTTTTTCTTGTCTTTCGGAATTTTATTTCGATATATTAGTTGACGGAACATGAAATATATGAGAAACGCACTCAAAATCATTATCATATCACTAACTGCAATCCTGCTTTTTGCCTGGGACGGCTTTAATTATATTGCTGCTGCCGAAAGCGACAACGGCATTCTGATCGAATGGCAGGCCAAAAACGAGGAAGACATCAGTTACTACGAGATCTACCGCTCGCGTTCCGACAGTGATATACTGACCCGTATCGGCTATGTGACGCCGCTTGGCAAAAGCGCCAGCTACAGTTTCCTGGATAACGATATATTCTCTAAGCCGGGTGTCTCCGGGGATTTTCGTTTCAACTATAAAGTTCGTGCCGTCCTTACCAACGGCCGCTTCGACGATTCCCGCATTGTTCAGGCCTCTCTGACCAGTCTGGGCGTGCGCCGGCAGACCTGGGGCAGCATCAAGGCGATGTTCCGTTAACACTCTCTTTTTAAATTATATCTTTATTTTCAGAGACGCAGCAATGCTGCATTTTTTTTGTTAAAGAACTTATCGACTCGCTGCAATTGACTCAAAACAATAATCTGTGTTTTGGCACTAAGCTTCCATAGTATATCACTCCCGTTTTCTTCTTCAGGTTTCCGGTCTGTCGTCGTTCTTCCCCGTAATTAGTGCTGGGCGTTCAGAGGGTAAAAGCAGGACAATAGAACGGGAAGACTTTAGGGGCTTCCCGGAGTCAATCCGATCGGAGATTGGATTGACTCAAATAAATTGACTCAAATAAATTGACGCAAAACCAGATTCACAATCCGTTTGTAGCGCGGTTTTAATGTTGAATCTTGAATTTTGAATCTCACGTTTCCTTTGGCTTGTCCGCCCGAAAAGCCCTATATTCTATCATGATGAGATCCGTAAAATTCCCGTTTTTCCTTCTGTTCCTGATCGGACTGCTCTGCGCCGAGACGCTACCGCCCCTGAACATTGCGCGCTTAAAATACGGCGGCGGCGGCGACTGGTACAGCAATCCGGGCTCCCTGGAAAATCTGATGCGTTTTATCGAAGCACAGACCGGACTGAAGATGGCTGAAACGCAGGCTGTGGCAGAACCGGGTTCTCCGGAGCTTTTTCAGTATACTTTTATCTATATGAACGGCCACGGAAATGTCTTTTTTACGGATAAGGAAGTCCGGCGCCTGCGCTATTATCTGGAGAACGGCGGATTTCTGCATGCGGATGACAATTACGGAATGGACGCTTCCTTCCGGAGGGAAATGAAAAAGATCTTTCCCGATAAGGAGTGGGTGGAACTGCCCCTTGACCATCCCATCTATCACCAGCGCTTTTCCCTTCCGGAAGGCCTGCCCAAGATCCACGAGCATGATAATAAGCCGGCACAGGGACTCGCCTTGTTCCACCGCGGCCGGATGGTTGTTTTTTATACCTATGAATGTGACCTGGGAGACGGCTGGGAGGACGCTTCCGTACACAATGATCCGCCCGGGATCCGGGAGGCAGCCCTGAAAATGGGTACCAATATTTATCTCTATCATCTGAAACAACAGTTAACGGACAGCATGCCGTGAAAAGGGATTTTTCCAAATATTTTAAAGGCATTCTGCAGAATTACCGCAAAGGGGAACTGGCGGACCGCCTGCGCCATGGCCTACTTTTTCTCCTGATCCCGAACCTTGCTTTCCTGCTCCTGCTGATCCCGGCGGAAGCACTCTGGTTTTTTTCACCGGCGCTTAAAAGCGGACTTTTTCGGGTGTTCTTCTTAAACCTGGTCTTTCTTGTCCCCTTGTCCCTGTGGTTGCGGGACGCCTTTTTCCGTAACAGTTACGCCCGGAACGAAAAGTTGCTTCTGCAGATCGGACAGGGAGAAGCAGATGTCAGCGATAAACTGCTCAATCACTATCAGCTTGCACGTAAAGACGACCCCCTGGCAGCCTATGCCGTGGAATGCTTTATCGAAAAACATCCGGCCGGGATCTTTCGCAATTCCTACAGGAAAAAACCTGTCCGCCGGAAAAGGAATGCACTGATCATCCTTGCCATCGTGCTGGTCGCGGAACTGATCCTTTTACAAGCGGCTACGGAGCGTTTGCTGCATCCGGAACAGCTTTATGAACCCGAAAATCCCTATTCCATTGTACTGATGCCGGATGACACCACGGTCTTTGCTTACGATTCCCTGCAAATCCGCATTCTGCGCCGTGCTCCGCAGCATTTTAAGGTCGAATTGTTCCGGCAAAGCGTAACCGGACCCCTCCGGGAAATACTGCTGCAGAAAAACGACTCGCTTTTTGTCCTGGAATTGAACCGCCTGCAGGAATCCCGGAATTATACCGCCCTGCTGCAGCGTCCGCATCTGTTCTACCCGCGAAAATATGCCGACCGGGACAGTCTTTCGCTGCGTGTACTGCGGCGTCCACAGATTCGCAGCCTGGATTTCCGGGTGGAGTCACCGGCTTACAGCGGCGTTCCGCCGGCACAGTATCAGGGTAATATCGAACGTCTGCGCTTTCTGCCGGGTTCAAATCTGCAGATCAGCACCCTGCTCTCCGATTCCGCCGGTACTTCCTTTCTTGTATTCCGGGACGATACGCTGTATATGCAAAACCGGGCTTATATCAGCGAAATAGCCCTGACTCCGGAAACCGACGCTGACATGCTGCTGATGTTCTACAATAAACAGGGAACCGGAATCCGTGCGCCGCTGCGCTACCGGGTGGAATTGGAGCGGGACGGCTTTCCCGTCCTGCAGATCATCCGGCCGGAAGCATCAGAGATCCTGATCCTGGATGAGGATCTGCGCCTTCCGCTGATGGCGCTGATCCGCGACGATTACGGCATTTCGGACTTCCGGGTACGCTACCGCATTCAATCGCCCTACAGCAGTGCCCCCGACACGACCTTTCACACCCTGCAAATCCCCTTTGAATACGGTACCCGTCTGCAGACCCTTGTCCACAACTGGACGGTGGACCGCTTTATCGCACCGGGCTCGGAACTGCATTACTATTTTGAATTGTTGGATAATGATACCGTCAAAGGGCCCAAGATCCGGCGTTCGGCGCTGTTCTTTGCACGTTTTCCCACGCTTGGAGATCTGTACGAGCGGCAGAACGAAAACGGGGAACGCAACTTGCAGGACCTGACGCAAGAATTGGAGAACAGCCGGGAGATCGCCGAAGCGATCGAAAACCTTCGCCGGGATCTGTTGCGGGAGGGGGAAATGGACTGGCAGAAACGCAGTGCGCTCGAAGAAAGCCTCGAAAGCCTTGAGCGCGGACGCGAACAGCTGGAAAAACTTGCGGAGGAGCTTGAGGAACAACAGCGCTTCATGGAAGAAAACGCGCTCTTTGACGAAGACGTTCTGGAACGTTTTGGACAGCTGCAGGAACTCATGAACGAGCTGATCGACGATGAGCTCTTTGATATGCTGCGGGAACTCCAGGAAAAATTGCAGCGCAACGATATGTCGAACATGGAAGAGGTTCTGAAAGATTTTTCCGAAAAAGCGAAGCAGTTTGAACAAAGCCTGGACCGTATGCTGGAGGTCTTTAAGCGGATTCAACAGGAACAGCGTCTTCAGGAACTGGCAAAGCGCATGAAGGAATCCCTGCGTCAGCAGGAACAGTTGCTGGAGAATGCTCCCGCAATGTCTCCGCAGGACGCTTCCGTCAGCGAGCGCGAGATCGCAGAGCAAACGGAGGCACTGGAAGAACGCAGCCGGCAGTCCGCGGAACTTTTTGAAGGGGAACAAAGGGAGCTTTTTGAAGATTTTCTGGAAGCGATGGATAGCAGCGCCGTATCCCGGGACCTGCGGGAAGCGGCCGACATGTTCCGGCAGTCGCTGCGCGAACAGGGCCTGCAAAAAAGCGGGGAAGCGAAGGCAAAAATGCAGGAACTATCGCAGCGTTTTTCCGATATGGCCGCGGAAATGATGCAGCAACAGCGGGGAGAGATCAGCCGGGCTTTCCGGGCACTGCTGCAGAAAAGCATTTACCTTTCAGCAGAACAGGAAAATACCGCAGCCTTCGGTGAAGATCTGGATGCCGCATCACCGCTGCTGCACCAGTTTACCAGCCGCCAGGGAGCCATTCTGGCACAGGCACAGGATATCAACCGGCACCTGCTTGATTTGTCCAAAAAGACCTTTCTTGTCGATAAAGCGATCGGAACGGCGATCGGACAGGTTATCGGCAATCTGATCTCGGGCATCCGCCTGATCGAGGAAGCCAATATCAGCGGGGGGAAAACCCATATTGACCTGGCTTTTGCCGCAACGAACCGTTTGTCGCGGCTCTTGCTGGAACGCAGCGAAATGGCCGAACAACAGCAGGGCAACGCATCCGGCATGGAGTTCTATTTGCAGCAATTACAGCAGATGGCCGGACAGCAGCAGGAACTGAACATGGGCATGCCGCAGCCGGGTCCCGGCGGTTCACCCGCTGCGGACGGTATGATGGACCAGCTGGCAAGAATGGCCGCCCGCCAGCAGGCATTGCGCCGTGCACTGAAAGAGATCGCGCAGGGCATGTCGGACGGTGATGGCGGCCGGCGGATCGCGGGAGACCTGGACAAGATCGCAGCGGATATGCAGGAAGTCATCGACCAGATGCGAAGGAATCAGGTCAGCCGTCAGACATACATGCGGCAGGAACAGATCGTCCAGCGCCTGCTGGATGCCAGCCGTTCCGCCACTTCCCGGGATTATAAGAAAGAGCGGGAATCCCGGACCGGCACCCAAATCGTTGGGGAACCTCCCCGCGGGCTTCCGGCAGACCGGGGCGAACGCGATCTTTTGCTGGAGCATTTGCGCCGGGCAGTGCAGGCAAGCGATCTGACACCCGCGGAGAAACGTGACATGGAGCGTTATCTGGAAAGCCTGATGGAAGCCGGCAGGCTGCCGGAGGAGGCAAGACCATGAGATCCGCTTTCGTCAGAACACTCATTATTTTCCTCTTTTCCGTACTTTCGCTGCTGTATGCACAGCAGGAAAGCGAGAATGAACGCTACCGCCGCGCCTATGAGCTTGAACGCAAGACCGATTACGGCGCCGCCGAAGAACTGTATCGGGAACTTTACGAAGCCAGTCCGCAGAATTACAATTACTATACGCGCTACAAATACGTTCTGAACCGCCAGCGCAAATTTACGCTCCTGATCCCGCTTCTGGAACAGTACAGTGCACGCAGAGCCTACGACCTTTATTTGCGTCTTGAGCTGGGCGTGATCTATTATGCGGCGGAACGCAAGGAAGATGCCCGCAAGGTCTGGCAGGAAGTTTTCGGATCCAAAA
>JAQULT010000053.1 GCA_028718545.1 Fidelibacterota bacterium | reverse complement strand
GTTCCGGTGGCAATAAAGGTAAAGGCGGGGCAAAGAACCTCATCCCCCGGCCGAACGTCCAGGGCCATCAGGGCAAGCGAAATGGCATCCGATCCCGAACTGCAGGCAATGGCATGATCCGCCTTGCAGAAGGCCGCGAGCTCGGATTCCAGTGCGGTGACATCGGGACCGTTGATAAAGGAAGTATCCCGGATCACGGCGGCAATGGCCGCATCGATCTCGGCTTGATATTGCAGATACTGCCGGTGAAGATCGCAAAATTCCATATTTCCCCTTAATAACTCAATTTTTCCATAAGGTGGATACCCGATAGAACATCCTCGCGCGAAGGGAACATTTCCCAGCTCCCGCTTGCGATGTATTCATACATTTTATTGTGTCCCTTGCCGTAAATATGGTCCAGATGAAAATCCAGATCCGGTTTTTCCATTCCCTCCACATTCCAGTGCCGAATCGTGTTCAGGTTCGTTCCGGCCAGCCGGATAATGCCTTTTTCCGCGATCAGGGTGAATTCCGTTTCGTAATTTTGCTGATAGGCGCTGATGGTGGCATTCAGGGATCCGACCACGCCGGACTGAAAGCGCATGACGGCCGATACCGTATCGAAGACCTCCATACCGCGCAGGAATCCCCCCTGCCCTTTTCCGCTCACCAGTTCGCCAAAGAAATAATGGACCATGTCCACGTAGTGACTGGCCTGAGTATACAGCACTCCGCCATCCAGGGCGCGAGTCCCGTGCCAGCCGATTTTGAAATAATCGTCATTCCGGTTCCAGAGCACATTGCAGATGAACTGATATATTTTTCCGAGTCTGCCGCTGGCGATCAGGTCTTTGATCATAACAATCAGCGGATTGTAGCGATTCTGGTAGACCGGCAAAAGGACTTTTCCCGCCTTATCGACACGTTTGAACAGCTCATCTGCCTCACGAACCGTCAGGCTAATGGGTTTTTCGCAGACGATATACGATGCATCGGACGTTTCCGCGATCTCAGCGGCATGGCGCGGGTGATCGCCGGAAGGTGTTAATACGGAGATTACATCCACACCGCGGATCTTTTTATAATCGCAGACATAGGGCAGCCCTAGCTTTTCGGCAAGTGCTTTGGCGCGTTCTTCAATAATGTCGCAGACCATGGTGATCTCGATGCCTTTTGTTTCGCTGATAGCTTCAACATGGCGCTTGGAGATCCTTCCGCAACCGACCAGGGCAACTTTCATCATACACAACCTTTCATCGATTATTTACGACGGGAATATATTTATTTTATCGTTTACAATCAAACTATTTATCATACGGTCCTGAAGATCCAAAGAAATATAAAAATGGTTTTTCTAAATCTCCGACGCTGTTTCCGGTTTTTTAATCCAAACCAACAGACGGTTCATCAGGACCGAGGAAGCGACTCCGATTAGCGTATAAAGTGTCCAGTTGACCTTGAACAGTCCTGTCCACCCGGCCAGAATAATAAAGGTCATTACGGCAATAGAGAAAAAGAAAGGCACAACATACTGCCAGAGCCTGCACTTTTTAAAGAAACGTACGGTCACGAACATTCCCAGTGTACCCCCGTAGGTAAAGGAAGCAATGGAAAGTCCGACTTCAACCAGCGGGCTGTTCTGGTTGGTAAAGATCATTGCCCCGAAGACCATGATCAATCCCCAGCACAGCGTTGTTATCCGGCTGATCCTGAGCCATTTGTCATCTCCATCAATATGCCTGAATATCGGTTTGAAAATATCTACGGTAATGGAGCTTGACATGGAACTGAGCGAACCGCTCAGGGTTGTCATGGATGCGGCGAATATACCGGCAACGGTAATTCCCTTTACCGCAGGCGGAAGATTTTCGATAATAAATTTTGTGAATAACTCATCGGGTTTTGTCAGGTTGAGCGCTGCGAGCAATTCACGGGGATCGCCAATACCCATTTTCTGCGAAAAGAGCATATAAAGCATCGCGCCGATAATGAGAAAAAAGGTAAATTGGATAAACACAACGATACCGCTTCCGATCATGGCTTTTTTTGAATCTGCGGTGTTCTTGCAGCTTAAAATGCGCTGTACGATGAGCTGGTCGGTCCCATGGCTCGCCAGCGACAGCATGGCACCGCCGATGATACCGCCCCAAAGCGTATATCCGCTGCCTTTAAGGTGGATTAGCTGAAGTTTTCCCAGCGATTGCAGAATATCCACGGAAGTACCGAGATCCGGGATCATTTTCAGTCCGATAACCAGCGCAACGATTGCGGCACTCATATAAATGATCCATTGTGCAAAGTCCATCCATACGACACCGCGGATACCGCCCATCAGTGTATAGGCTACGGTCACAAATCCCAGAATGAGCAAAGAATGAAAATACGGAAGGCCGGTGATCATGGACAGGGGGATCGCAACGGCAAAGAGTCGCACACCATCCGCAAGCAGGCGCGTGGCCATAAAGGTAATGGACATAATCCGCTGCATGGTAACGCCACCCTTTTCACGGACAGCCTCATAAACCGATATATAGTTACCCTTTGCATACATGGGAATAAAGATCAGAGCTACCAGTATACGTCCGATAATGTATCCCAGACATACCTGCAAAAAGGAGAAATCTCCCAAAAAGGCTACACCGGGGATAGATAAAAAAGTCAAAACCGAAGTTTCAGCCGCAACTATCGAAACCATTACCGACCACCAGGGGAGATTGTTACTGGCACTAAAATAATCTTTCATATTCTTCACGCTGCGGCCTAAAAATGAACCGGCAGTAAAAACGCCGATCATAAACAGCGCAATAATTAGCGTATCGACCCAATGCATGCAGACTCCTTTCTGATTATGTAAAAATACCCGTCCGCCAGCTGGCGGACGGGCAAATATAAGGAAATTAATTGTTGATTGAAACCTAAAAGTTGAAGCCGGTTTCAACATTCATGATCGTTACGGCCTCTTCTTTAGGCATGATAACGCCGTCACCGTTCATGTCGCGGAAGGTACGCATATAATTGTATACGATGCTCACACCGCCGCCCAGATCCATCCCGATACTGGCACCCATGACGGTACGTTCCGAAGGATGTTTGAAATCCCAGGGATTCGGATCGTTGTTACGGTGATAATAGCCCGTGATCTCAGAGACCAATGGAATGGCATCCGGGGGCACCGATGCTTCGATCTGGAAGGTCTGCAAAACATTTCCACCTCCGGAAACCATATTCATGTAGCTGCAGTCCAGCGTAAAGAAATTCATGATATTGATACCGACCGAACCGTAGAAACCCTGAGACTTCGGCAACTGCATTGCCAACAACTGATCGAATTTGGTCTTCGCGACAAATCGCTGATTATCATCCTGAATAAAGTACACACGGTTCAGGTCGTAATTCTTGTCGAAGAAACCGTACTGGAAGTTCTCCTGCGCCCAACGGTATTCCAGTTTTGCCGTCAGAAAATTACTGATGGTAAAACCAAGTCCCAGCGGCGAGGTTCCGATAAACACATCATCCTTGGTAAAATCGATGAGCCTGGTCCCGGTTTCAAGGTAGCCCAGGATCGCGGCGACGGAATAGATCTCAAGGGAAAAACCGCTGCTGCGGAAGACAGGTATTGTAATATCTGCGCTGGCTGAGAATACCGTCGGGTGTTCCTTCATCAGCGTATCGATGGTCGGGATGTACAGCGTTTGGACCGTATCAATGCATTCGTATCCGTCGTAGGTCGGGAACATGGGCGCAATATAGGTTTCGATAATATCATGGGTCAGTCCCGGTACGGGCGTATATTCCCAAAGATTGTTGCCGTTCACGTCGATATCGGCCCTGTCCGGGATTCCGTCACCGTCCGTATCCACATAATAATCCGGATTGTTCGGGTACATATCCATCAGGTCGGCATAGCCGTCACCATCAATGTCTTCCTTAAAGGCATTGAACGGGTTCAGGTCTGCTACAGCACTGAGTCCGAATTCCAGGAATCCGCCCAGGGCAAAGCGTCCGCCCAGCAGGCCCGGCATATAACTGCCGCCTCCCAGTTCGGTCCAGTCTGCGATAAATCCGTAAAAACCCAGCGCTATTCCCCTGTCTTCTTTCTTGCGGTTGCTCAGGGCGATCTCTGTCCCGAAACGTTTCTTGACCGGATATTCCAGCATATTCGTATAACGGTCAATGGAAATACCGTTCACAAAGGTTACCTGGTCCAGACCGCCGATCCGGAAATAGAAAGGATCATATTTGGACGCCCAGCTTAAAAAGTATAAAACATTCAGATAATCTTCAAAATCATCCCAGTTATGCTTGCTGATCTTGCCTTCACCGTTGATATAGACAGCAAGGTCCAGACCCATGCTCAGTTTTCCGATCGTAAAGGTTGGCCGGAAAGCAATTTGGTTATAGAGTTCCCCGTTAATGGTAACCGCACCGATCCCCAGACCGGTCTCAAACATAGATGTCAATCCCGTGTCTTCGTTATCATTACTTAAAGCGAACTGCGGCAAAGCGATCAACAGGATCATCATAAGCGCTGCAGTGACGTGTTTCATTGCCTTAACTCCTTATTTTTCATTGTTAAATATAATATAGATGAGTTTTTGAAAGAATGTAATATTTTTTTTGGAGAAGAAAAAAATATCCCAAAGCGGGGAAATGATCTATAAATCTCTGATTATGAAATTTATATGTGAATTAAAAAAATTCCTAATATATATACAGATGTTTTCTGATGCATACTTCCGCAACAGGATTAGGGAGATTTTTTATTGTTTGAATATCGAAGTGCCCGTAAATTCAGACACCCGCAACAGGATTGCCGGGGAACTCTATAACGCCGTGACAGAAAAGGAAGAAAAAAATGCAAATCCTGGTTCATGAATTCGACTTACCCTTGAAATATAAATTCGGCATTTCCCGGGAAACCCGGACGGTCCAGAAAACCGCCATCGTCGAAGTCAAAGATGCGGCGCTTTCGGGTTACGGGGAATGCGTTGCCAATCACAAATATTACAAATTCACCATTGACATGATCCGTGAAGATATCGCCGCTGTCTCAAAGATCCTGAGCAAAGCGGATCTCAATGAAAGTAGTCCGGACCGGGTCTGGGAAAAATGCAAACCTCTGCTGCAGCACAATCCCTTTGCACAATGTGCGCTCGATATGGCGCTCTGGGATCTTTACGGCAAAAAAAGGAATAAACGCACTTATGAACTTTGGGAACTTGATCCTTCCGCGAATATTGTGACGGATTACACGATCGGTATCGATGATATAGATATCATGATCAAAAAGATGGAGGAATACCGTGACTGGCCGGTTTTTAAGATCAAACTCGGTACTGATCACGACATGGAGATCATGCGTCGTTTGCGCGCTCACACCGACGCCATCCTTCGTATTGACGCCAATTGTGCCTGGACCGCCGAACAAACGATCCGCTATTCCCATACTTTGAAAGAACTCGGCGTGGAGTTTATCGAGCAGCCGATGGAAGCCGACGCATCCACTGAGGATATGAAAAAGGTCTTTCAGCTCTCCGTATTGCCCGTTATTGCCGATGAAAGCTGCATTTCTGAAGCGGATGTCGACCGTTGTCACGGCTTCTTTCACGGGATTAATATTAAAGTTGTCAAATGCGGCGGACTGACGCCGGCGCTGCGTATGATCAAGCGTGCACGCGAACTGGATATGAAGCTTATGGTCGGATGCATGACCGAATCAACGGTCGGTATTTCCGGGATCGCTCAGCTTCTGCCACTGCTGGATTATGTGGATATGGACGGTCCCCTGCTGCTTGCCCGCGATATTGCCGAAGGCGTTCGCATTGAACGCGGCGTGGTGCATTATTCCGATATTCCCGGGAACGGGGTCAGACTGACCGGTTTTAAGGAATCCTGAAACGATGGATGAACATAAAGACACTGCGGTTCTGCTCCGCTGGAAGATCCTGATGGCAAAACGCAACCCGGCACGTGCCATTGCGGTCGCTGTGATCGTCCTGATCTGTACCTATTTTGTTTTTCTGACCCTGCAGGATGTTCTGCTCACTGTCATCGCGCTGATCGTTTTGCTGCTCATGGTTCTGCCCTATTATCTCCCGATGACCTATATTCTGACCGCTGAAGAAGTGATCAAAAAAATGCCCTTTTTCCGTCAAAAACGGCGATGGGAAGAATTCCGGCGCTACGATACCAGTAAAAATGCGATCAAGCTCTATACCATGAGCCATGTTTCGCGGCTTGATAATTACCGATCCCTTCTCATTATCTGCCCCAACAACCACGACCGGGTCCTGGAGATCATACAGCGCAAGATTTCTAATGAAGCCGAGGAAGCTGATAGCGAATCCTGACGGCGGATTCCCGGAAATTTATTGAATCCTGCTGATATAAGAATTTGTTTTTCGTGGTTTTTATATTATATTTTTTTGTTATAGTGATGTTCATAAACGTTAATTGGCTTACTATAGTATTCATCAAACATTCGCGGAGCTGCGTATTTGGAAGAGAATGTATATGAACAGGAGATGATCGACAAGATCGCCTCAACCATTGTGGAACGCCGGCTTTCCGTGCCGGCGGTATTGTTCATGGAGGTTTTAAAACCTCTGAATTTCTTTGGTGCACAGACTCTGAATTTTTTCGGCCCGCTTATTGAATCCTTTCTCAAAAAGGGAAACCGTTACTACGATTTTACCGCATTCCTGGAAAAGCGTGAGAACATAGAGGCCATTTTGCGGCGTGTGGAAGAGATGGAAGATGCGCGGCCGCATAATAAAAGACCCAAACGAGGACGCAGACAGAAGAAAATCGAAGCATCATACAATGAAAGTGGAGGATTAAATGATCGTTAAACGCATCGGATTGCTGCTGATTCTCATCGGCATCGGCAGCGGCCTGGCTTTTGCCGAACTGGGTATCAACGCGGAGGTCGTTCATACCGAAGCGGAAGGCAATAAGGTCATTATTACCCTGACGCCGCTTCCCGAAGCCAACAGCTACCTCATTCAAAAAAGTCTTGAATCCGGAGAATGGCTTGCGGTAACCGAGACCCGCGAACTGGTTTTCAATACCAATATTGAAAATGATATTTCAACCCGTTTCAAGGTTACTGCTCTCAACGAAGACCGTGCTGTACTTGCAGAGGCTTTTTCGGAGCCGATCACAACGGAAGCCAAGTGGTTCAACATAAATCGGTTAAACCGTTTTGTGGCGCTCATCCTGATCTCCGGGATCATTCTGTATTATATTACCCGCGCCCGTCAGAACAAAAAGATCTATTTGCGCCCTGTTGCCGGACTTCAGGCTTTTGAAGAAGCGGTGGGACGTGCGACGGAAATGGGGCGTTCGGTGCTTTTTGTACCCGGCATTATGGACCTGGACCAGGTCGAGACCATCTCCGGTCTGATCATTCTGGGACATGTTGCAAAGATGACCGCCCGTTACGAGGCGGATCTCAATGTACCGGTATCCCGCTCGCTGGTCATGGAATCCGGCCGCGAGACCGTACAGGCTTCTTATATCAGTGAAGGCCGGCCGGACCTCTATTCCCAGGATATGGTGCATTACTATACCGACGATCAGTTCGCATTTGCGGCAGCCGTCGACGGCGTTATGCTGCGCGAAAAACCCGCCGCGGTTTTTCTGCAGGGTAAGTTCTATGCCGAATCACTGATCATGGCCGAAACCGGAAACTCCATCGGAGCCATCCAGATCGCCGGTACCGGTTCCCCCTCCCAGATTCCCTTCTTTGTGACTGCCTGCGACTATACCCTGATCGGTGAAGAATTCTTTGCGGCAAGCGCCTATCTGGGCAGCGACCCCAAACTGCTCGGGTCCATTAAGGGACAGGATATCGTCAAAGCCATTTTGATGGCCTGTATCGGGATCGGTATACTCCTGGAAACCTTTAACGTTCATTTCTTCAAGAATCTGTTCTTGGGATCATAATCAAAAGAGGTAATCACTTATGTTTTGGAAACGAACTATTCCTGCCATCATTGTCGGTGCCGTCGGCGTAATCATGCTTCTGTCATGGTTCATTCCGCATGCCCCCTTTGGTGAACTCGAGATCCATGCAACGCAATGGTATGATATTATCGCCAGCTTTGCAATGATACTTGGAGCATTGAATTTGCTGAAACTCCAGGGACGGAAGATCGTAAAGCGTCAAAAAGGCTGGCCTTACAGCCTTGCTGCCGTATCGGCCTTCTTTATGACCCTTGCATTCGGTTTTCTGATAAAGGGAGGCTATTTTCCCGTATTGATCGACGCGGGTGACAATCCCGAAGCCGTTTATACTAAGATATCCGAAGTTACGGCCATCAGCCTGGAAGAAGTGAGGAATCTGTATTCCTATCCTTCCGCCAACGGCGAACGTATCATTATGCAAAAAGCCGTCGTCTCCAAAAGACAGGCTCAAAGGACCATCGATGAACTTGAGACACTCGGTGCAACCGTCAGTATGGGCGAATTAAAATGGGGATCCCATGTCCAGGGTCAGAATACCTATTACCGCTGGGTCTTCTATTCCTTCTTTACACCCCTCTCCGCAACCATGTTTGCTCTTCTGGCCTTCTTTGTGGCGTCCGCATCCTATCGCGCATTCAAGATACGGAATGCCGAAGCCACCGTTTTACTGCTTTCCGGAATTTTCATTATGCTCGGCAGGGTCCCGCTGGGTGCCTATCTGACTGCATGGACCCAGAAGATACCCTGGCTTTCCTGGCTGCACCTGCCAACAATCCAGGAATGGCTGTACCAGTATCCGAATGCTGCCGGTGCCCGTGCTATTATGATCGGTATCGGATTGGGAATTGTCGGCACCTCGCTGCGGGTCATTCTTGGAATTGAAAAATCGTTTATGGGAGGAGACTAATATGGGTAAGTTTATGAATTTTCTGGAAAAACTGGA
>JAQULT010000052.1:5930-9289 GCA_028718545.1 Fidelibacterota bacterium | reverse complement strand
ACTCCCGAGGCTGTCAGTTCCCCGCCGGCTCCCGCTCCCCGGATAATGAGCGGATTCTCCGAATAGCGCCGGCTGTAAATGGCCACGATATTCTCGGTGCCGCTGCCGGAATAAAAAGGATGCGAAGCGTCCACGGCATTGAGTTCAACCGTCACCTTAGCATTCCCGATCCGCAGTATGTAACGCAATTTTTTCCCTTCCTTCCGGCATTCCGCGATCCGGCTTTTCCATTTTTCATCTTCCTGTTCCAGGTTTTTCAGGAAGCTTTGGGTATCCCTGATTTTTTCCAAGCTTTCCGGGATCAGGCGCGGCAGATGGATATCGGCCGCTTCGCAGTCGTATCCGATCTCCCGGGCAAGGATCAAGCCCTTACGCAGCACATCGGTACCCTGCAGATCCAAACGCGGGTCCGGTTCGGTATAGCCCAATTCCCGGGCCCGGCAAATGATCTCGCTGAATCTGCGGTCTTCGTCAAGGCAATTGAAAAGATAGCTCAGGGTTCCGGAGACCATCGCTTCAATGCATAAGATCGTATCTCCGCCGTCGAGCAGATCCCGGATGGTGGAGATCAGGGGCAGGGCGGCGCCGACGGTAGTTTCGTAGCAGTAATAAACTCCGCTCTCACGGCAAGCCTGCTTCAGGGAACGGTAATACTCCATATCCGCGGCATTCGCGATCTTGTTGGCGCTTACCAGAGAAATCCCCTTTCGGAGTATTTCGGCATAACGGAAAGCAAGTTCGCTGCTCGCACTGCAGTCCACACATATTTTTCGCAGGGAGGGATCTGAAGCCATTGCGGCAATAAAATCGTCCATATTGCTTTTCCGGCCCTGTTTATCCAAAAGCCGCAATGCTTCTCCCCCGGGAATTCCCGTTCCATCGATCAGCATTTTTCTGCTGTTGGCAATGCCTTGCAGTGGAATATCCTTCAGAAGTCCGATAAAAGCCGATCCCACATTTCCGGTACCGATCAGATACAGAGCCTGCTTTTTACGCTTCCGGAACAGTGCGTCATGCAACGCGTTGATGGCAGCTTTTTCATCCTTGCGGTCAATGACAATCGAAATATTGCGTTCCGATGAGCCCTGTGAGATGACCTTGACATTGATGCCCTTGTTTCCCAGTGCTCCGAAGATCGAGGCGGCGATGCCCGGAGTATGGCGCATTTTTTCCCCGACAACGGCCAGGATGGTCGCATCGCGTTCGGGCTTTATCTCATCGATCAATCCCGCGGAGATCTCCAGCTGATAATTTTCTTTCAACGCGCGGAGTGCAATGCCGGTCTTTGCGGCGTCGATAGCAATGCAGATACTGTGTTCCGAGGACGCCTGGGTAATGAGAATGATATTGATGTCATGACGTGCCAGGCATTCAAAGAGCCGTGCCGATATGCCCCGCTGGCCGATCATGCCGCTGCCCTGAATACGCAGCAGGGAAATATTTTCAATGGAGGCGATACCGGTTGCGGGATAATTGTTATAGACCCCGCGTGCGGCAATGACGGTCCCGGAATTTTCCGGCTTAAAACTGTTGCGAATGTGAATGGGAATAGCTGCACGCATAGCGGGGATCATGGTTGGCGGAAAAATCACTTTAGCACCGAAATGCGAGAGTTCCATGGCATCTTCATAACAGATACGTGACAGGGTAAAGGCGTCCGGGCAAATGCGCGGATTGGCGGTCATCACGCCATCCACGTCGGTCCAGAT
The DNA here is from genome assembly GCA_028718545.1 of Fidelibacterota bacterium. Taxonomy (GTDB): domain Bacteria; phylum Fidelibacterota; class Fidelibacteria; order Fidelibacterales; family Fidelibacteraceae; genus M50B103. The sequence goes on along the minus strand of JAQULT010000052.1, from coordinate 7,580 downwards.
GACAATGGCATCAGCGTTGAGCGCCGCGCCAAGAATGGACGCAGTATAATCCGAACCGCTGCGTCCCAGCGTGGTGGTCTCCCCTCTTTCGTTCGCCGCAATAAAGCCGGTAAAGATCCAAACCGGATCCGTATCATTTACCCGGGCACGGATTCTTTCATTGCTTTCGGCAAAATCGACGTTGGCGGCAAAAAAACGGCTATCGGTCAGGATAAGCTCCCGTGTATCGCAATGCCGGCCGCAGCTCATTCTTTCGCGGACCGCCGAAGTGACGATCAGAGCGCTGAGCCGTTCACCGCAGCTCAGGATCAGGTCTTTAGCTCCCGGTGTTATTTCGCGGAGCAGATACAGTCCGTCCAGTTTATCCCGCAATTCCCGGAAAATATCCCGGACAGCGGTAAGAACAGCAGCCTTTTCCTCCGTAATATTCAGATCCGAAATCAAGGTCACATGCCGCCGGACCAGGGCTTCAAAACGCGAAACATAGGCCTGTTTCCTCCCCTGTGCAGCTTCATCGCAAAGCGTGATCAGTTCATTGGTGATTCCGCCCAGAGCGGAGACTACCGTCAAAACCTGCTGTCCCGCATTGACTTCCTTCTCAATAAGGTCAAGGGCACGCCGGACACACTGTGCGTCGTTCAGTGATGTGCCCCCAAATTTATAGACGATCCGTTTCATTCTTCCCCGTATTTTTTATATTGGGCATAAAATAGATATTTTATCGGTGTTTAGCAAAATATTATGAATAAAATTCGTATAATTTAGAAAAATATTTGATTTTTACTATGTCCGTAGCCTTTTTATTCTTCAATGGCCATAAATGTCCACATCGGCACGCCTTCGGGACCTTCAAAATTATTTACGAAATCCACGCCGGGGCTCCACAGACTGTCTTCATCCATGTCATGCCAGGTAAAGGTAAAATCGCTCCAGGTGGCATCCGGACTGCCACCCATCCAGTAAAGCGTGGTGGTTCTGCCGGCATTGATCCGGAAACCCTGAATATTTTCTCCGGAAGACATGAGTTCAAAACCGGCATCCGAATGCATAAAACTTCCTTTTGCAGAAAAATAATTGATCACAAAACTGCTGTCGCCGCTATCGCTTTCTCCGAGTGAGGACGGCATAAGGACCACATTGGCCGTATCATTGATATAAACGGCGTAGCGCAGCACTTCATTCCGGAAAATGATCTTCAGACTCTTATAGGTGCCCGGCGGAAGATCATCCGCCTGCATTTCATATTCATGAACGGACTTCAGTCCGTTATTCTCCCCGATCTTGTACCATTGAAACAGATCGCTTAAGCCCGTATCGACAAGTTCCTCGGAAATATAGATCTCATAGACATTGAATTTCATATCCCGGCTGTACATTGTGTGCGTGTTTTCACCCGGTATCAGTACCGTTGATAATTCGCTTCTTTTGGCAGTGATCTGTGGGGGAAGATTTTGGACGCCTTTAAAAACCAGCATACCCGTGTCACCGGAATTAAAAAGATCGCAGGAAAACAGCAGGAATATTGCCAGAACAAATATGACAGGGCGCGACTTGATCATCATTTTTTCTCCTTAAATAATTATAATAATAAATTTAAACTAATGTTTTTTAATGCACAAGAAAATTTTCGGCGGCTCCGGGTCCCCGTTA
>JAQULT010000052.1:0-5830 GCA_028718545.1 Fidelibacterota bacterium | reverse complement strand
ATTCCGCGCTGGACTGGAGTATCTTTCGCCTGACGGCGATTATGGGAGTCAACAATCACAAGATCAGTAAACTGATGTTCCATATGCCGTTGAACACCCCAATGGAGATCGCAACACCGGAGGATACGGCCCGGGCCTTTGCCAATGCCATCGAAAATTCGGCATTGCTTTCGCGGCGGATCTTCAATCTCAGCGGCGGCTCGGCCTGTCGTATCCGCTATAACGATTTTCTGTCCCGTTCTTTCCGGATCTTCGGTCTTGGAAAGCTGAATTTTCCCCGGCAGGCCTTTGCAGGAAGAAATTTTCATTGCGGGTATTATGCCGACGGAGATGATCTGGAGACTATCCTGCATTTCCGGCGTGACAATATCGAGAGTTACTTTTCCCGTGTAAAACGTTCCGTTTCAAATGCACAGCGCAACCTAACGCGGATATTCCGCAGCCTCATCAAATACCAGCTGCTGAAGCAGTCGGAACCCCTGCGGGCGCTGCGTAAACACAACATTCCTCTGATACGGCGCTTTTTCGGCAGAGAACCCGGTCCCGTAAAATAATTCCCTACTGCCTCCGGCAGTCTTTTTCACCTTTTCAAAGTGTCGTGCACCGGCATAATCCATTTGATTTCGGTTGAATTTTATGTATAATTCATTCATGGCGGGAAACGGAATTAAAATGAAAAAAATGTTCGGGATTTTCATGAGTCTTCTGCTCGTTTTGCTCTTTGCTTCCCTGCTGGTTTTTTCCTGCAGTTCCCGGAAGTATTTCAGCGGAGATTTTTTATGTGTCGCCGAAGGATTGAATTTCCCGGAGGGTCCAGCCTTCCACGGGAACAGACTGGTCTTTTCCAACTGTTACGGCGGATGGATCGGGGAGCTCCGGGAAAATGTTCTTGATACCCTTTTAAACGACAGGGACGGGCTTGTCAATACGAACGGTTGTGTTTTTGACAAGGAGGGGAATCTCTATATATGCGAGTACGGGAAACCTTCCATTCTAAAATACACGGTGCAGGGAGAACTGCGCGTACTGAGTGACAGCGATCAGCAGGGACGGCGTTTTAACCGTCCCAACGATATCTGCGTATCCCCTTCCGGCATGCTGTATTTTACCGATCCGAAATCCTATAACCGCGAACTGCATGACGGGCGTCTTTTCCGGGTCGATCCGAACAGCGGTGAAACCGTCTGGGTGATCGAGGGTCTGCAATTTCCCAACGGACTCTGCTTCTCGCCCGACGGAGAAACTCTCTATGTGGGAGAATCCGTCAATAAGAACATTCTGAAGATCAACTGCAGGCTCGGCTTACTGGATACCTTGATCGTATTACCGCAGGGGAACCGCGATCCTGACGGAATGGATTGCGATGTGGACGGAAACCTTTACATTGCCTATTTCGGCGGCGGAATGATCTATGTCGTTTCGCCGCAGGGCATCATACTGGACAGCCTGGTTACCCCGGGCAGGAAACCCAGCAATGTGGAGTTCGGCGGCAGCGATATGAAAACGCTGTATGTTAGCGAATGCGAGACCAATGCGATCTATGCCATCCGGACAAACCGTCCGGGATTCAAGAAAAATTAGAGGATCTTTAATGGGTAAACATTACAAGCTAATTATCGTCGGCAGCGGACCTTCGGGATTGACAGCGGCGATCTATGCCGCACGTGCGGGATTGCAACCCCTGATCTTTGAGGGCGCACAGCCCGGCGGGCAACTGACGACAACAACGGATATCGAGAATTATCCGGGCTTTCCCGAAGGGATCAGTGGTCCGGAACTCATGGAGAAGATGCGTGAACAGGCTTTGCGTTTTGGCGCGGAAAGCCAGTTCCGTATGGTAAAGGACGTGGACCTTTCCCAATACCCTTTCCGGATCCGGGACGATGAAGGAGAAGGCTACGAAGCCGAAGCACTGATCATTTCCACCGGAGCCAGTGCCAAATATCTCGGACTGGAATCCGAGAGCAGGCTCAAGGGATACGGAGTCAGTGCCTGTGCCACCTGTGACGGTTTTTTCTACAGGGACAAGGACATCGTCGTGGTAGGCGGTGGCGATACGGCCCTGGAAGAAGCGCTTTATCTGACGCATTTCGGAAAAACGGTTACTATTATTCACCGCCGTGATGAATTCAGGGCATCGAAATTCATGGCAAAAAAAGCCCTGAACCATCCAAAGATCCGGGTCAAATGGGATTCCGTTGTCGAGGAAGTACTGGGAGAACCCGGTCCCGTCGGAGTGACGGGCGTGCGGATACGCAATGTAAAGACCCAAAAAACGGAAGATCTTCCCTGCTCCGGCTTTTTTGTCGCCATCGGCCATCACCCGAATACGGAGCTCTTCAGGGATTCCCTGGAACAAAATGAAACCGGTTATATCATCACCAAAGGAAAATCCTCGCAGACCAGCACAGCGGGCGTGTTTGCCTGCGGTGACGTTCAGGATCCGGTTTACCGGCAGGCGGTTACAGCCGCGGGTTCGGGCTGTATGGCGGCGATGGATGCCGAACGCTGGCTTTCGGAACAGGAGTCCTAGATTTCCTTTTGAAACCCTGGCCCAATGCATTAAATTCCGCCGGAATTGCAAACAAAATGGAGGTAATATATATGTCTGTCATTATTGATGTATTCGCGCGTGAGATCCTGGATTCCCGCGGGAACCCGACCGTCGAATGCGAGGTACTGCTTGAAAGCGGCGCTTTTGGCCGCGCTGCCGTTCCTTCGGGAGCTTCGACCGGTGAACATGAAGCTCTGGAACTGCGTGACGGCGGGGATCGCTTTATGGGAAAAGGCGTTTTAAAAGCGGTACAGAACATTAACGATATCATTGCTCCCCGCATTGTCGGCGAAGATGCCCTGGAACAGTCCTTTATTGACGGTATCATGATCCATGAACTCGACGGCACCGAAACCAAGGAAAAACTCGGCGCAAATGCCATCCTTGCCGTTTCCATGGCTGTTGCCCGCGCAGGCGCCGATTATCTGGGTCTTCCGCTTTATCAGTATCTCGGAGGAGTCAATGCCCGGGTACTGCCGGTCCCGATGATGAATATCCTCAACGGCGGATCCCATGCGGACAATAATGTCGATCTTCAGGAATTCATGATCTATCCCTGCGGAGCAAAGAGTTTTGCCGAAGCCCTGCAGATGGGCGTTGAGGTCTTTCACAATCTCAAGAAAGTCCTGAAAGAAAAAGGGCTGAATACCGCAGTTGGTGACGAAGGAGGATTCGCTCCGAATTTACGTTCCAATGAAGAAGCTATTCAGGTCATCCTGGAAGCCGCAAAACGCACCCCTTACAAAGCGGGAAAAGACCTGTTCATTGCTCTTGACGCAGCCGCCAGCGAGTTCTATGATAAGAAAAGCGGGAAATACCATCTTGCTTCCGAGAATAAAATGCTGAGTTCCGAAGAAATGATCGAGCTTTATGCTTCCTGGATCGAAAAATATCCTATCGTCTCTATCGAAGACGGTCTGGATGAAAATGACTGGGGAGGCTGGACAAAACTCACTGCGAAGCTTGGCAAAAAAGTGCAGTTGGTCGGTGATGATATTTTCGTCACCAACCCGAAACTTCTGCAGAAAGGTATCGATCATAAATCCGCAAATGCCATTCTGATCAAACTGAACCAGATCGGTTCGGTTACGGAAACACTGGATACGATCGAACTTGCGAAACTGAACGGTTTTGCCGCCGTGATCAGTCACCGCTCCGGCGAAACGGAAGATACCTTTATTGCCGATCTTGCCGTTGCCACCGGTGTTGGACAGATCAAGACCGGTTCGGCTTCCCGTTCCGACCGCATCGCAAAATACAACCAGTTGCTCCGTATTGAGGAAGAACTGGACGATGTGAAGAAGTTTCGCGGACTATCCGCACTTTCCGGACATAAATAAGCAGATACTTATAGCAGAGAGCGGGGATTTTTCTCCGCTCTCCGGCTTTATCGAATGAGTCTTAAGCTTACAAATAGTTCCCCTTTTACAACACCGGTACGTGTGAAGGTTCTGCTTATTGTCCTGATTCTGTGTTTCGCTTTGCTGCTGCTCAATAAGAACGGCGCCATTTCGCTTTTCAAGGAAAAACAGAATCAGCGAACACTCGTTGAAGAAAAGATCCGGCTGGAACAGGAACACAAGTTACTGAAAGATGAAAAGACCAAACTTCTGGATGACAAGCAGCATATCGAAAAGATCGCCAGAGAACAATACAATATGGTGTTCCCCGGCGAAACGGTATATAAGGTCATTGAAGAATAAATCCCTGCCACCCGAAAATATCCTCCGAATCCCGCTTTGATCATTTACATTTGAAGAATTTTTTGCTATCTTCAGCCGGTTTGGGAGTGCTGAGATGGATCATCGTAACAATGATACGGATGTAAATAAAATTACCCTTTGGGTACGGCTGCGATTTTATGTGATCATTTTTCTGCTGACCGGAATCGTGCTGGCACTGATGATCCTGCTGAACCACGCCGCCTATCTGAAAGAGAATCTGATCTCCGCACTGATAAGCCTGCTAAATGCATTAACGGCATACCTTGTCGCCAAAAGGAAAGAATCCGATAGTGCGGACTTCAAGGCGATCATGAAACAGGTTTATATTTGGACACTTGCCCGTTTTATCCTGATGGCAGCGTTCATCCTGATCCTGATCCTCAGCAAAGCCCTAGAAGCTCTGCCTTTTATTTTCTCTTTTATCGCCTTTTATATTCTTCATCAGATTATTGAGATCCGCATCCTGCAACGGGAAACAAAATGAAACTTTTCAAACGATCATTCCTGCTCCTGGCGTTTTTACTGACGCCGCTCTTTGCCGATGCCGCAACGGAATCCAATATGGTTCACCGGATGATGATGCTGGTCTTCCAACTGACCGTGATCATTTTTGCGGCAAAGTATAGCGGAAAACTTTTCCGCCGCATTCATTTGCCCGATGTCATTGGTGAACTGTTTGCCGGTATGCTGATCGGTCCCTTCGTTCTTGGCGGTATTCCTTTACCGGGTTTCCCGAACGGTGTATTCGGGGATTTTCTGATCGGCAATCCCGCAGCTACCCTGCCGGTATCTCCGGAGTTATATGCATTCTCGGTGATCGCATCCATTTTACTGCTTTTTATGGTCGGCCTGGAGACCGATATCAATCTTTTTATGCGCTTTTCCCTTCCGGGTATCGTCATCGGCGGACTGGGAGTGGCGGTTTCCTTTTTTAGCGGTGCTTACATTGCCAGTCTTTTTCTGAAGGTCCCTCTCATGGATCCGCGTGTACTTTTTCTGGGAGTGATGAGTACGGCAACATCCGTCGGCATTACCGCGAGGATCCTGAGTGGACGAAAAAAAATCAATTCGCCCGAAGGCGTTACCATCCTGGGCAGTGCAGTGATCGATGATGTGCTTGGGATCATTCTTCTGGCCATTGTGATCGGAATTGCCGCGGGACCCCATGGCGGACCGAACTGGGCTTTTGTGGGACGCATCTCACTCAAAGCCCTGGCTGTCTGGCTGGCTTTTACGGCACTCGGACTGATATTTGCCCCCTTTATCGGTAAATATCTCAAAACTTTCCAGCAGCACAGTACGATTGGTATTATGTCTTTTGGACTTGCCTTGCTTCTTGCGGGAATTTTTGAATCTGCCGGATTGGCTATGATCATCGGCGCTTATGTGATGGGACTTTCACTCTCCAAAACGGACCTGAGCTACGTGATCCAGGAAAGTCTGCACAATATTTATGCATTCTTTATTCCCATCTTCTTTTGCATTTCCGGTATGTTCGTCAATCCAAGGGTCTTCGGATCCCCGGAAGTGCTTCTTTTCGGCCTGGTTTATG
>JAQULT010000051.1 GCA_028718545.1 Fidelibacterota bacterium | reverse complement strand
GTCATCTACCGTTGACGCCGCAAGCCAGCGCTTGAAATTCCCGATGATCTTTCCGTTTGTATAAGTGAGCGTGCCAACGCTTTCCGCAGAAGAACCCAGCGTCAGCGTATTGGAACCCGTTGACAAGGCCCCTTCGCTGAGGGTGAGATTACTGCTTGCGTTTACGCTTGAACTAAGCGTCACGCCGGCGCTGTTTTCGATCATGAGGTGCCTGACCGCTGCGGGCAGACCGCTGCCGGTCACCTGCGCGGATGTTCCGTTATAGTGATATTTACCGCCGGTATGGAATGTGCGTGTCCCGCTGCTCTGAATATTTCCGGTAAGGCCCGATGAACTGATCCCGTCCGGTGAAGCGATGATCAGCCAGGCATAGTCCGCGTTCAGGAAGGTCCCGTTGTTGGAAAATATATTCGTGCCGCAGTCCAGCGTACCGTAATTCGTAAATGCGGCGGCTCCGCTTGAAAAATCCCGGCCGTTACGCAGAGTCAGGCTGGCTCCCGGTCCTTCAGACGTTATATAAGCCAGATTTGCCAGGGCATTGCTGCCGTCAAATAAAAGCATACCGGATTCCGTTCCGTCAAGAATAATTATCGCATTGTTACCTTCAATGGGGCGATCATACTGGGCTTTAAATTTTAACTTTCCATGCAAATTATATATTCCCTCATTAAGCCGCGGATGCCCACTGTTGTCGCTATAATTGGTGAAAGTGCCGTAATACAAATCCAGTGTTCCGGTATCAACCTGCAATGTGCCGTGGTTGGTTAAATTGGCACGGAAGCTTGACGTGCCGGTACCGGCGGATTTTTTGATTAAGCCATCGTTGATAACCGTCCACGCCCCGGAGCTGGCATCCAGGGTTGCGTTATTCTGAATATCGATCACGCCGCTGCTTTTATTATTGATCGAACCATAACCCCCTATTGCTCCCGTACCGGTCCAGGTGATCGTCCCGTAGTTGTCGATTTTTTCGGTACCACCCGGATAGGCTCTGAAGGTTTTCTGACTGTCGCCGCTGATATTGAGCTTTCCTCCCTGGCTGATGATGAAATTTTCCACCTCAATATTTCCGGTGGATGTCCATTCAAAGGTTCCGTTAACACTGAGTTTGCCGTCTCCGTTAAGCCTTGAATTCCCTGAAAGTTTGAACGTAAGATCAGAGCCGATCACCGTGCCGTTCGTGCTGCCGTTCATGGTGATAAGGCCGTTGGTGATCTCAAATGTTCCGGCGCCGTTGATCACGGAGCCCTCGTTGAAATTATGGTCGGAATTATCATCCGTCAGGATATTCGCTCCCGATGCAACCGTAAAGGTTCCGGTATGTGTTCCGTCTGCATAAGCTGTGAATTTCAAGGTACCGCTTTGCACATCAACCGTTCCGGTATTGTTGAAATCCATCTTGTAAACGGTTGTTGTACCCGTGCCGGTCTTTTTTCGGAAGGTGCCGGCATTATTGAATACGGGCATGTTACCCGAACTTAGATCATTCCTGTGATAGATCGATTCATTGGTGGTTGCTTCGAAAACACCGCCGTCCAGGTTGTTAAAAGTGCCTCTATAATACATCACGAACGCCACACCGGACTTTGCAAAATTTACCGTTCCGGCATTGTTGACAACGCCATCCTCGTTAATTCTGCATTCGCCGCTGCCCTCCATGTCCATCACACCGCCGGAGGCGATGTTGAAATTAGTGTTTGTGATATGACCGCTTATCCAGTTGCAGGTGCCGTTGATGACGGTTTTACCCGTACCGGTTAATCCCTCTCCTCCGTTAGAAATGACATGTGTAAGATTCAGCGTACCATTCACTGTCAGGTCGTCGCCGGTACCATTATTGATGGTCAGACTTTCCGAACTTCCCAAGTCAACGGTCAATGTTCCGCCTTCGGCTACGACCGTCTGGTCGATGGTCAGGGTGGAGTTGATCGTGACCGTGTGGCCGTTCAGGATCGTCACCACGCCGGATCCGCTGTTGGGCGCTGTTTCGGCGTCCAGCCATTCGCTGCCGCTGTAGATCTGCCATGTAGAAGTTGCGGTCCAGTTGCCGCTTTGTTTCGAGCGGTAATCACCCGCAGTCTGCGCCAACGAAAAAACGCTAATAAAGGCCAACGCGATCACAAGCAATGTATTTCGCATTTTTTACCTCCTTTTTTTCTCCCGCATTCACAAGATCCCCGTTTATAATAAAAACGAAGATGGGCAAGATGCATTTCTTTGTATTGAGCCATAAGAATGACCCACGTTGAATTATGGTATTTATGAAAAATTAAATAAATAATTACTGAATGCAAATAAAAAATGAAATAAATAAAAAATTTTAAACACGCTTTGCACTTTCCGCTTGGGGAAATCGTATTTTTACTAACTCTAACGCCAATAAATGCGGACAGAAAAAGTTAATTGGAGAACAGATAATAACACGTTGATGCGAAGGACGATGAAAACGGAAAATGCCGGCATTCGAGCTGTACTGGTTACGCCCGGATTTTTAAGAGATCTTTATCTTAATGCCGGATCAGCGGCCAAAGAGGGCGATCGCCTTTTTCAGCCGCTCCGGAGTACCAATATCCATCCATTCGCCGTCCGTATGATCATAGGCAAGGATAATCTGTTGTTTAGCCAGGTCCAGATAAAAATCGATCAGGGAAAAGCATTCACGGTCCGGCATATATTCAAAAACCGCCGGATGCAGCAGCTGGATCCCGCTGAAAGCGTAATGCAGTCCTTCCTCCCCCTTCAGTTCTCCGCTCTCCCGGTTTTTCCAGCCTACCAGGTGCTGGTTTTCGTCAAAACACAATTGCCGTGTACTCTCGCGCTTGCGGACGGCCAGAATGGCCATGGCCGGGCTCATCTGATACAGGTACAGCATATCCAGAAGATTGATATTGGAGATCACATCCACATTGCAGACAAAAAAGGGATCTTCGCCGGCAAGAAAAGGGCGCGCTTTTTTTACCGCCCCGCCGGTATCCAGAAGTCCCTTGCGTTCATCGGAAATATGGATCCTGACGCCGAAATCGTGTTCGCTTAAAAAATGTTCGATCTGGTCCGCAAAATGGTGGACATTTATCACGATCTCATCGATATCCGCGCGTTTCATTTTTAGAATGGCGCGTTCCAGCAGGGTGACACCGTTGATCCCGATCAGGGCCTTCGGCATAATATCCGTCATGGGCTGCAGGCGCGTGCCCTTTCCCGCCGCCAGGATCATTGCTTTCATCTTGGGCCCCTTTTTATTTAAAAATGGTTCAGCTTGACAATGATATCGCCGCGTTTCCGGAAATATTTTGCCAGTTCCAGTGCGCAGTAGACGGAACGGTGCCGGCCGCCGGTACAGCCGAAACTGACCATCAGGTGCGTAAATTTCCGCCGGACATAATTGTCGACCATGGGTTCAACCATCGCGACCGCATGTTCAATAAAGCCGGTGATATCCGTCTTGCTGCGCAGGAAATCCTGCACTTTTTTATCCTTTCCGCTGAGCTCCTTGTATTCCTCGTAGCGGCCGGGATTCAGAATGCCGCGGCAGTCAAAGACAAAGCCGCCGCCGTTGCCGGAGTTGTCGTCCGGAATACCGCGTTTGTAAGAAAAACTGCTAATCTCCAGCGTCAGCCTGTCACTGTCGGAGCGGCCGTATTTCATCAGCCGTTCTTCCTCCGTGATCTTTTTCAGTACGCTTTTCAGAGCCGGGATCTCCACAGGCAGGTCCATGACGCTCAGCAGGTAGGAAATATTTTCAACGGCATAGGGAACGCTCTTAAGAAAATGCTGTTTTTTCTCGTAGAAGCCGCGGAAACCGTAAGCGCCCATGGCTTGCAGGATACGCACCAGCACATAGGCGTGGTAATATTTTTTAAACGTTTTCCGGTTGACTTCCCAATGTTCGGAAAGAACATCCAGATAGTATTCAAAGAGCTGATCGCGGATATACTGGGGAATATCCGCTTTGGCGTCGTAAAGCAGAGAAGCCACATCATACTGCAAGGCGCCGTAGCGGCCGCCCTGGAAATCGATAAAATAGGGTTTCCCGTCCTTCAGCATAATATTCCGCGACTGGAAATCCCGGTACATAAAAAAGTCCGTCTCCGTTTCCAGCAAAAAATCGGTGAAGCGATTGAAATCGTTCTCCAGTTCCTGTTCGTCAAAGGCGATACGGGCAAGTTTGAGAAAATAATACTTAAAATAGTTCAGGTCCCACATAATGGACTGCCGGTCAAAGCGGAAGCGCGGATAGCATTTGCTGAAATCGATGTTCTTTCCCGCATTGATCTGAAAGAGGGGCAGGATCTTCAGGACCTCCTTGTAAAGATCGATCAGATGCTGGGGGAATATGCCGTTTTTGTAAACATTGCTCAAATGGTCGTAAAGGGTCAGGGTCCCCAGGTCCTCCTGCAGGTAGATATGCTTATCCAGATCATCGGCGTAGATCTCGGGCACCGGTACGCCGTGAGCGCGGAAATGGCGGCAGAAGGACAAAAAGGCAATATTTTCTTTCCGGTCCTCGTTATAGACCCCGATCGCGCTTTTGCCCGATACGCCGGTGAGCCGGTAATACTCCCGGTAAGAACCCGAACGCGGCATTTCCTCGATAGTGCGGACTTCCTCGTTAAAGAGGCTGGTATAGAGATTTTTCAGGTCCCGTTTTTTCTGCATAATATTTCCTTTCAGCGCAGCCAGGAACGCGGATTGAGCTTTTCCTGTTCCTGCCACAATTCAAAATGCAGCAGCGTCCCGTCCATGGAACCGTCACTGCTGACGCTGGCGATCTGCTGACCGCTGTCGACATATTCACCCTGAATGACCGAAATGTTATCCACGTGCGAGTAGACAGTATAATAACTGTTGTCGTGCATGACGATAATGGTATTGCCGTAGCCGCGAAGCCAGGTAACGGTCACCACCATGCCGTCGCTGACTGCCCGGACCGCATTGCCGGCGGCGGATTTGATGTCAATCCCGGAATTCTCGGTCACGGTTCCCAGGACCGGGTGGACCTGGCGTCCGAATTCCGTGACGATATTCCCGTAAGCCGGCCAGGGCAGCTTCCCTTTTTTGGAACTGAAGGGTGCCTCGGTCACTTCCCGTTTTTTCCGTTCTTCTTCCAGGCGTGCCAGATAGGCTTTTTTGTCCTGCTGGGTCTTTTCAATGATCTTTTCGATGGCTTTACGGGAGGCCTCTTTTTCCTTCAATTGTTCCGCAAGAAGTGCTTTATCTGAGCGGATTTTGTCGTATTGTTTTTCCTGATCCGCCTGCAGTTTATCCAGGCTTTTCTGTTCCTGCTGCAGTGCGGCAAGCCTATCCCGGATAGCGGCGGCTTCCTGCTGGATCTGGGTACGGCGCCGGCTGATCAGGGTCATATTGCTCTTAATGTTCTGGTGCAGCTGCCGGTCCGCACGGTTGACGGCGGAAATATATTTGATACGGTAATAGAATTCCCGCGGCGAAGCGGCATCGACAAAAAGGTCCGTTTGCCGTGCCGGGCGCAGCTTGTAGGCGGAAACGATCCTTTTCTCATAGCGTTCGATCAGAGCCACACCTTCGTCCTGTGCCCGTTCGTAATCTTTCTGCAATTGTGCCTGTTTCGCCCGCCGCAATTCCAGCTCCCGGTTCTGCAGACGGATCTTCTCCCGGGTCAGGGATATCCGCTGCCGGGTGTTATCCAGCTCCGAGAGAATGCCCTTTTCCTGCTGCTGATATTTGCTCATTTCGGAACGAAGGGTTGAGATCTGCCGGTCCAGCTCCTTTATCTGCCGGGTATTCTGCTCGATCTTTTTATCATATTCCTGCAGGGAATCGGCAAAAGCGATATGCACACAGAGAAGGCAGCAGAAGAATGTCCGGAAGATGTGTTTACGGTCCATCGTTGTAAAATAACATATTCGGGGACCGGAATAAATGATTTTGTTTAAAATGCGTCCATTCCGGAGCAGTGTTTTTCACGGAGAAAAGCAAAACCCCGCGTTTGCGGGGTTTTACCGGTATTTATCGCGGTATGCGGATCAATACATTCCGCCCATACCGCCCATGCCTCCCGGCGGCATTGCCGGTGCGGCTTCTTTTTCTTCGGGTTTGTCCGAGATGACCGCCTCTGTGGTCAGCAGGAGTCCCGCAATGGACGCGGCGTTCTGAATTGCGGTACGGGCGACCTTAGTCGGATCCACGATACCGAATTCGAACATGGAGCCGAAGCGTTCCTGGCGTGCATCGAAACCGTAATCGCCTTTGTGGTCCAAGACCTCTTTGACGATAATGGCGGGTTCCAGTCCGGCATTGCCCACGATCTGTCGGATCGGGTAATGCAGGGCGCGTTTAACAATATCCACGCCGATCAGTTCGTCACCGCTGACTTTCTTTTCCAGTTTTTCCAATGCGGCCGCGGTACGCAGAAGGGCAACACCGCCGCCGGCGACAATGCCTTCCTCCGCTGCGGCGCGGGTCGCATGCAGGGCGTCTTCTACGAGGGCTTTCTTTTCCTTCATTTCGACTTCCGTTGCAGCGCCGATATTCAGCACCGCTACGCCGCCAGCCAATTTGGCCAGGCGTTCCTGCAATTTTTCTTTATCGTAATCCGATGTGGTATTCTCGATCTGAACACGGATCTCGTTCACGCGCGCATTAATCTGTTTCGGATCGCCGGCACCGTTGACAATGGTCGTATTGTCCTTGTCAATACTGACACGGGCGGCCTGTCCCAGGTACTGCAGGGTGGCATTTTCAAGTTTGTAACCCTGTTCTTCGGAGATCAGGGTACCGCCGGTCAGGATGGCGATATCTTCAAGCATCGCTTTGCGGCGGTCACCGAATCCGGGGGCCTTGACCGCAGCGACCTTCAGGGTGCCGCGCAGTTTGTTGACGACCAGTGTCGCGAGGGCTTCGCCTTCAACATCTTCGGCAATAATGAGCAGAGAACGGCCCATTTGGGTGGTTTTTTCGAGGATGGGCAGAAGGTCTTTCATGGTCGAGATCTTTTTGTCGTGGATCAGGATGAAAGGATCTTCCAGTTCCGCTTCCATGGTTTCGGTATCGGTCACAAAATACGGCGACAGATAACCGCGGTCGAACTGCATGCCTTCCACCAGATCCAGGGAAGTCAGCGCGCTTTTGGCTTCTTCGACGGTAATGACGCCGTCGGTACCGACCTTGGACATGGCATCGGCAATGATCTCGCCGATGGGAACCTCAATAATCTCTTCCTTGTCTTTGCCGGATTTCATCATGCGCACATACTGGTTGTTGGCGGAAATGGTGCCGACCTGTGCGATCTTTTCCTTGGAATCGTTCACCTTCTGGCTCATCGCCGTGAGTTCATCCAGTACGACGGCAACGGCCAGATCGATCCCGCGTTTCAGTTCCATGGGATTGGCGCCGGCGGTTACGTTCTTAATGCCTTCGGCTACAATGGCCTGGGCAAGAACGGTCGCGGTCGTAGTTCCGTCTCCGGCAACATCGGAGGTCTTAGAAGCAACTTCCTTGACCATCTGCGCGCCCATGTTCTCGATCTTATCTTCCAGCTCGATCTCTTTTGCTACCGTAACTCCGTCCTTGGTAACCAAGGGTGCGCCGAAGCTTTTTTCAATCACAACATTCCGTCCCTTTGGCCCCAGGGTGACTTTCACAGCGTTCGCAAGTTGATCGACACCGGTCTTTAATTTGGCCCGGGCGTCAACATTGTACTCGATTAGCTTTGCCATGTTGTTATCCTCCATTTATGCGTTTTATTTTTTTCCAGCGTAAAATTTATAGTATTCATTACCAATTTTCAAGATAAATACATACTATTTTCGCCGGGAATTTGTTCCGGAATTGTTGTTTGTCCGCGCTCAGGCAATCGCATTGAGTCAAATAAATTGACTCTATTTATTTGACTCAAAACATTCACCCCTCTCTTGATACATGCGCTTCACGATGGATAATTAATAACTTACGATTTAACGACTTACGATTTACGACTCATGGCTTCCTCTTCCTCCGGCGCTTCGTAACAGTGCCGGCAACGGGCCTCGTAAGCCTCGCCGGCTCCGACAACCACCCGTTCGCGGGAAGCGGAAATGCGCTGGGTATAATTGGCGGGAGCCCCGCAGCGCATACAGATGGCATGCATTTTAGTGATCTCTTCGGCAATGGCCAGCAGCTGGGGCATCGGTTCGAAGGGCACCGCCCGGTAATCCATGTCCAGACCGGCAATAATAACGCGTTTTCCGCAATCCGCAAGATTTTGGGCGATCTCGACCAGTTTTTCGTTAAAGAACTGCGCCTCGTCGATCCCGATCACTTGTGCATAAACGGCATGCTGGAGGATCTCTTCGGCTTCGCGGATCACGATGCTCTGGATCTCCTGCTTGCTGTGGCTGACGATCTTTTCGCGGTGAAAGCGCGTATCGATATGGGGTTTAAAGACAACCACCTTCTGCTTTGCGATCTGTGCCCGGCGCAGACGGCGGATCAGTTCCTCGGTCTTGCCGCTGAACATACTGCCGCAAATCACTTCGATACAGCCGCTCTGGGGGTGCCATCCTGTTTCCATAAGCCTTCCTTACTTTTTTAACAATGACGCGATCTTGGTGCGCAACAGATCGATCGCTACCGTGTTCTTGCCGCCTTCGGGGATAATGATGTCCGCGAAACGCTTGGAGGGTTCCACAAAAGTCTCGTGCATGGGACGCACGGTGCGCATGTATTGATTGATCACATTGTCGATGGCGCGGCCGCGTTCGTAAATATCGCGTTTCAGTCGGCGGATAAAACGGATGTCCGTATCCGTATCCACATAAATTTTTATATCGAGCAGATCCCGCAAACGCGGTTCGTACAACACCATGATACCTTCAACGATCACCACCTTCTGCGGGGCGACCGTCAGCGTTTCCTTGGCCCGCGAATGCGTAACGTAATTATACTGCGGTACCTTGACGGTCTGTCCTTCGGACATGGCCTTCAGGTCCTTGATCAGCAGATCGAATTCCACGGAATCGGGGTGGTCGAAATTCCATTTGATCCGTTCTTCCTGCGGCAAATACGCGAGATCCTTGTAATACCAGTCCTGCTCAATGATCACGGCGCCGTTCAGATGCAGGTCCTTGACCAAAGCCTTGGCCACGGATGTTTTTCCCGAACCGCTGCCGCCCGCAATTCCGATGATAATATTTTTTGCCATGATCATCCCTTTTTCAGGTCCGCATCGCCAAAGGCGTCGGGTAACAATGCCTGTATTGAGGTGATCTTCCGGATCGCTCCCTTTTCGTCGGCAAGAATGATCTCGATGTCCCCGCAGATATCATGAATAACCTGGCGGCAGGCTCCGCAGGGGGCGACGCCGCCCTTGCTGACAACGGCCATGGCCTCGAAATCGCGTTTTCCCTGTGCCACGGCAGCGGCCAGCGTGTTGCGCTCGGCACAGACTGACAGGCCGTAACTGC
>JAQULT010000050.1 GCA_028718545.1 Fidelibacterota bacterium | reverse complement strand
CTTCTGTTTTCTCCTGTTCTCCTTCTCTCCCACACTCCCATACCCCCATACTCCCTTTCTCCTTAGCTCAGCGCTCACGAAGCTTAGTGTCGCAGCTACTCTTCTCTGTCCGGATTCTCAATGATCACATCATCGACCTTGGTAAAGCGCAGGATACGGCGGTTGCCGTTATCCAGAATATACAGGACGTCCTGATAATAGCAGAGTGCCATGGGTTTTTTCAGCAGATCGGGATATTGCTGCAGGACCAGAGTGTCGCGGACGACAAGCGAATCGTTGACATAAAGGGAATCGCTTAAACGCAGCCATTCCTCCCGCACGGCGACGGATTTCATGAAAGTCCCGTCGGATTTGTACATCTTGACATCGCGGTCCAGGGTATCCAGCACAAATATATAACCGTCCGGCGCCACGCTGATATCGCGGGCATAAGCGAATTCGCCCAGCCGCATAATATCGTCCGCGGCCACGCTGAAATCCGCCCGGTAAGTGCCGGTACTCAGTTTGTGAACGGAGAAAAAGTCACCGGTCTGCGTGTAGTAAATATTTCCGCCATTGTCCGTACACATGCTCAGCGGGTCCGAAACGGTTCCCGCACCGGTTCCGGCAGTAGCCACAAAGGATTCCAACATCCCTGTGTAATGCCATACATTCTGCCCGTTCGAAAGTCTGACCAGTAAGGCAGGGATCATCGTGATCTTCAGGATGTAATTATTGATGGCATCCAGCGCATAGATCGAAAGTTCAGCTGCAGGAGCGGGGGCAAGTGCGACAAAGGATTTCCGCATCTGGGCATAAACGGGATTGCCTGCATGGATCAATACACCGGTCTCGGTGTTATACAACCCGTTTCGGTTCATAACCGATGCGGGATCGTAAAAGACGCTCGGACGCGTCAGGGAATCCATCAGAGCGGTCTGGGTTGTATCAATGATATCCCCATTTGTTTTTGCCGTCAATCCGAGTGCCAGTCCCGTGAGCGGATGCAATAAGGTATCTTTCCCCGCGATTTTATATTCGCGCGCCGTGACGATACCGCGGATGCCGGTATTTGCGGAGAATTCCGGCCACACATAGATTTTACCCCCCTGATCGCAGTAATAAAGGTTCAGGCGCGCATCCATGCAGAGTGCGGCCGGATCCAGCGGAAGGGAAGCAAGAGTGTCGTAGAGTCCGCTTTCGATTTCTCCGGAGGGACGAATGACACGAATGCGGGATGCGGCGCTGTCAGCGATGTAAAGCCGCCCGTTCGCGGCCGGAAAAATGTCCAGAGGCGTCTGCAGGTCCAGTGCATCAAAGGACCAGTCGGGAGAGATCCGTACGTATTTATTGGGATCCCGGTTTATGCCCGTATTCTGGTTTGAACCCGCATCGGGCAGATCCATGGTTTCGGAACAGGCCGCGAAAAGGATTAGCAGAAGAAAGGCAGAAGCATGTAAAAAGGATTTTTTCATCAGAAATTATAACTCACCTGTATTTGGTTGACAATCCCCAGATAGCGGTGCGGACGGAAGGCGTAATCGATCTTGAGTCCGGACTGCCAGCGTTCGGCAGAAAAGGCCAGTCCCAGGGAAAAAGGCATATCCGTTCCGATGGTATAGGCGGCGGAAAGCTGCAGGGTCTTTAGAAAACCCGCCCTGATAGCAAAGATATAGGTTTCGGCGTTATCGACCGGGTGGTTCAGTTGCAGGGCGGTAAGCAGATCGAAATAATCGTTCGCGTAGACGGTCATCGAAGCCCCCAGGTGAAAGGTCGTGGGCGGTGAATAACGCTCATATTCGCGCATGGAGCCGTCACCGGCCGGATATTCGCCGGCAGGACCCGCCGGGGTACCGAAGTTCAGCAGGGCCACTGCAAGGGTAAGGTCCCGGAAACCCGTGCGGTAGAAAGTCCCCAGATCCACTACGAGGGAAGTTGTTGCCAGATCGAGATATTCTTCCCGGACCAGCCGGGCGCTGGTGCCGAAAGAGAAACGGTCGCTCATCTTGCGCGAATAATTCAGCGTAAAATAATAGTCGGCATAACTGAAATATTCCCCGGAACCGTAGGGATTGTACTCGGTGGTGATCTCCATGGGATCCATGTGCAGAACGCCCATTTCAAATCCCAGTGCCCAGGAACGGAAAGCATGGCTCAGCGCAATATACTCATAGCCGATACCGTCAAACCACTGCAGGTGCGAGATCGCCGCGGAACTCCCGCCCATCTGTACGCTCAATGCCGGATTCCAGTGAATGCCCGAAGCGTCACTGACCATGGTCGTAAAGGCACTTCCCATCCCGCCGGAGCTGGCGCTGGGATCAATCTTGAGGAAATTATAGATCGAAGTGCCCGCGCGCTGGCCGCCGAGTCCGGCAAAGGCCATGCCGCTCAGAAGCAGAAAGAGAAAAGATGTCCGTATGTAGCGTTTCATAATCAGAACCTTAGGAAAAGCCCGAGCATGACCTGCCGCGGGGCATAGTAGCGCGAAGGATCCTCGTTGGGATTGCGTCCGCCGTAATAGCTGTAACTGATGATCTCACCGGGATCGTAGGGCTTACCGGTAAATGGATTGATGCGCCTCGGCACTTTATGGTTAAAGACATTCTGGATGTCAATGTAAAATCCGTAGGTCATATGTTTGTAGTAAAAATCCTTGTTGAACTTAAGATCCACGGTAATGTAGGGATCCGCGATCTCGCCGTAGGGATTGTCGGAGCGCGAAGTTCCGATGTACCATTTTGTTCCGTCCGGTGTGGTTACGGTATCCAGGATCACACTTTGGGTATAGCGCCGCCCGGATTGTGCTTCGATATGCGCATTGAGCGACCAGTTGTTGAAGAAAAAGCGCGGACGTTCGTCTTCATAGACCCGGAAACGCAAATTGGCAATGAGCCGGAAAGGTTCGTCCCAGCTCAGATAATTTTCCGAAAGCGGTTTTTCCGGGATCATGCCCGCTTCGACCAGCACATTATCGTCGGGATTCGAACTTTTACCGGTTGTGATCGAATAGGTAAAAGCCGCATCGCCGCTGAAAAAACGGCCCGCTGTCTGCCGGAAGATCAACTCGATGCCGCGGGAACGGGCATAGTCCATATTCAGGTACATCATCATGCTGTAATTGCCGACCAGGGGATTGAAGGAAGTAATGGTCTGCGCAGTCTCGTAATCGAACATGTCCTTGTAATAGGCCTTGAACTCAATCGCCGAAGCCGCCGAGAATTTATGCTTGATCCCCAGTTCGTAAGCCACGGTGGTCTTGGGATTCAGATTCGGATTCCCGATCAGGCTGTAGGGATTGTCGGAGATCGTATTCAGCTTTGCATAGACATAGTTGTAGGTTGGCAGCTGCGAAAAGTGTCCGTAGTTGAAATACAGCACATCATTGTCGGTCACGGGATGACTGATGCCCAGGCGGGGGCTCAGGTGTCCCTTGAATCGGGCGCCGAAAAGGCTGTGTGTTTCCGCAAAATATTTTTCGCGGCCCGCCTGTGTGATGGTCAGAATATCGGGATCCAGCATCGCTTGTGTTACATAATCGCCGATGAACCAGTAATCGTAACGCAGGCCGATATTGGCGATCATGCCTTCAAAGGTGATCATATCCTGAATGTAGAAGGAACCGTCCGAAGGTTTGACCTTGTAATAATCATAACTTTCGCCCAGACCCGAACCCAGCCAGGGTTTGTAGATGTCTACCACCTGCATCTCGGTGAAACGGTGTTCCAATCCGCCCTTGACCTTGTGCCGCATCCCGGGCTGATAGGTGAAAGCGCTCGACAGTGTAAAATTCTTGCTCCAGTAATCGTACCAGTAAGGTGCGTCGCCATGATCCCAGAACTCATCGCCGGTAAAGACGATAATATTGCCGTATTCGTCCCTTGCCGTATATTGCGTGGGATCCAGATCCAGACATTCCTCATATTCGGTCCAGTGCTTGTTCTGTACCGCTTTGTGGAAGGATGTATAAAAATACCCCGCATTGACGGTATAAAAGAGCCGGGGATTGATCGTATGGGTCCACAGAGTATTAAAGACCTTGGATTCCCGCGTGTTGGTGGGATAATTGTCCAGGATCTCCTGAAAGGCATAGGGGAAGGAGGCGCTGGTAAAATATCCCTGATTGACATTGGCGGACTGGTTATAGGAAACCGAGAGCTTGTATTTTTGCGAGAGATTCCAGCTGAGTTTGGCCATGGAGGAAAGGTTATTCTCCTGGCGTTTGGAAAAGGTTTGCATCCATTCGCGGTAGGGATACAGGACCGAAGCGCCGGGCAGGTAGGAATTTGAAAGATAGAGATAGCCACTCACAAAATAGGAGAGTTCGCCGGGCAGGATGCCACCGCTTTTATACAGCGGTCCGCCCAGGGTGAATTCCAGGTTGTCCGTATTGAACCCGGCCTTGCCGAAGATCTGGTCGGTTTTGTAGCGGAAGGAGGCCTCAAAGCGGGAAGCGCCTTCCTTTAACTTGACATCGATAATGCCGGACATGGCCTGGCCGTATTCGGCGTTGAAGCCGCCGGTAATGATCTCCAGTTCCTTAATGGCATTCGGATTCACGTAGAGGCTGGAGGTCTCGCCGGTCAGCGGGTCCTTTATGGAAAGCCCGTCCACAATAAACTGACTTTCGTCTACGCGGCCGCCGCGGATATGGATCTCGTTGTTGGAGGTACTGACGCCGGCCTGCTGGCCCACAATATCGCTGACGCTTTCCACGATCTTGCCCATGAGATCTTCGGCCGTCACCGAGACCGAAGAAGCGGTGGAGGTTGCGTCGATCAGGGGTTTATCCCCGACGACCACGACATCCTGTCCCAGCGAAAGTACGGTGGTTTCCAGGGCGATATCAATGCGCCGGGTCTCGCCGTCCTTGATCTCAATGCCGCCGTACAGATACTGTTTGTAGCCGATCATCGATGCCAGCATGTCGTAGCTGCCGTCGCCCATGCCCGTGATCAGGTAGGAACCGTCCAGTCCGCTTGCCGCACCGTAATAAGTACCGCGTAGAATAATGTTCACTCCCACCAGGGGTTCCCCGTTCTCCGCATCGGTCACCACTCCCCGGATACTGGCCTTCTGTGCATAAACGGTACCCGTAAGCAGGAAGCAGATCAGAAAATATTTCAGCAGCTGTTTCATAGGTATCATTCAAGTTCAAAAATATGTTTAAAAAGTTCATCCAGATTGTTATTGCCGTTCAGATAGTAAAGCGGGACCGAGAGAAAGTAGCATTTTCCCTCATTTACCGGTGTTTCGACCATCACGGGCGGCATACCGGTATAATCGCTGGTGTTCAGTGAATCGTGCTCAAAGAAATAGCGCAGAGTGGAAGTCGGTCCGGGATTGAGCGCATAGAGCCGGTCGGCAAGGGTCATGGAGACCTTGAGTTTCAGAAGGCTGTCGAGTCCGGGATCTCCCCAGTCGGCAAGAATGTTCACGCCGGGATATATGCGCCCGGTGGGACTGTAACGGTATACTGATGCAATATCGGTAAAATTCCAGGAGGTGTCCGGCAGTGCCGTCGAAGCGTTGTTCATGAACAGCAGTCCGCCCTGGGCGACGAATCTTGTCAGGGCAAGCGCCGATGCATTGATACTGTTCTCACCGCGGAAGGTATACCAGAATACGCGCGAGAAGGAGCTGAGATTGCGTTCGATATCTTCGGGAGAATAGGGAATGGTATTCGCGGTGTTGGTACTGGCCCCGCCGATTTCCCAGACCGAGTAGCCCTCCGTGCCGACCAGGCTTTCGATGATGCCACTATAGAGGTTCTGATGCTGGTAGACCAGCTGATCGTTCTGATAGTCGTTCACGATCAGAATATCCCCGAGCGGTTCCTTGACCTCCCAGCGGCGAATTTTTGAGTCTTCGCTTTGGGGATCGGGAAAGCGGATGATCTCACTTTCCGCGCCGGCAATATCCCGGACTTTCAGGTAAAAACGGTGGGGACCGGGAGGAATATCCGTCAGCATCACGTCACGCTGTTCGCCGGGCAGATGCCGCCAGTCACTGGTATCGTCCAGCGCATAAAAGACATCGGTCACGGTTTCCAGCCCGTCAATATCGCGGACATCCCAGAAGAAGGAATGGTGGGTAAAGGAATAATGGACCGAATCCTGCAGGCGGGTGCTCTGCGGCAGGGAGTTCAGCTTCCATTCCACGGAAGGCGGCGAATTGAAGACCGGAAAGGAGAGTACCGCGGGCGTCGGATCAGAAAGGCTGTCGTTGTCGACCGCCGCCACAAAAAGACTGTAGATATCGAACTGCGTGCGCAGGGGCAGGTAGAAGACCGCGCTTTCTTCGGTGGTGAAGACCGCGGTATCCATATAGGACCAGCGGACCCAGTAACCGATGACATCGCCGTCGGGATCGTCGCCCCACCAGTGTACCTTTTGTACGGAGATGGTGGTATCGAGTCCCAGGACCAGACTGTCGGTTACCTGGACCGTATCGCCGTCGTTCAGCCAGTAATCGCCGGGTCCCAGTGTGGTATCGGGATAAATAAAGAAAGTGATGTGCGTTTCCGGCGGCAGATTTTGGGAAGTGGGGTCCGGTAATTTCGGATGGAAAAGACCGCAGGCCGACGGCAGTATCAGCATCAGGATAAAGGCTATCAGAAAAGATATTCCGTTGCGAATCTTCATTTTTCCATCCGGGCCGCAAGCCCATTTGCCCCGCAGACTTTTCAGTGTCTGCGGGGCTTTGATAAGAGGTTTATTTCAACAGCAACATCTTCTGTGTTGCCGTATATTCGGGTGTCATCATCCGGCAGATATAGACTCCGGAACCGTATTTTGCTGCATTCCACTGTAATTCGTAGCGGCCGGCACTGACGGTGTTATTGATCAGTTCTTCTACCAGGCGTCCGCTGATATCATAGATCTGCAGACGGAGCTTTGTGCTGACCGGCAGTTCGAAGCGCAGCGTGGTCACCGGGTTAAAGGGATTGGGATAATTCTGCATCAGCGTAAAGCTTGAAGGCAGAGGATCTACGGAAGTTTCCGGTCCGCTGATCTTGGTGTAGGTGACATCCGCAGCTTTTCGGAGCTCCACTTTGCCGCTGCTGTAGCTGTACATGACAACACCGGTAAAGGTATTGATGCTGTCCCCGACGATAAGGGTATCGACATTGTTGAAGACGGCATTTTCCATATAATTGATATCCAGAATGGAATCGGCAACCAGGTCATCATCGAGCAGGAAACTGTTGATGCCGTCACTGACCGTGATATCGTAGGCATTGACTGCCGTGATCTCCGCCGGGTCCTCAAGGGAAACCAGCACGCCTTCGTAGGCTTCAAAATTATTTTCAAGATCGCCGAGCGTGACGGGAGTGGGATCCACGGGGAATTCGTTCAGCAGGAATTGAACCGTACCTACGACCCAGGTGTTCTTCTGCCACTTATAATAACCTTCATGGTTTTCGGTGATCTTTCCGGTCACACGGACCAGATCGCCTTCGCGCAGATTTGCCAGGGAACTCGTGCTTGCCAGAACCCAGATACCGTTCCACGCGCCGGGGCCGCTGGCGACACCCAGCAGTCCTCTGCGGGAATTGTCCGTAAAGGTGGTGGCAAGTCTGCCGTCAGTCTGGACGTAGGCATCAAAGGTTACCGTTGCACCTTCCAGCGGACTGTTGCCCAAAGGCGCATGTGTGTACTGGATATCATAGATCGTCGGAGCGGTATCCAGGACCTTGTAAGCAAACAGCCTTTCATTGTAATTCTCCGGAAGAATGGATACGTCACCGGAATCGTCCACTACGTAGAAATAGTATTCGATAATGGCATTATTTGCCTGCGCGGGAACGGTACCGGACCAGATGTCATCACCGGCGTAGACCATATCCAGGGCAGTGAAATCGCTTTCATTGACACGATAGTAAACGATCGCCGTGTCGATGTTCCGCAGAGTGGAAACCGTCAGCGAAACAACCACATCCTGATCGGAAGCCGGAACGTTGGCCGGCGTACGGAAGGGATCCAGCAGCATGGCCGGTCCTTCGCCCAGGACAATGTCTTCCTTGTACAGCGGACAGATCTTGTAGGTCGTGGAATCGGTGTGATAGCCGTAACAGTTGTAGATCCAGCCGGTGATGGACTCAATGGGCGTCATGATGGGCGGGCGTACATAGGCTTTCCCGCCCCCACGGCCGGAGAGGCTGTCGGAGTCGGCGCGTACCAGCACGGAACCGGATCCGTCATCGATCTTCAGGATCTCGTATTCGGGAGTATTGTCGGTAATAATGGCATCTTCACAGCGGACAAAGACGTTCCCCCATTGTTCGGCTGTTGTGGGATGCCGAAGATCGCCGGTACGGACCACCGGCGTGTCCGGGACCGCTTCCACGCCCAGCAGATTGACATCGCCCACCAGCCAGAATTCGGTCATGTTGGACCAGTTGCTGGTGGTGTATTCGCCGACGTATCCGCTCATTTCGATCAGATCCCCGACGAACATGTTGGGATAAATGGTGGAATCCTGGTTATAGGAAAGAATGCCGCTCCAGGGTCCGCCGTGCAGATCGGAAAGGATGAACTTGATCCCCGCACCGGCATAGGCAATACCGGTCTGCATGGTAACGACGCCTTTGACGTAAATGGTGGTATCGGGATTTACCAGATAGGAAAAATCGGAACGGTAGATCTTGGGGGTTTTCAGCAGATCGGAATAGCGAACCTGCTGGATTCGCTGAATACGGGTGTATACCATCGATTCGCTTTTCATGGGGCCTTCAATGATATCCCAGGCAAGGCGGGGCAGGACCTTAAAGGCTGCGCCGCTGTAGTTCAAAAGACCGGTGATCTCGATACAGCTCTGGTATTCCTCCGGCCAGAAAAAATAGGAGACCATGTCCTGCCCGCCGATCTTCAAGACGCCGCTTCCGTCATTGACCTCCCATTCGCCGTTACTGCTGTTCACAGCAGTAATATTGACGTTTTTTACACGAAGCAGGCAGCCTTCATACTGTTCCTGTGCCGCAGTACCGCTGCTCACCACCGTCGGCGGGAAACAGCCGGCACCGGCTTTTTCAAGGACCAGTGAAGTTACTTCGGCGATCTGCGTCATGCCGCCGTTTTCGATAACCTTTCCACTGAGGGTCACGGAATCGCCTTCCGCGATGATCACGCCGTCGGCAACCAGTTCGTCGACATGCACGCCCAGGTCGATCATGATGCCGTTCCAGGGGCCTGCGGCGTCATGGATGAACATGAGATTGCCGCCGAAGGCATAGGGTTCTCCCGAAACGATACCGGAAACCGTCACGGTCTGGTTCAGCAGGGGAGAATTGCCGCTTGCATCCGCGGTATACTGGATGTCCCGGATCGTGGTCCCGGACAGGGCAACGCTCAGGGACAAGGCCGTCAGGATAATGATAAAACGTTTCATTTGAAATGCTCCTTACAAGAAAATTATTTAATGACCAGAAATCTTCCGGTCTTGACAAAACCGGTGTTCAGGTTTTCCACTGCGAACAGGTACATACCGGTTGCCAGCGCCTGATCGTGGTCCGTGATCAGGTCCCAGGCATGCTCGCCGCCGGCATAGACGGCATTGGCGCTCAGGGCGCTCTGCAGTCGCCGGGTATCGGCGCCG
>JAQULT010000049.1 GCA_028718545.1 Fidelibacterota bacterium | reverse complement strand
AGGCCGTATCCAGCCAATGCTGCGTTTCGGCAGCTTCGCCCTCGCTGATGTTCAATTTAGCTGCCAGTGTTTTTGGATATATTCTGCTTCTGTACGCTTCGGCAATGTTCGAACAGACCGATCTTGAAGAACGTCTTATCTGGCTGGTCAGAGATAGTTTTTCTTCCTTTGGAAAGGTTTTACTTAATTCGAATATTTTTCGGACATATCAAAAGCTTTGCGATAAACATTCAGATCCCTGAAATCTGTAATGATAGGCATCGAATCCCCCTTTTTTTGTAAATATAAGCGATTTCCGGAAAAAATAAACACAGCGCAACCGAATCTGTGATCTTAAGCACGGAAAAAATGATTTTTTCCTCTACACCTCTCCACCTCCCCACCTCTCCACTTCTCCACTTCCCCTCTTCTCCACTTCTCCACTTCTCCACTTCCCCTCTTCCCCTCTTCCCCCTTTCCCCACTTCTTCCTTGACATATTAAAATAAAAATGTTATATCTCACAAGAAGTTAGGGGCGCTGCGGGTTGCAACCCGTCGGCTGAGAGGCACCCTGGAACCTGATCCGGATAATACCGGCGGAGGAAAACATGAAAAAGTTCACATTGCTTGCTGCAGTCCTTTGGGCTGCGCTGTCATTTGCCTACGGGCAACACTACCTCAAAGGGATCATCATCAATGCGGAAAGCGGTAAAGCCCTGCAGGGCGCCGCGATCGTCAATTCGAATGACAAAACCGGCGCATACAGCGATCAGAGCGGCGGATTTTCGCTGCGCGTCAATAAATTCCCCGTCCGTTTAACGGTCTCGCACATTGGCTACGCCGAAAAAATGCTGGAATGCGGAGAGGAATACTGCCGCATTGCGCTGGAACCCGTGGTGCTGCATGCGGACGAGGTTTTCGTCACCGCACAGCGTGCCGTTGACGGCAAAACGCCGGTTGCGATGTCCGTGCTGGACCGCGAGGATATCGATCTGCTGTATCACCGGCAGGATGTGCCGCTGGTGCTGGAAATGGAGCCCGGGGTTTATGCCTATTCCGACGCCGGCGACGGCACGGGCTACAGTTACCTGAATATCCGCGGCTTCACCCAGGACCGTATCGGCGTGCTCTATAACGGTGTGCCACTGAACGATCCCGAAGCGCATGCGGTGTACTGGGTCGATCACGGCGATATTCTGCAGGACGCCTCGGACGTGCAGCTGCAGCGCGGTACCGGGAATTCCCTGGCCTCCGGCTCCTTTGGCGGTATCGTGAATGTCGAGAGCGATATCTCGGCTTTACGGCCGGGCGTACGGGCAAATTTTGCCTACAGTAATTATATTGATACTTACGGACTCAATGCTCCCGGCGGCAAACGCAGCGTATCGTACGTGGGAAATCCTTTTCCGGAAAAGGGCATTTCCATCGCCTTCCGTTTTTCCGATATGAACAGCAGCGGCTACCGCATCGGCAGCGGTACCGAACAGCAGGCGGCGCATGTAGCGCTGCAATGGGTACAGCCCATGCATATGACGCGCGCGGAATATCTCTGGGGCGACCAGGCGACCAATTTTTCCTGGGACGGCATTAGTCCGCAGTACGGCTATGATCTGAACGATCCCGAAGACCGCCGCTACAATTTTTATGCCGATACTACCTTTCACAGCGGATTTTCGGACGTCAACAGGGATGTATTCACGCAATCCGTTTACCTGATCAATCATACGCAGCTCTTCAGCGAGAAACTGAAAATGTACGCGACGCTCTACCACATCGACGGCAGCGGTTACTATCAGCAATATAAGGCGGATTCGGATCCCGCGGATTACGATCTTGTCGGCAGAATAGAAAATGATTCGACGGACCTTGACGTCATGCGGCGAAAATGGCTGGATAACCGCTATACCGGAGCAGTCTGGCACCTGCGCTATCTGCTGCCGAAACATATGCTGACACTGGGCGGCGACCTGCGCTTCTATGGCTCAGAGCACTACGGAAAACTCGTGTATATCGAAGACTTCGGCGGCGCGGATTATACCTATTATCTGAACCATACGCGCAAGAACAGCGCCTCGGTCTATATCCAGGATATGTTCACGCTTAGCGAAAAACTTTACCTGCAGGCGGACCTGCGCTATCTGACGCACCGTTTTACACTGGATCAGGACAGCCTGGGCATTGTCGATAATCCTTTCCACTTTATTCTGCCCTACCACTTCCTGGATATGCATACCGGCCTGCGCTATCAATTCGCGAATGACCTCTCCGCCTTTCTGAATTTTTCCACGTCCACGCGGGAGCCTTCCAGCAACGACATTTACGACGACGGCGATCCCTCGGTGATCGCGGCGGTTGCGGATCCCTACGGCGGAACGGTAACGGAGCCGCTGATCGATCACGAATCCCTGCGCGATCTGGAGCTGGGACTCGATTACAGTACCGAGCTGCTGAAAATGTCCCTGAACCTCTACCGCATGGATTTCCGTAACGAACTGATCCCGGTATATTACCGCTACCGCGATACCGATCAGGTCCTGCGCGGCAATGCACCCAAGACCCTGCATCAGGGCATCGAGCTCGCCCTTGCGGCCAGACCCGGAACATTCAGTCTGCAGGGCAATCTGAGTCTGGCGGATAACCGGTTCGTGGAATTTACGGCGGACTCCCTGGGCTGGGGCGGTTTCGGCGGCATTGCGGATTACGCCGGCAAGCGGATCCCTGCATTTCCGGCTTTGCAGGCCAAGTTCCGGCTTGCCTGGCACCACGAGCATTTCCGTCCATGGCTGAACCTGCGCTACAGCGGCAAACAGTATATCGACTTCATGAACACGGAATCCGCGGCCATCGATCCGTATTTTGTGGCGGACATCGGCCTGAATATTCCTTTGAAGTTCATGAACATGGAACATTCCGTCAACCTGCGGGTCAATAATCTCTTTAATACGCTGTACGAGACCTTCGGCTACGTGTACTACAACAGTCCCGATGAACGCATCGACAATTACTGGCCCGCCGCCACCCGCAGCTTCTACCTGTCCTGGACCTTGATGTTCGGCCTCTGATCTTATCCGAAAATGCCGCGAAATAGAACAGTCCACGAATTACACGAATTACACGAATTATTTTGTAGTTGTGGGCATAGGTGCTAAAGAAAACAGATACTTTAATACGCGGATATTTGTGAAAAAATTTATCGTTTTTGCTTAGATTGCTTTATAGCTTCATGTTCCGCAACAATAAAATAATAGGTGTTCATTCCCTACTTCGTCCTTTAATTGGCGGACTTCGCAGGGCAGGCTGTGCTATCCTTGGAAAAATGTTTCGTGAAATTTTTTAGGGTACTCTTAATTACGAAGAAGTAATAATTTAAAGCACACATTTTCTTTAAAGCTGCTAAATCCACAACCTTAAATTTAATTTGCGTTAAATTGTGTTAATTCGTGAAATCCGTGGACGACATATTCGTGACATTTGTGGATGTTACCGGCGTTTAGCTGCCGGTCTTTCCGTGGATATAGATGACAAATTCGCCTTTGGTGGAATGTTCGCCGAAATAGCGGACGGCCTCTGAGACCGTGCCGCGGAAGAGGGTCTCGTGCATCTTGGTCAGCTCGCGGCCGATCAGGATCTCGCGCTCGCCGAAATGCTCCTTCAGCTCATCCAGGAATTTCAGGATGCGGTGCGTGGATTCGTAAAAGACAACGCCGCAATCCAGTCCGGACAAATAGCGCAGTCGCGTCTGGCGGCCTTTCTTGTGCGGCAGAAAGCCCTCAAAGTAGAAATGCGTATTCGGGATATGGGAAACGGAAAGCAGGGCCGTAGCGGCGCTGGGGCCGGGGACGGGTTCGACCGGGAAACCGGCCCTGACGACCTCGGATACCAGGAAATGTCCCGGATCGCTGATGCCCGGCGTGCCGGCATCGGAGATCAAAGCAATGCTTTTGCCTTCCCGGAGATAATTCAGTACCGGCGCAATGGTTTCCGCTTCACGCTGCTTGTAGTGTGCGATCATGATCTTTTTCGGGATCCCGTACCGCTCCAGCAATATGCCGCTGACACGGGTGTCTTCGCAGACGATGATATCAACGTCCTTTAAAACCTGCACCGCCCGGTAAGTAATATCCTCCAAATTCCCGATCGGAGTCGCAACGACGTATAGTGTTGATTGCTTGATTTCCATTTTTTCATCCGCTTATTTTTTATTAGAGGCAGGAAGGTATGTAGTAGGTAGTAGGTAGTAGGTAGTAGGTAGTAGGTAGTAGGTAGTAGGTAGTATGTAGTTTTGTCCATCTGCACTTTAAACTTTCTACTTTGAATCTTGAACTTTGAACCAAACAACTCACAACTCATTCTCCACCATCTGCTCCAGCGTCTGCCGTTTTCGGATCAGGGTCGCTTCGCCGTTCTCGCGGATGAGCACTTCGGGGGCCTGGGGGAAAGAGTTGTAATTCACGGCGCACATGGAAGCGCAGTAGGCACCGGTATCTTCAATCACCAGATAATCGCCGATCACCGGGCGGGGCAGTGTGATGGTATCCACACCCTCGGCGTCGCCGGGCGTTGGCGTCAGGATATCACCGCTCTCGCAGGAATGTCCGACCACCACCACTGTCTCCTGCATGCCTGGAATATCGCCGTTTTTTGGTACCAGTTTGATCGGATGTTGCACACCGTAAAGCGTCGGCCGCAGGATTTCGCTCATGCCCGTATCGGTCTTGATAAAACGGTAGCCCTCTTTGCCGGTATCGACCTTATCGTCAATACTGCAGATCAGCGCGCCATTGGCCGCCACAAGAAAACTGCCGGGCTCGATCTCCAGTTTGATCTTGCGACCGGTCTCATTATAAAAATTTGTAAAAAAGCGCTTCACGCGTACGCCCACCACCTGCAGGTCCGTGGTCGCTTCCCCGGGCATGCGCCCGATCTTGAAACCGCCGCCCATATTCAGCGTGTGGACTTCCGGGAACTCCCGGACCACATCCAGATTCATTTTGGTAACCTTTTCCCAGACCGCCGGATCGGAGCCGGAGCCGATATGCGAATGCAGCTTGTTGATCGTCAGATCGTATTTGGCGGCCAGGGCTTTGATCTCTTCCAGATGTTCGATCCAGATGCCGAAGCTGGAGGAGGGACCGCCGACGTTCGTTCGGTTGGAGTGGCCACTGCCGATACCGGGATTGATGCGAATGCTGACGTTCCGGACCGGAAAGCCTTTCCCGTAGGTCTCAAGCTGGTGCAGAGAACAGGCATTGAAAAAGATTCCGCGTTCCACCAGTTCCTTCAGATCGGGAGCCAGTTCCTGCGCGGTCAGCTGAATGCGGGAGGGATGGACTCCGTTCAGGAGCAGACGGTGGACCTCATAGGAGGAACTGGCGTCGAAGTGGATTCCCATGCTATTGAAAAGGGACAAAATGGCTCCCGTTGAGTTCGCCTTGATAGCATAGCGGACCGTCAGTCCGTAAGCGTTCGGGAAGGCGAGGGCGGTCTGCGCGGACTTCCGCAGGACCGCTTCACTGTAGACATAAACGGGCGTGCCATAAGCGGCGGCGATTTGGCGCACCAGATCCGGAGTAAGAAATTTGAGTGCTTGCATGTAGTGTTTATCCTTTGCTTATCTGACAAATATAACAAATAAATGCACTGATAAGCAAGCATCATGAGCGCTCCCTGTTTCGCTCCGGAGCCTCGGAGCTGCCAACCTTTGTCCTGCAGCTGGCGAACTACGGTCCGGCACGGTGCAGGGCAGGCAGCACCTGGTGTTCACTTCCAATCATCGTTATCAACAACAACCGCTACAAAAAAACCAGATATAAAAAAAGCCCTCAAAAATGAGAGCTTTTAAACATGTAATGATTGTTTACCAATTATTACGGGCGGGACGTTCGGTACGGGCGCGTGCAAGATTTACCGTCAGGTTACGGCCCTGTAATCCGTAGTTGTTCAATTTTTCAATTGCTTTCTGGCCGTCTTTTTCATTTTCCATTTCGACAAATGCGAAACCTTTTGATTTTCCGCTCATCTTGTCAGTAATGACGTTAACTTTGGTAACGGTACCATGTTCGCCAAAAAGATTGCGTAAATTATTTTCTGAGGCGTCGTAAGTCAAATTTCCTACATAGATGTTCATATCTATTCCTTTTCGGTGCGTAAAGTTCATATTCGCTATCATAAGACTTACGCACGTAATCAAACGACAGCAGGACGGCAATCATTGCAAATTTATATAGGGGCTGAAATTATCTTATCTATACAATCAATCCTTAGGCCGCACTATACGGGTATAAAAGTCAAATTCCTATATAATTTTATTAAAAACCAAAAATAATTTTTGTATACAGATTTGGTCTGGGACCTCTAAGCCAGAAGCCAGAAGCCAGAATACAGAAATCTTTACTTCCTTTCTCCGCCTCTCCACTTCTCCGCTTCTCCGAAACCCAGTGCTCAGTGCTCCCTCCTACGCCCCGACCTATCGGGGCTTCGGAGGGCAGGCAGCGCCCAGTGCCCAGCGCTCCAGTCGTCGGGCTACGGCCGTATCAAATTAATTATTCAGTTCATTGGCAGATCTTTGTGATAAAGAAAAACCTCCCGGATCAGGAGGTTTCTCGTACCGAAGACCGGACTTTCCCGTGGGGACCCCTTTGGGGGAACCGGCACTAATGTATTATAACAAGAAGCCTCGTAGAACGAGGCTTCAAAGTACCGAAGGGGGGATTTTCCCGGAGGGACCCCTTTGTGCCGAAGGCATCCCCTTGGGAGGGGAACCTGTATTAACATATAAAACAACAGCCTCGCAAGCGAGGCTGTTAAGTACCGAAGACCGGACTTTCCCGTGGGGACCCCTTTGGGGGAACCGGCACTAATATATTATAACAAGAAGCCTCGTAGAACGAGGCTTCAAAGTACCGAAGGGGGGATTTGAACCCCCACAGCTAATTTAGCCGAGGGATTTTAAGTCCCTTGTGTCTGCCAATTCCACCACTTCGGCAACAGATGAGGCGACGACCGGATTTGAACCGGTGCATAAAGGTTTTGCAGACCTCTGCCTTACCACTTGGCTACGTCGCCATTGCTTTCAGCGGACAAATATAAAAAAAATCAACATAAAAACAACGCTTTTATTCATGCTTTAATTTTATATGCAATTACTTTCGTTACTCCTGATTATGAACATATTACATGTATAAATACTTGTTAATGTGGGGAAATGTGCCACAAATGAGAGCGTAATACTGTCAGAGTGCGTTACGCTGTAAGATTTATTACCTGAAACAGGATTCACGATGGAATAAACTATTAGAAAGACTAAAAAACTACTTGAATTAAAAATCCATAAGCCGGTTTAATGATGAATAAAAGTTTGTATAAAGAAAAATTCACCTTATATTAATACTACGACAGCCGTAGTATGACAGTCGTAGTAACGAAAGGAAATGCATGACAATGATCAGTTCCGATGTGATCCGCGGGTATAACGATCTCATCATTCTCAGTCTGTTGCGGGAACAGCCTTCCTACGGCTACGATATTTCCAGGCAGATCCGGACGATCTCGGAAGAACGCTATATTATCAAGGAAACCACACTGTACTCGGCAATCAACCGGCTGGAAAAACAGGGATTTATCGAGTCCTATTTTGCCCACGGCGAATTCGGCCGG
Organism: Fidelibacterota bacterium; assembly: GCA_028718545.1. Taxonomy (GTDB): domain Bacteria; phylum Fidelibacterota; class Fidelibacteria; order Fidelibacterales; family Fidelibacteraceae; genus M50B103. The sequence goes on along the minus strand of JAQULT010000049.1, from coordinate 2,320 downwards.
GTACGGACCTATTACCGGATCACGGCTGCCGGACGCACGTACTACCGCGAAAAATGCAGGGAATGGGACCTGACCAAAAGCGTCATCAATCAATTTATCAGGGAGTCATAACATGGATGCGATCAAAAGCTATCTCGACAATGTCTTTGCGAATCTTCCGAAGACGGATGCGGTATTAAAGGCCAAAGCGGAGATGATGGCCAATATGGAAGAAAAGTATCTGCACTTTAAAAAAGATGGACTGTCCGAACACGAGGCCGTGGGCCGGGTGATCGCGGAATTCGGCAGTATCGACGAATTGCTGGCGGAGCTGAATGTTGCTCCCGCGTCTTCCACGCCAGGTACGGCGTCTTCCAAAGCCCGGCAGGTCAGCAGGGAAGAGGCGGTAGAATATGTAAATCAAAAACGGCAATCGGGTATATTGATCGGACTCGGTGTCTTTATGTGCATCGCCGGCGTGGCCGCGCTGATCCTGATCAATCAGATCGGCTTTATGGGTCACGGACACGGACAGTTCGCCCATGCTCAGGCCAGGCCTGTTTTAGGCGTGGTCGTGCTGCTGCTGATGGTGGCGGCCGCTGTGGGGATCTTTATCTATGCCGGTATGCGGCTTTCCAAATTTGAGTTCCTGGAAGGGGATTTTACGCTCCCGGCGCATCTGCAGAAAGAGATCGAGGATAAAAAGGATGCTTTTACGCCTTCATTTACCGTGGCCATTATTATCGGCGTGAGCCTTTGCATTCTTGCGCCGCTGCTGATCCTGCTGCCTTTTCTGCTTACCGGACCCGGCGTGCTGGCGCCCTACTGGGTCGTTGCCATGCTCCTGACGGTCGCAACTGCGGTCTTCGTCTTTGTCTATGCGGGCAGCATCAAGGAAGCCTATGACAAGCTCCTCAAAACCGGTGACTACAGCCGGCAACCCGATCAGAAATTTACGAACGCCGTTTCTTCGGTGATCTGGCCGCTGGCCATTATGAGCTATCTGCTATTGGGATTCCTGGGAGATTACTGGGGAAAAGCCTGGATCATTTTTCCGGTAGCGGTTTTCCTGTCCATTGCCATCAGCGCAATCGCAAAGTTTGTCCGGAAAGAATAAAGACTAGTCGAATACATCCCGGCGGATCCGTGTCAGGGGTCCGAACGTGTAAGGGACCATACTGTTTTTACGGAAGGCATTGATACTGATCAGACTGTCATTCTTTATACTGACAAGGGAGAGTGCGCGGATATTGTCCGGGAGATCGTAGCGGATGACCAGAAAATACTGACCGTTCAGCGAATCGAGCCAGGTGTCCGAACACAGCGGCGCTGCAATAGTGTCCCGTTCCGGGTAATAACGATCCATGATCGTATCGATGTAGGAATGAAGTCTTGTATACCGCAGATGGTTCAGAAAGGAACTGTCGCGGTAACAGGATTCCTTCAGTTCCGGCAAATAATCCCGTTGTACCAGAACATGGACTTTCATATCCTCAAGCGGGACGGTAGCGAACAGCATATTCCGGTGCCGGATCAACAATCCGCTGCAGCCAAGAACAAGGATAAGAAAAAATACGAACAGCGAACGTCGTTTAGAGTTTTTATTATGCATACTTAAACCACGATCTTTTTATAGTAACTGAAAAACTTTATTTCAGTGTTTGGAAGGGGCCACCGTGTCTTTGCCGAAAAATTGCTTAATATGGCGGATACCGTTTCCGTAACGCTGCATGATACTGTCCCTGTCCAGTGAATAGAGGATCATTCTGCCGTCTTTTCGGGAACTTAGGACTCCGGATTGCCGGAGGAGTTTCAGGTGCTGCGAGGTAGCCGGCTGGGTGATACCGATCAGCTCTGCCAACTTTGTCACACAATGTTCTGAGTTCAAATACATGTACTGAACAATTCTCAATCGGTTCGGTTCTGCCAGAATTTTCATAAACTCCACCAGTTCCTGTGTGACTTCTGCGGGAGGGATATCCTTTTTTGCGTGTTCCTGACTCATTTCCATAGCTTCAACCCTTTCATCAATCATTAAAGACGCGAACATCCTTCAAGGTTAGTTCGTTGAACATATTAAAACATGCGCATATTGTAATGTTACTCTAATATTTATGATAATACGAATATTTCAGAAAAACAAGTAAAAATAATATTATTTTTTGCTATTTGGCTTAATTTATGGTTGTTAGGGAATAAATAGCGGATAATTTAAAATTCAAGATTTAAGATTCAAGATTCAATTTATGGGATGTATGTGTCTACTCCATATCGCGGATGCGCACTTCGATGCCGCTGTTCCGGAGTTTGCGGAGCAGGGGAGCAAGATCGGTATTGCCGT
>JAQULT010000048.1 GCA_028718545.1 Fidelibacterota bacterium | reverse complement strand
CATCTTGCGCTCGAGCGTGGGGGTTGTCATGCGGAAGTCCGGGCTGTTCCGTAATTCTTTCAGCAATACTTCCTGTTCTTCTTCCGTTGCGTGTTTGACGTAGAAGGTCAGGGCCGGGGACATGTTCTGCGTGCGCTGAAAGACCATATCACGGAAACCGTTCATGACCGAAAGCGCCGCAATAATGGCAAAGGTCCCCAGGAAAGTCCCGATAATCGTGATCAGGGACGTGGTCGAGATCATTTTGACCTTCTTGCGGGAAGAAAAGTACCGTTTTACAATAAAATTGATGTAGGTCTTGCGTTTATTCATAGCGCAGAACCTCCACCGGACGGATGGCCGCTGCCCGGCGTGCGGGGACCAGCGTAGCGGACAGGGCAAGCGCCAGGCCGACGGCACTGATGATCAGGATCACCGTTGCGGAAATCTCGATCGGCAGCCGGTCGATAAAATATACGTCCGCGGAAAGGCGGATCCAGGCGTATTTCATCTGTCCCCATTCCAGGATCTTGGCGATCAGAATGCCGGTCGCCAGCCCCAGGAAGGTAATGATCAGTCCGTCCAGCATATATTTCCGGCGGATATCGGAAGGCTTCATGCCCATTGACTTAAGAATGGCGGTATCACGTTCTTTGACAAGAACGATCATAACCAGCGTGGAAATAATATTGACCATGGCAACCAGAGCAATAATGCCGAACGTAATGATGATCGGTGCTTTTTGGGTCTGCAGCCAGCGGAACAGCATCAGATTCTGTTCTTTCCAGGTTACCGGCGTGTAATGATAGGGACTGACCGATTCGATCCAGCGGGAAAGGGGATCGGCTTTAAGGGGATCGTTCAGCAGTAAACGGTAGCCGCTGATCAGTTGAGGATCGCCCTTGACTTTTTCGGCAAATGCACGGGAAGTGTAGGCATAACTGGCGTCGAATTCTTTCATGCCGGTTGAAAAAATACCACTGACGATCAGCGGATAGCGGCTGATGGGATTAAAAATGGAGGGAATTCCTTTCAGGAAAAGCGCCCAGAGGGTATCGCCCACCCCGGCGTTCAGGTAGTCGGCGGCGCCGAAGCCGAGATACAGTCCGGGGATCTCTTCCGTTTCACGGAAATCCACCTGGCCGGCAATATTTTTTTTGGATGCCGACAGCACATGCAAAAAATCCGATTCGTTCATACATTCCAACAGTACCCCTTCGGTCTCGTCGCCGCGCCGGAGCATGGTCTCGAGTTTGACGTATGGCGTAATGCTGGTAATATCCGGATGTCCGTAGAGTTCCCGCACATAGGCGGCATCATAATTCAGGTCACCCCGAAAGCTTTCCAGGCGGATATGTGCGTCGAAGCCGGTGACCTTTTCTACCAGATTGTTCTCAAAACCGTGCAGGATCCCCAGGGTCAGCGACATGGCCACGGTACCGATCACCAGTCCGATGATTGCCAGCATACGGATAAAGGGAACGAACTGATCCGAACGTTGATGGAAGAGCGTACGTTCCGAAAGATAAAAGATAAATTTCATTATGACAGCTTTTCCGGCCGCATTGCCGGGAATAGAAGGACATCCTTAATACTGTTTTGTCCGGTAAAAAGCATGATCACACGGTCCAGACCGATCCCCACGCCTCCGGTGGGCGGCATACCGGTTTCAATGGCGCGAATAAAATCCTCGTCCAGCGTCTGGGCTTCCTCGTCTCCCAGCGCCCGCAGGCGGTCCTGGCTTTCCAGCCGCTCACGCTGATCCAGCGGATCGTTCAGTTCGGAGAAGGCATTCACATATTCCGCGCCGCAGATAAAGAGCTCAAAACGCTCCACAAAGCGCGTATCGCCGTCACGGCGCACCTTGGCCAGCGGCGAGATGGCTTTGGGGTAATCCAGGACAAAGGTAGGCTGCTGCAGTTTGGGTTCGATGAATTCATCAAAGAGTTTATCCAGAAACTGGCCGTAATTCCATTTGGGATCGTATTCAAAAGCCCGTTTGTCGGCCCAGGCGGCAAAACTTTTTTCATCCGCGACGGCAAGATCGATATCCAGATATTCCCGGAACAGGTCCGCCATGGTCCTGCGCGCAAAAGGCTTGCTGAAATCGATGCTTTCTCCCTGATATTCGATCTGCGGTGTACCCAGAGCCTCTGCGATACTCCGGAAATAGTTTTCCACAAGATCCATCATGTAAAAATAATCAACATAGGCTTCGTAAAACTCGATCGCGGTGAATTCCGGATTGTGATTGCGGTCCATACCTTCGTTGCGGAAATTGCGCGAGAATTCGTAAACCTTGTCAAAGCCGCCCACGATCAAACGCTTGAGATAAAGTTCATCGGCAATGCGCAGGTACAGGTCCGTATCAAGGCTGTTATGATGCGTAATAAAGGGACGGGCGTTGGCTCCGCCGTACAGCGGCTGAAGGATGGGTGTTTCGACCTCCAGGTAATCCCGGCTGTCAAAGAATTCCCGGGTCGCCCGAAGAATGGCGGCTCGCTTAATAAAGACGTCCTTGACCTCGGGGTTCACGATCAGATCCAGATAGCGGTGCCGGTAGCGCAGTTCCTTGTCGGCAAAGGCATCATAGACCACTCCGTCCTTTTCCTTGACGATGGGAAGCGGCCGGATATTCTTGCTCAGGAGGGTCAGTTCGTCGGCCTTGACGGTGATCTCGCCGGTGCGTGTTTTCATTACCTGCCCGCGGACACCCACGATATCGCCAATATCCAGGAGTGCGAACATGGCATAGGCATTGTCACCGATATCGTTTTTGGAAAGATAGAGCTGGATGCGACCTTCGGTATCCTGGATGTGGGCAAAAGCGGCCTTGCCCATGCGCCGGATCGTCATCAGGCGACCGGCCACCGAGACGCTCTTCCCTTCCAGCTCGGCAAAATCTTCCGTGACCGCTTTGCTTTTATGAGTTATCTCGAAAGCGTAAGGGTAGGGTTCAAAACCCATTTCCCGGATCTTCGCGATCTTTTCCTTACGCTGAGCAAGAATTTGTTCAAGGGTCGAATGTTTTTCCTGTGCCTGTTGTTCATCCATGGATCATCCTTTCAATATCCGTATAATGTAATGGAATTTTCAGAGAAATGAAATAATCGAAGCGAATTCATACAATTTTTTGCCAAAAGACTTGACTCGGATTTTCGAGAGTCAGTATATTTAAAACACGATATTAAACGGGATAAGAAGGGAACAAAGCATGAAAAACACAAAAGCGATTCTGGAGATTACCGTAAAATCCGTCGTACTGGGTATCCTTTTATCCGTCATTCTGGCCGGAGCCAATGCTTATCTGGGTCTTTTTGCCGGAATGACCGTCAGCGCTTCCATACCCGCCGCCGTTATTTCAATGGGTGTTCTGCGTTTTTTCAAACGCTCCGGCATTTTGGAGAACAACCTTGTTCAGACCGCCGCTTCGGCGGGAGAGTCCCTGGCGGCCGGCGTGATCTTTACCATTCCGGCGCTGGTGCTGATGGGCTACTGGAGCGATTTCGATTACCTGGCCATAGCGGAAATGTCCGCGGTCGGCGGTGTGATCGGCGTTATGTTCACCATTCCGCTGCGGCGGGCCCTGATCATTGAGGCAAAGCTTACCTATCCCGAAGGCGTTGCCACGGCGGAAGTGCTTAAGGCCGGCGACGAAGCCCGTGGCAGCAAAGAGGGCAGTAAACATTTGGGGATGATCCTGAAAGCGGGATTGATCGGCGGCATTCTGAAACTCTGTCAGCAGGGCTTCGGCATGTGGAATCAGGCTGCAGAAACCGCCTTCGGTTTCCGCAACGCACGCGGTGGTAAAACGATCTTTGGTATTGGCGGGGACCTTTCACCCGCCCTTCTGGGTGTGGGATATATTATCGGACTGAATATTTCGGTCCTGATGATTGCCGGCGGATTGCTGTCCTGGATGGTAGTCCTTCCCATTTATACATCAATGAGCGGTCAGGTAACTTCCATCAGTATGGAAAGCGCCAGCTTGATCTGGAGCACACAGATCCGTTATCTGGGCGTCGGAGCCATGGTCGTCGGCGGACTCTGGTCAATTATTAAGCTGGTCCGGCCGCTGATCAACGGTATCAAGGCAAGCCTGGAAGCCCACCGCAGCAGCGACCGCGGTGTGGAAATGGCCAGTACCGAACAGGATATCTCGATGAAGTGGATCATTATTGTCATCGCAGTTTCCATGATCCCGCTTTTTCTGCTCTATCTCGACGTCTTGAAGAGCTGGCCCGTAACCTTGCTGATGACCGCGGTCATGATGGTATTCGGATTTCTGTTCTCGGCGGTGGCGGGGTATATGGGCGGACTGGTGGGCTCCTCGAACAACCCCATCTCGGGTGTCACCATTGCCACCATTTTGTTCTCTTCCCTTCTTCTTCTGCTGCTGCTCGGCAAAGGCAGTCCCGAAGGCGCGGCGGGAGCCATTATTATCGGTGCGGTGGTCTGTTGTGCGGCTTCGATCGCGGGTGACAATCTGCAGGACCTTAAAGCGGGTTACCTTTTGGGAGCAACGCCCTGGAAGCAGCAGATCATGCAGATCGTCGGGACCGTTTCAGCCGCCTTCGCGCTGGGCATTACGCTGGATATCCTGCATACCGCCTATACCATTGGATCCGAAACCCTTTCCGCTCCGCAGGCCACCCTGATGATGTCGGTTGCCAAAGGGGTCTTTGAGGGAAATCTTCCCTGGAACATGGTGGGTATCGGTGCGCTTCTGGGTATCGCGATCATCGCCGCCGACCTTATCCTTGAAAAACGCGGCGCGGCCTTCCGTATGCCAGTGCTGGCCGTTGCGGTGGGACTTTATCTGCCGATCTCGCTGTCCGTACCTGTATTCATCGGAGGACTGATCTCCTATTTCACGAAAGAGCGTAAACACAATGAGAGCAAGAGCGGACTGCTGTTTGCATCGGGCCTGATCACCGGCGAAGCCCTCCTAGGTATTCTGGTGGCGATTCCCATTTTTGTGACCGCAAACAAGAACTGGTGGCCGCAGTGGAACGGATTCAACGGACTGGGGATCCTGTTGTTCCTGGGTGTCGCGGTCTTGCTGTACCGTACGGCGAACAAAAATCACAACATGCTGAAACCTCAGGATTAAGATGGAGATTAAGATTCAGCGTTGGGAGCTGAGGGCAGGAAGCAACTTGACTCAAGTTTATTGATAATTGCCAAGAAAAACTTGACTCAAGCGCTTCAGATCTCACCATTCACACCTATAAATTTCACTTGGTTTTCTTTATAATTATTGTATTTTATGCACGATATAAAGGAGCGAGCATGTTGAGCAGTATGACAGGTTTTGGAAAAGCGGAAGGCCGGATCCGGGATACGGAAGTGACCCTGGAACTGCGCTCCGTGAACAGCCGCTTTTTGGAAATATCTATTGTCACTCCGCGCTTTTTGAGCTTTCTGGAAGAACCCCTGCGTCAGCATATCCGCCGGCATCTGCAGCGCGGTAATATCCATTGCTATGTCAATATGAACTCCAACGGCAATACCCTGGCAAATTATCGCGTCAATATGCCCCTTCTGAAAAATTTTCTGCAGACCCTGAAGCTCATTGCCGAAGAAAGCGGGCTTGAACCGCATCTCAGCGTACAGGACATACTGGCACAGCCGGAACTGCTGATCCTGGAAGAAAGCGGCGTGGAACACGAGTCCCTTGAACGGGAAATGCTGCAGCTGCTTGACCTTGCACTGAAAGAACTTCTGGCTATGCAGGAACGCGAAGGCGAGTATATCCGGCAACTCTTCCTTGAACGTATGAAGTCCATCGAAGAACGTTTACAAAACATCGAAATCCTCCAGGGCAGGAATATTCAGGAGCATATCGATAATATGCGGAAACGGGTCCAGGCCCTTGCCAAGGATATCCGGGATGAAAGCAGTTTTCACCAAGAAGTGGTTCAGCTTGCGGACAAGCTTGATATCCGGGAAGAAACGGACCGTTTTTATTCGCACATCCGGCAATTCGATGAATATCTCAATGCCGGGGAATCCGTGGGAAAGCGGTTGAATTTTCTGCTCCAGGAAATGAACCGCGAGGTGACCACGATGGGGAACAAAGCTTCCAATCCGCACATATCCCTGCATGTGGTCGAGATCAAGAACGAACTGGAAATCATTCGCGAACAGGTACAGAATATCAAATGAAGCGGGGACTTCTGCTCATCTTTGTTTCTTTCAGCGGCGGCGGAAAATCCACCATTGTTCGTCTGTTGCGGGAAAAACATCCCGACTGGGATTTCTCGGTCTCCTGTACCACCCGGCCGCGGCGCGAGGGAGAAACCGACGGTGTGCATTACCACTATATCACCCGTGAAGATTTTGAAAGGATGATCGTCGAAGATGCATTTGCCGAGTATGAAGAGGTTCACGGCGATCTTTACGGGACCCCCAAAGCGCCCCTGGAAAAGGCGGTCGCCGAAAACACGGTCTTCCTGCTCGATATCGATGTCAAAGGTGCGCTTCGCATCATACAGAAATATCCCGAACACTGTCTGAGTTTCTTTATTGACGTAGCGGATCTGAAGACTCTGGAAGAACGCCTGCGAAAACGCGGCACCGAGACGGAAGAACGTATTCAAAAACGTTTGTCCCGCATCCCGGCCGAACGCCGTGAAAAAGAAAAGTTTGACTATGTCATTATAAATGATAAATTAGACCCTGCGGTCAATGAAATTGAAGCAATCGTAATGAAGAAAATGGAGGAAATCCGATGAAAAAAGATTTTCGTTTCAGCGGGGAACGCCCCGAGGATATATTTGAAGCGATCACCGTAATGGCAACCCGCGCACGCCAGATCAATCAAAAGCGCTGCGAGGACTATCCCATTCAGAACATGACGGATGCCGAAAGTGAAGAACCTGTCGTGAACGACATCGATTTTGATGGTTTGGAAAAACCGGCTTCTCTCGCCATGGAAGAATACGAAAAGGGAAAGATCGAATATAACTACGGGGATCGCGAAGCGACAGCTGAAGAACCAGGCAAATAAATATTATGTCCATTCTCAGGGGAAAAAACATACTGCTGGGCTTAAGCGGCGGGATCGCCATCTATAAGAGCGCTTCCCTGCTCCGGCGCCTGACCCGGGATCACGGCTGCAATGTGACCGTGGTCATGACCCGTTCCGCGCAGGCGTTTATGACTCCCCTCGTCTTTGAGACCTTTTCCGGCAAAGAAGTCATTACCGAAATGTTCGAGTCCCGCAGCGGTATTGTAGGCACCCGGCATATTGATCTGGTGCAGCAGGCCGATCTGATCGCCGTCATTCCGGCAAGCGCCAATATTATCGGCAAGATCTGTGCCGGGATCGCCGATGATGCGCTCAGCACCATGCTGATCGCGGCCAGGCCCGAAAAGACCCTCATTGCGCCCGCGATGAACCACAACATGTACAATCATCCGGTCATGCAGCGTAATTTGGCACAGCTGCGCGGCCTTTCCTACAATCTGATCGAACCCGAAACCGGCGAACTGGCAACGGCTGAAGAAGGCTGGGGCGTAGGCAGGCTGCCCGATGAAAAGACGCTGCTCTTTTATCTGGAAAAAGCCTGTTATGCACAAAAATCCCCCGCCCTTCGGGGGAAAAAGGTCCTGGTCAGCGGCGGACCCACCCGCGAAGCGCTTGATGATATCCGCTTTATCTCCAATCCCTCCAGCGGCAAAATGGGAATCGCACTGGCAGAAAGCGCCGCAAAGCAGGGTGCGAAGGTTGTCTATGTCAGCGGACCGAGTTCCCTCCCCGATCCTCTCGGCTGTGAAACCATTCGCGTCGTCAGCGCCGAGGCCATGAAAACGCAGATCCTGCAGCATTTTGAGGAACAGGATATCGTTGCGATGGCGGCGGCGGTGGAAGATATCCGTCCGAAGGTGAAATTTGCAGGGAAACTGAAAAAACAAGCCATTCCCGAACAGCTCCCTCTGGAGCGTACGCCCGACATTTTGGCGCTCTTGGGAAAAAACAAGAAAAAACAGCTGCTGGTCGGATTCAGCGTGGAAGTGGAAAAGGGTATTGAACATTCTCTGAAAAAACTGCGGGAAAAGAACCTGGATCTGATCGTCCTGAACGATCCCGGAGAACCCGGAGCCGCCTTTGCCGGCGACACCAACCGCATTACCCTCATCACTCCGGACGGAAAAGCCAATCCCCTGCCCCTGAAAAGCAAAGAAGAAAGTGCGGAAGCGGTCTGGGAACAGCTGTTGAAGCCTGAAGCCTGAGCATGCAGGAAAAAATTCCTTTTATCGAATATATGAAAGACGTGTACGGCCGGGAAGTTCTGGCCGGCGATCTGCGCAGTCCCCTGAATACTTTCTATGAAGAGATCCGCGACTGTCAGAAATGTGCGCTGGGCCGGACCCGGCAGCATCTGGTTTTTGGAGCCGGGAATCCCGAAGCGGATATCCTTTTTGTCGGCGAAGCTCCCGGAGAACAGGAAGATCTCAGCGGTATCCCCTTTGTCGGAAGGGCCGGCAAACTGCTGGACAATATTCTGCAGGAGATCGGGATATCCCGTGAAGATGTATTCATCGCCAATGTGCTCAAATGCCGGCCGCCCGAAAACCGGGACCCGCTTCCGGAAGAGATCGCACTCTGCGAACCTCACCTTCACCGGCAGATCGAACTGATCCGGCCGCGTGTTATCGTTGCCCTGGGTCGCATTGCCGCCAATACCCTGCTGCGGGAGTCCAATTCCCTGAAGGATATGCGCGGGAGAACCTACCGTTATCACGACACTGATCTGCGGGTCACTTATCATCCCGCCGCCATCCTGCGCAATATGAGCATGCTGGACCTGCTGAAGGGCGATCTTGCGTCCATTTTAAAGGATTTTTCAGAATAACGTATACATGAACGGTGATATTTTTCCGCATTCTTTTTGCTTGACTCAATGTCAGAATATTAGTAGTTTTTAAATGGACAAGATTTAAACAAAGTAAGGCTCTGAAAACTTAAGCGAATACCGGTCTGTAAAAAATGAAGAGTCACGGTAGATTTGTCTCGAGTGCAATTTGGAGCCTAAACCAAGGAGGTACTCACATGAGAGGTAAAATGTTAGCACTCATCGTGGCCAGCGTGTTCCTGTTCGCAGGGGCATTCGGACAAGCGATGAGCGGAACGTATTACATCGGGAATACCGGGACAGCACCCGGTGCTACCGATCCGCATTACGCAACGCTGAACGCTGCGTGCGAGGCCGTGATGGCCGCCGGCGTGGGAGGTGATATCCTTTTCCTTATCACCAGCGATCTCACCGAACCGGAAAATGTCGACCTGGCGGTGAACACGGGTGACTATTCGATCACCTTCAAGCCCTACACGGGCATCACGCCGACCGTCACCTACACGCAGACTGCAGACAATGCGGGTTCTTCGGGTGCATTTGTGATCGGTATTCTGAACACATCCGGCGCTGTCGAGGTCCCGACCAACAATATTGTCATTGACGGCTCTAACACCGAAAGCGGAACCACCCGCGATCTGAGCTTTGTTTCGTCCAGCGGCACGAACGCCTATGCGTTCCGGATCCGCGGCAACAGCGACAATATTACCATTAAGAACTGCAGCATGACCGTTACGTCCGCCGGGTACGGTATTTGGGTCAATCCGAATGCCGATGCCATCCCCGATGATATAACGATCGAAAACTGTTACATTCAGGCAAACTCCACAACAACCGCAACCCCGGTTCATGTGGCTTCCAGCGGTACAACGACTGCAGCGATGGAAAACCTGGTTGTCCGGAACAACGATATTGTCGGCAGGACCCGCGGCGTGTTCCTGAACGGGAACACCAATGTCTCCTTTATCGAAGGAAACACCTTTGAAGTTAACCAAACAGCTTCTGGATATCTTAGTTCATCGGTAATGGGTAACAAAATTTATTCAACGGGTGTAACACATATTCTGGGCAATGATTTTAAAGTTAATGCAACTGCAAATACTTATGCGGCAAATGGTTTCAGGACCATTACTGCATCCGGCGGCGGAACCTTTATTGTTGCCAACAATATTTTCCGTGGATTTGCTGCTCCGGACGCATCCGGCGCCGCTTCCGAAATGATCGGCATCCGCTGCGGTTCCCCGGTCGAGGCTTATTACAATACGTTCGTATTGAATGATATCAATGCGACGACAGGAACCCTGTACCGCGCAATTAACGTTGCTG
>JAQULT010000047.1 GCA_028718545.1 Fidelibacterota bacterium | reverse complement strand
TGATAAGACAGAAGCCAGGCAAGGAAGAGCAGTACCAGCAAGCCCAATAAACTGATCAATTTCATACACACCTCGTTTTTTTATATAGTATATTTCAACGCAAACGAAAATTAGCAAACAAGCAACGGATTTGAAAATGAAAAATCAATTAAGATGCCTCCTCCTCACACTTGCCGCCGCTACGGTCCTTCACGCGGGACTGCGTTACTCGGAAGTGCTTTTTATTCCCTGGGGAACTGCGGAAGGCGAACTCGCCTGCCGGTCCTATGCCGGTTTGCAGACGGGACCCTCGGCCTTTCAGGTACTCGACGACCGGATCGTGATCCTCGACAATGAAAACGGAGCGATCAAAAGTTTTACGGAAAAGGGTCTGCAGAATTCGGAACCCCTTCCTTTCGCCGGAGCGCTGGACTTGTACCGCGACGGCGAAGCTCTTTATCTCGCAACACATAATGCAATTTACCGCCGGGATGCTGACAACTGGATGGAATTCCGCCGGGAACAGGATCCCCGGAATGTTTTCATGGGTTTTTTCGGCAGGGACGCGGAAATGCATCTGCGCTATCCCGGCGAATACCGCCCTGTCTCCGATGCCGCCGCATTCCGGAAAAACGGATATTCTGTTTTGCGCCTGGAACGCCGCCTGCCCGACAGGCTGCTCTTTACTCCGGGAAACCGGACCTTTGAATTGCGCATCCCCGATATCGGATCGCTGGATTACCTGGGTGCGGGCAGGGGACTTCATTATATTTATGCGGAATCCATTATACGGCATGCGCCGGTACTGACAGACCGTTTTGTACTGGTCCTGGACGATACAGGTACTCTGAAAGGCAGGATCACCCTGCCGCGCAATCAGTTCGTTTTTCTTTTCCGGGAGTTTTATGTCAGCCCGGAAGGGGTATTCTATCATATGCAGTCAACGGAAGAAGGTATTCATATCATCCGCTGGGAATACGATCCCGATCTGCCGGGCATGGAATTCGCTTATCCGGCCGAATTTGCAGAGATCCTGCATTTTAACGGATTTGCGGAAAGCGAACCGGCGATCGCCAATCCGCCCCTGAACAAGAACGGCGCGACAGCGGTTGCCGGCGTAGAACGCACAGAAGCCCTGGAGATCGCGGACGCACACGTGCGGCATGTCTGGACCGCAACGGCGGCCAATATCGGCACCACCGCAACAGTAACCACACCGGAATGGATCCAGATCGGAGAAAATGTCAGTATTCCCTATAAATGGGGCGGCTGGAATACCATCGCGCAGTTTGATGCAGGGATCGCCGCGGGGAAACTGGCGGGTGATAAAAACACCAGTGTTGTGGATTGGGGGAATTCGGTAGGAAACGATTGTTCCGGATATGTTAGTGTCTGCTGGAAAACCAATCAAAAATACGGAACCGCCACCATCGGCAATGTATCCTGGCAGCTTCCAAGTGTGAACGATCTGCTGCCGGGCGACGCCACCAATAAATCCGGCAGCCATATCCGGCTCTTTGTAGAATGGACCAATGACGGCAAGCTACTGCAGGCCGAGGCTACCAGCAGCGGAACGCCGGGCTGGTTCACCCGCTATTATACATGGACCGTCAGCGGGATCACCGGCTATGTGCCGATCCGCTATAATAATATCCAGGGTATGCAGGCCCCGCGTCCAACACTTCTCTATGCCGTAACAGAAGGAGATAGTGTGGATCTGGCCTGGACCGCGGATGAAAGTGTGGACTTTACCGCTTACCGCATATCCCGGAAGCTTTGTAACGAAGATGCCTTTTCGGTCGTGCAAACGCTGCCGAAGGGCACCCGTTCCGTTCGTATTGCACAGCCGGGGAACACCCATTACGATTATCAGATCAGCGCGTATATTCAGGGCGAGACTGCTTCGGAGAGCGGCTCCGATATCTATGCGGTCAAACAAATTTCTCCCGGCAAACAGATTTTGTTCGTAGACGGTTTCGACCGCTTCGGCGGATCGGGCTCCTATACCTATCCCACCCATGATTTCGCAGCAAAAACAGCCGCAGCTCTGGATTGCCGGGATCTGGCCTATGAAACTTGTGCAAACGAAGCGGTCATTGAAGGCCTTGTGGATCTGAAAGATTATGAACTGGTCTGGTGGATACTGGGAGACGAAAGCACGGCGGATGAAACCTTCAGTACTGTTGAACAGGACAGTATAAAAAGCTACCTGAACGGCGGCGGAAAATTATTTGTCAGCGGATCCGAGATCGGCTGGGACCTGGATAATCGCGGCAGTGCTGAAGACAAGGCATTCATTTATGAATATTTAAAAGCGGCTTATGCCGAAGATGACGCCGGGAATTACAGTGTTTCCGGAGCTGCCGGTACAGTTTTTGAAGGTCTCCAGCTGGCCTATTCCCAGGACGGCAGCCATTCCGGAACCTTTCCGGAAGATTATCCTGACGTCCTGAGCACGAAGAACGGATCCGTGATCGCCCTGAAGTACGGCAATAGTAAAAGCGCCGCGGTTTCTTACGAAGGCACGGCGCCCGCTGGAACCGTCCCGGGTAAGGTCATGGTCATGGGCTTCCCCTTCGAAACCATTACTACCCCCTTTTCAAAAAGCGAACTTGCCGGATTTGTTTTGCGCTTTATGGGATACGAAATCGAGCTTTCCACCGCTGCGTTGCTGCCGGATGATTTTGAACTGTATCCGAATTACCCGAATCCCTTCAATCCGCTCACAACCATCGCTTACCGCATGGGCAAACCTGCCGAGGTACGTCTGGATATCTATGATCTGCACGGCGCCCATATAAGCTGTCTGCAGCAGGGAGAACGGGGGGAGGGAAGGCACGAATTACAATTTGACGGAACAAATCTGGCTTCCGGGGTGTATGTGTATCGTTTGTCTGTCAATCAAGATATGCAGAAAGTACAGAAAATGACATTGTTAAAATAAGGGCGGTGAAGAGAAAGCATTTTCAAATCTGCGCCTGATAAACTATATTTACAAATGTATTTAGGATTTGTAGCATTTCAAGACCTTTTTTAAAAAGGAGCCCATATTGAAAAAGATCAGTATTTTCGTCCTTGTCTGCACGCTGCTCCTGCCGCTGCATGCGCAAAACGATTTGCAGCAGCTGATGCAGGGAATGCCGCAGCAGCCGACGATCACCATGATCCCGCCGCCGGCGGAACTGGAAACCGAGATCGATCCGGATGAATATATTGTCGGAGCCGGCGATCAGTTTTTGGTTGAAAAGCTGCAGGAAATGTCTACCATTACCGTTCCGATCTCGCCGACCGGTACCATCACGATCCCCGGGTCGGCGTCACTTCGCGTCAGCGGGATGACCCTGAACGCGGCAAGCCGGCTGATCACCGAAAAAGTCGGTCCTTATGTCAACGTTTCCCTCTACGAGATCAAGAAGATCCGCATTCCGGTCTCCGGTGCGGTAAAGAATCCCGGAATATATACCGTCACCGCCGCAAACCGCCTGAGTGACCTGATCCAAAAAGTGCCGCTACGCTATCTGGGTAAGGATTTTGAGATCCATATTCGCTCGGATAAGGATACCAGTATTATCAATATCTATGATTTTTACCTGAACGGCGACAAAACTGCGAATCCCTATCTGCACGCCGGCGAGTCGGTGTTTGTACCGTTTGCGGATCCGGAAAAGGAATGCGTAGAGGTCTACGGGCCGGTCATGGTGCGTTCGTTTGTCCCCTTTATCCGGGGCGAAAGTCTGGGTGATTTCTACCGCCGCAAGGTGATGATGAGCGATGTAATGAATTATGAGAAAATGGTCATTATCCGCAACGGAAAACAGCATTCCGTAAGCGTGGCGGAAATGGACGCCTTTGATCTTAAGGCGAAGGATAAGATCGAATTTATTGCGCTATCCAAGATCATGGTTTCCGGCCATGTCAACCGTCCCGGCACCTATGACTTTATTCCGGGACATACGGTAGTCGATTATATTGCCATGGCCGGAGGGGTCAGTTATAAGGGGAGCAATAAGAGCGCAATCGTGATCCGGGGAGACGAAAAGCTCCGGGATCCCATGAACAGCGAGATCCGCCGCGGGGATATCATTTTGGTCAAACGCTCCGCGGAGGATATTCTGATCGGGGAGATCTCGATCCTGTCTTTCGTATCCATGCTGGCAACGATCGCTTCCACCGTGATCACGGCGTTCATTGCAGCCGGTAGTTTATAACTTTAAGGAAAAGGGCAAACCATGGCTCAAGATCTGACATTGCGCGATTATTATAGAATATTTAAGAAAAACAAATGGTTCATCGGTATTTTTACCTTTACCGTTTCCGTCCTGGCCATTGTGATCAGCCTGCTGCTGCCCAAATGGTATGCCGGGACCGCCGTGATCCTGCGTCCTCAATCCCAGGTGCTGGACATGTCAAGCTTCCAAATGAAGACCATGGGATTGCTGGGTTCCACGGACGGCGTTACCAACCGCTATTTGTCCATTTTGAACAGTTATGGCGTAAAAGAGTATATTTGTAAGAAATATGATCTGATGGACGCCTACAAAATGAAGTTCATGTCCAAGACCATTGAGCGTTTTGAAGATAATTATAAAATTGTAATAGGGGATGAGGCTCAGATTCTTATCACAGTATATGACCGTGACCAAGAACGGGTCGCAGATATGACCAATGATGTGGTCGCGCTCTTGGACAGCATCAATATTTCCCTGGCTGCCCAGTACGGCCGCGAGGAGCGTGCCTTTATCGAAGTCCAGCTAATGGGAATTCTCGACAGCCTGAATATCCTGGAAAACGAGCTTTTAAATTTTATGGAAAACTATAATGTACTGAGCGTGGAAGATCAGGTCCGGACCCAGGTGCAGTATGCCGCCGACCTGAAATACCAGATCATGATCAAGGAAATGGAACTGAAGATCATGAAGCAAACCCGCCAGAACGAATTGCTCATCGATTCGCAGGAGATCATGATCCGCGAAATGAAAGCTCAGTACGACAAGCTTTTTCTCCCGGACAAGGAATTGTTCATTAATTTAAAACAGGCCCCCGATATTACGATCTTTATGAAAAAGATCGAGCGGAAACTCGAATATTTCAACGAAGTGCTGATGTTTGTCGGACCGCTGTACGAACAGGCCAAGATCACCGAGGCCAAGGAAGTTCCGACCTTTGAAGTGCTGGATTATGCCCATCGCCCCGACCGGAAAGCCAAACCCAAACGGGCCGTTATTGTGATTGCGGCGTTCATGTTCGCGCTGCTCAGTTCGGGGGTATACGTTCTGCTGAAGGAAACGCAAGAATAGACAGTTATTCATGCTTAATGAGAATAAAATTAATATTAAACCTTTAGCGATATTAATTGCAATTAATCTAGTCTACCTTTTTTTGTTTATTATAGATTCCGTAGAAGGAATTTTTGCACTGTGGATTGTGTTTATCTTTCTTTCTCTGCTTCCGTTTATTATCAGGGATCGTCGGAATATTATTGCAATTATTGTTTTTTTAATACCTTTTGAAGTTAGCAAAACCTTTATCCCGTTTTTTCAGGTGGTAGAGGCAAAGGACGGAATGTTTAATTCTGTTTTTGATTTTGCCCGTTTGTTCATGATATATTCATTTATTCTTTGGTTCTTAAGCGATTTAAAATCCCTGGTACCCTTTGTCCGGCATAAAATCACTTATGTGCTGGCGATTTTTATCGCTTTTTATTTATTGTCATCATTGCTAATCAGTCCGGATCTTTCAAAAGGATTGACCGAAACCCTGCGCTATGTGATCTATTTTTTATTTTTTACAATGACGATCAGTTTTATTCAGAAAGAAGAAGATTTCTTACTCATATTTAAAGTCCTGATCCTTGTTGTCTTTCTCCTTGCATTAGAGGGAATATTTGAATATTTGTTTGATTATTATCTCTGGTATGATAACGGAAGACGTGCTTCAGCAACCTTTCTGGATCCGAATATATTTGCGCGCTTTCTTGTTATCGTTCTGATTTCAATGATCATTTTCAAATTAAAGAACATTAATGTTTTCAAGCCGCAACACATGGATATAATGATACTGGTCTGCGGTATTGCATTATTGTTGACAGTATCCCGGCAGGGAATAGTGCTGTTTTTTTTAATGATGTTATTTACGGTATTTTTTGTTAAAGGCCGTAAACGTATATTTATTATCGCCGCACTTCTTGTTATAATGGCCATTTCCATTCCCGTTTTTATACAATTGATGGCTATTCGGGAACGTGGACTTGAATTATACGATATCGGACAAAGAAGCGGATTATTACTGGGGGCTGTTCTTATGTTTATCTCCAATCCCTTGCTGGGAATTGGTGCGGGAGGTTTTCAGCAAACATTGATTGGCAGTTATTATGATTTTTTACCCTGGGGTATTCATGGGGATACTCTTTCGCACACCTATATACTGACAATTCTGGCAGAGCAAGGGCTTGTAGGATTTACTGTTTTTACGTTTTTTTTATTTTTTGTCTATCAGCAATTTATCATCAATTACCGTATTAATAATCTAAAACTAAAAACCTATGCTTTAGTCATCTTTTCAGTGATACTGATCATTTTTATCAGTTCACAGGCAGAGGCGCGGTTTTTTGAAGAACCTTTGCTCTGGCTCTTTTTAGGCTTGCTGGTTGCATTAGGGCGCTTAAATAAAAACAGACGGAAGAATTTACCCGAAGAAAACGGGGAAGAAGTATGACGCGCATTCTGTATCTTGCAGATGGTGCTTCCGTTCACACAAGGAAGTGGATCAGGGCTCTGACCGATCAGGATTATGTCATTCATTTGTTCAGCCTGAACCGATTTAATCCTGCGGATTATGGGGACAAAAACAATGGATTCAGCTACGAGGAATATAGTGTCACAAAAAACAGAGAGATTCTTGGGGGTATCAATAAATTAAATTATTTACCTATGCTGAAGGTTCTTAAAAAAGCGATTGAAAAATTCAGGCCGGATATTTTGCATGCTCATTTTGCCTCCAGCTATGGAAGGCTTGCAGCAAGATCCGGATTTCATCCAACTATTATATCCGTATGGGGTTCTGATGTTTTTCATTTCCCACGGCGTTCCTGCATTCATAAACAAATTCTTAAAATGAACTTACAGGCAGCTGACCGGATTCTTTCTACGAGCGAGGTGATGGCAAAGGAAACCGGTCGTTATACCCCAAAAAGAGTGGAAGTTACGCCTTTTGGTGTCGATACGGATATTTTTTACCCTCACAAGGAATCGACAAAGAAGAATTATTCGCAGATGTACAAAGATGGTTTTATTATCGGTACCGCCAAATCGCTAGAAAACAAATACGCCATAGACGATCTTATTGAGGCTTTTATACTATTGAATAATAAATATCCCCTTGAAAAAATGCAACTGGTCATTGCGGGAAAAGGCTCAGCCGAATCGCAACTTAAGGATCTGGTATATAAAAAGGGTATAAAAGACAGGGTTATGTTTATTGGGCAAATTGATCACCGGGAAATACCGGGGTTTTATAACGCGATCGATGTATTTGCAGCTTTGTCTCTCGAAGAAAGTTTTGGCGTTGCCGTCATCGAAGCAAGTGCATGCGCAAAGCCGGTTGTGGTTTCCGATGCCGGGGGCTTGCCGGAAGTTGTGGAAAAAGATATTACCGGCTATATTGTTCCGCGCAGAGATCCTCAGGCTGCTGCCGATGCCCTTGAAAGGCTTTTCTTAAACAGATCTTTAAGAACGCATATGGGCAAGGCCGGCAGAGAAAGGGTGATTAAAATGTACGAATGGAAGCAAAGTGTCCGTCAAATGCTGAATATTTACCAAACGCTGTTAACGGAAGCAAACCGGTGAAAGACATAAAAAATATAATTCATTCTTTTCGTGACCGCGGGGGGATCCATATTTTTATTTCAACGATCTTTTTAAAGATCGTTCAATTTATTCTCGGCATTCTAATCATCCGTCTTCTGAGCAAAGAAGATTACGGAAACCTGAGCTTTGCTTTTTCCATTACGCAACTGATCGTACCCTTCAGCGGCGCGGGCCTCTATTTGTCTCTGCTGCATTTCGGTCCGATACAGAAAACTTATCAAGACAAATTAAAACTTTTTGTCCATACCATGCAGCGGGGTTTTATCGCTTCCCTGGTTTTAATGGCGCTTATCATTCTTTTTGCCGATCTCTTGTCCGTCCGGATGCCGGGTTCTCTGCAGTATCTGCGCTTGTTCTCTTTTTATGTGATCTCGTATTACTTGTTTTATTCTCTGATTTCACTCCTAAGGATCAAAAAACGCAATAAAGGCTATGCCGCAGCATTGTTCGGGAATTCCGTACTGGTTTTTGGGCTCAGCCTGCTGGGCGTTTTTCTCGGCGGCGGGCCGGGCTATACCATCGGCTTTGTAACGGCACCGGCCATTACGGCCCTGCTGCTCCTGTTCACGCTGAAATACCGGGATAAAGAGCGGTACGGCTTGTTTTCGCCGGCCGGGGATCTGCCGGTAAAAAAATGGGATTATACGAAATACGGCCTGTACGCCGGATTGGGGAACATTGCCTCGCAGATGGCCTGGCAGCTGGATACCATCATGATCGGTATCCTGATCGCGCAGAGCGCGGAGGTTGCCGTGTACCGCGCCGCCTCCCTGATCCCTTTCAGTCTGGTTTTTATTCCCTCCGTATTCATGCAGACCGATTTTGTTTATATCGCGGAAAAATTTGAACAAAAAAAATACCTGATCGCCTATTATAAAAAATACCTGATGGTCTTTTCACTGATCACCGCAACAGTACTGGGAGTATGGTATGCGGCTGGCTCCCGGATCGTGGGTATATTCGGACCCGAATACCGCGAAGCATTGCCGCTGATCAATGTTTTGATGATCAATGTGTTCAGCACCTTTTTATTGAGGGTACCGCTGGGCAATATGCTGGCGGCGGTAGGGAAGGCCTCCTGGAACTCGTATTCCGCCTTTGCAATGCTGTTTATCAACCTGCTGCTGAACCTTTGGCTCATTCCCGTTTACGGTGTGTTCGGCGCCGCCTATGCAACGGTAGCATCCATCGGACTCAGCAGCCTGCTGAACCTTGTACTCTTTATGATTTATCTCCAGAAACTGGATAAAAAACCGGTATCGCAATGAAGATCCTTTTTTTAACCGACAATTTTCCGCCCGAACGCAATGCACCGGCAACCCGTACTTACGAGCACTGTAAAGCCTGGGCCGGCAAGGGCGCGGAAGTCACCGTCATTACCTGTGTCCCGAATTTTCCGGAAGGGAAAGTGTTTGAGGGTTACCGGAATCGATATGCCGAAGAGAATATGGACGGTATCCGGGTGATCCGGGTCCGGACCTATATTGCGGCCAATAAAGGAACTGTCCGCCGCAGTCTGGATTACCTGAGCTTTTATTTTTCCGCGCTCCGTGCGGGCCGCAAGCAGATTTGTGATATAATCCTGGGAACCTCTCCGCAATTCTTTACGGCATTGGCTGCAAAACGCCTTTCCGCGATTCTTCAGAAACCCTGGATCATGGAGGTCCGCGATATATGGCCGGAATCCATCAGGACCCTGGAGGCGGTTAAAGACGGTCCGCTGATCCGCTTTCTTGAAAAAAAGGAAAAAGAATGTTATCAAAGCGCTTCCGGTATTATTTGCGTTACCCGCGGTATATTCGCGGATCTTGTCCGGAAAGCTGTTCCCGAAAAAAAGATCCGCCTGTTTACCAACGGAGCGAATCCGGAAAATTTCCGGCCGCGGGAAAAAAACGACAGACTGCTGAAACAGCTCGGTCTTGAAGGGAAAAAGATCCTTGGCTATCTCGGTACGATGGGCATGTCGCATAAACTTGATTTTATTCTGCATTGCGCAAAAAATATCAAAGAACCGGATCTGCATTTTCTGCTCGTCGGCGAAGGCGCGGAAAAAGAAAACCTGCTCAATTTAAAAGAATCCCTGCATCTCGAAAACGTCAGCATCCTAGACGCCGTCGGCAAAAAGGAAGTCCCGGATTATCTCTCCCTCATGGATATCGGGCTCGTGAACCTGCGCAAGAGCGAATTGTTCCGGGGGGCCTTGCCGTCGAAGATCTTTGAGTATGCCGCCATGGGCAAGCCGCTGCTGCTGGGTCTGCAGGGTGAAGCGGAGGGTATTGTTGCAGAGTACCCGGCCGGACTGGCGTTTGAACCGGAAAACGCCGATGATTTTGAGAAAAAATTGCATATATTGCTGACGGATAAAGAATTTTATGC
>JAQULT010000046.1 GCA_028718545.1 Fidelibacterota bacterium | reverse complement strand
TTCAGAAATCTGCAAATTCCCGGAACACTGAGCGAAGGGACATTCCACGATTACTATCCGGAAACCTACCGTTTGCAGAATCTGGATTTCCGTATCAATGAATCCTGGGCAATCTTTAATTCCTTCCTGACCCAATTACAGCTGCCCCGGCCTCAGCATGTCAACCTTGCCGGTATCGTACGCACTCGCGATGAGACTGTCAATTATGCCTATCGCAGCGGTTCGGACGATTTGTACAAACCGGTTGACAGCCTTCAAATTACCATGTATCCCGTCGGATCGCCGGCGGAAAGCCGCAGCTATTTTGGTAATACGACCATGTATGTGGATAAATACACCCCGCAGTGGAGCAAGGCCGGCGATTATGATTATTACACGAATGGCGCCAACAACAATGACGGCAATAACCATAATAACGGTTTTTATCTTTTCGACAGTTTGGCTCCCGGCACTTATACCATCGTTTACAATGCTCCCGGTTTCTGGCCCGACACAAGTCAAATTACCGTCGATGCCTCTAAATTTTTCTGGAATAAGAATTACTTTCTTACCACTTCCCCACCGCCTTTTATCAAAAATCAAAAACCCCGGAACAACGAACCCATGCATCCGGCCTGGGAACCTATCAGCTTTACCTTTTCACACGAAATGGATACTGCCGGTTTTCGGGAAGGCTTCAGTATTATCCCGGCAGCCGAACTGCTGATCGGCTGGAGCAGTGACAGGAAACAGGTGACATTATATGCGGTCGGTGACAGTCTGGCAGTGGAAACGGATTATACCGTAACACTCGATGCCACAAAGGTCCGCGGCAACCGGGATCAGGCCCTTGACGGCAACGGTGACGGAGTCGGCGGTGATGATCTTGTTCTGAACTTTACAACCAGTCCCAAGGATATTTATCCACCAAAAGTTGTGGAATTCTATCCCGGAAAATTTGAACGCTATCACGAACTTCAGCCTATTATTTCCTTTAATTTTGACGAGATCATCGATACCGGCAGTATGGATATCCGTGAAAAATTCTTATTGGTACGCACCACGGGCGGAACACAGAATATCAATACGGAATTTGATATCTATTTTATTGATAAAAAGACCATTGTATCGCTGTTCCCTACCGAGGAATTGATCCGGTCTTCCAGTTACACCCGCTATGCCATGGCGGGTATCTCCGACCTTGCGGGAAATGCCACAAGTTCAAATCAGTATGCCAATTTCTATGTGAACAGCAGTATTCCCTGGTACGCCGACACCCTGGTGATCGATGCTTTCGATGCCGGACTGACGACACACTGGAAAGATCCGGGATTCAGTGGTACCACTGTAGGACTGCTGGACGGATCCGTTTCTGCCAATACGCGCTTTATCAACCATGGCAGCGGAAGCACACATTCCATGGCAATCTACTACAAGTTCGATCCCGAGAATTCCGATGCCTTGCTGCGGGAATATCTGGACGGTGCCAGCACTCCGGCAAAGCGCTATTTTACGAATGAGAGCATACTGCAGGCCTGGGTCTTCGGAGACGGCAGCGGGAACCTTTTCCGCTTTGCCGTCGACGATCCTTCCGGCACCGGGATCAGTGAGGTGAGTCCCTGGTATCCCCTTGATTTTACCGGCTGGCGCCTGATCAAGTGGGATCTTCGTGACGGCGAGACCGGCGAATGGCCAACGGTTTCCGACGGTGTCCTGAACGGGCAGCTGAATTTTGACAGTTTCCAGATCGCCTATGTGGACAGCCTGGGCAACAATGAAGGTACGATCTACATTGAGGACCTTATCGTATTGACGCCGGGCGGTGTGGGAGTCGCGGATTGCGGCGTTCCGGATGAATACATTCTGGAACAGAACTACCCGAATCCTTTTAATCCCGTCACTTCCATCCGCTACAGCATTCCGAAGACGGAAAATGTTGAGTTAAGGATATACGATGTCAATGGCCGTTTTATACAAAGTCTGGTCCGGGAACATCAAAATGCAGGAGTATACACAACAGTTTTCGATGCTGCGCATCTGCCCAGCGGGGTATATATTGCGCAGCTCAAGACGGCAGCAACGGTCAAGAATATGAAAATGCTGCTGGTAAAATAAGCGGGACATTCATTTATTAGCGTCAAAAGGGCAAACGGTGTTTTGCCCTTTTTTGGTTTGAGTCAATTTATTTGAGTCAATTTATTTGAGTCAATTTATTTGAGTCAATTTATTTGAGTCAATTCAATCTCCGATCGGATTGACTCCGGGAAGCCCCTAAGGTCTTCCCGCACTCCCCTTTTCCGTTGCTCCCTTACTCCGATTCTCCTATACTCCCTTTCTCCATTTCCCTTTCTCTATTTGATTCCAATATCAAAAACCGTATATTTCGCCCGGAGGATAAAATGCGGAATCAAATACTGAATATTCTTAACAGCTCGGGAAAGTTCATTGCGGATCGCATTCATACCCACAAGAATATCGGACATAAATCAAACTATGTGGATCTGGTGACGGAGGTGGACCGGGAGGTCGAGCTGCAACTGATTGATGCACTCCAAAAATTATTACCCGGCAGCGAATTCCTCTCGGAAGAGACCCAAAACCATATCAAGGAAGCGGATAAACTCTGGATCCTGGACCCTATTGACGGAACGCTGAATTTTGTCCACGGTTTTCCGATGGTCTGCATTTCCCTTGCCTTACAACTCGGAGGCAAATTACAGAATGCCTTCGTCTATAATCCCGTGCTCGGAGATCTCTTTGAAGCGGAAAACGGGAAAGGGGTCTTCCACAACAGGAAGGCGGTCCGTGTTTCGGAGAACAATGAATACCGCGACTGCCTGCTGGCAACGGGGTTTCCTTACGATTACGCGGATAATCCGGATAATAATATCCGGCTCTTTGATTTTTTTCACCGGCGCGTACAGGGTATTCGCCGGCCGGGCAGCGCCGCGCTGGACCTTGCCTATACCGCCGCCGGCGTCTTTGACGGATTCTGGGAACAGCACCTGAAACCCTGGGACGTGGCGGCTGGTATCCTTTTAATACAGGAAGCAGGCGGCATCGTGACGAATTTCGAAGGCCGGCCTTACCATTTCGGCGACGACAATATACTGGCCGGCAATCCGCAGATACATCCCAAAATGCTGCGGGATATCCAATTCCTCCGCCATTAACCGCGAATTCCGCGAAGAATCTGTTCAAAGATTCCACGAATATAACATTCCACATTCTATATCGATGAATATCGGAGAATTACACAATCTGCTTTGCAAAGCCGCGAATTAACGCAAAGATTTTTTATAGTTATGAATCAGTTAGTTATTTAATTAATATCTGATTTATATATTATAATTATTAAATTCTGTATCAATTATAACATTCAAAACAATTGTTATCAGATTGCCCCTAATCCACAACCTTAATATTATTCGTGTTTTAATTCGTGAAATTCGTGAAATTCGTGGACTCTTTTCTTCGTGGAAATCGCAGATAGTCTTTATACCAATTCGCCGATCAGGTCGTAATCCAGCGCGTCCGTGATGCGGATATCGTAAAACTCTCCGGGCTGCAGTTTGCCGGGAATAATTATGCGGTTGTCAATGTCCGGGGAATCACGGTAGCTGCGGCCATAACTGTCGTCCGTCACCGCATCATAGGTATCGATCAGTACCCGCTGAACCGTTCCCTTCAGTTCGCGGTTCTTCTCCAGAGATATCCGCTGCTGCAGGTTCATGAGCCGCTCCAGACGTTTTTCCTTACTTTTCGCGGATACGGGATCGCCCAGGGATTCGGCCGGCGTTCTTTCTTCCGGACTGTATACAAAGGCACCCAGGCGGTCAAAGCTGGTTTTTTCAACAAATTCCTGTAATTCGCGGAATGCGGCATCCGTTTCACCGGGGTAGCCGACCATGACGGTCGTGCGCAGTGCCAGTCCGGGGATCTCCCGTTTCAGTTTTGCGATCAGCTTGCGGATGGGCTCGCCGCTGCGTCCGCGGCGCATGACACGCAACACTTCCGCATTAATATGCTGTACCGGCATATCGATATAGGGCAAAATGCTTTTCCCCTGCTTGATCACATCGATCAGTCCGGGATCGAAATGCGCAGGATGCGTGTAGTGCAGACGGATCCAGGGAAAAGCCTCCATATCGTCCAGCATTTTGAGGATCTGCGATAAACGCGGTTTGTCCGGCAGATCCCGGCCGTAGGTCGTGGTATCCTGCGCAATGACAATGAGTTCCTTAACGCCCTTTCCTGCCAGATATTCCGCTTCCTTGCGGATGCTTTCCGGCGTCAGGCTGCGCTGTCTGCCGCGGATCAGCGGAATGGCGCAGTAGGCGCAGCGGTTGTCACAGCCTTCCGCAATCTTGAGAAAAGCGTAATGACCCGGCGTCATCAGGGACCGCGGTGCCGCTTCGGCATCCCGGTGCAGCAGATAACGTGCCAGCTCCGGGATCTGATTGACGCCGAAAAAGGCATCGACCCCCGGAAGTTCCGCTTTCAATTCCTCACGGTAACGCTGCGATAAGCAGCCCATGACGATCAGGGAGCGGATCTGTCCGCTTTCTTTTAAACGAAGCGCCTGCAGAATGGCTTCAATGCTCTCTTCTTTGGCCGGAAGAATGAATCCGCAGGTATTGATGATAAGGATATCGGCCGATTCCGGTTTATCGCTGTACCTCAGCCCTCCTGTCAGCAGCAATCCTTTAAGCTCCTCACTGTCTACCAGGTTCTTGGAACAGCCCAGGGAAAGGATATGAACTTTTCTCATGCCCGGTCCTCATAGCCGCCAAAAAGGGCTTTGACATACATCGCGGGAGAGAATGGAAGAAGATCTTCCAGCTTTTCACCGAGGCCGATAAATTTGACAGGGATATGCAGTTCCCGGCGGACAGCGATCATACTGCCGCCTTTAGCCGTACCGTCAAGTTTGGTGACGACCAGTCCGCTAACGGGTGTCACTTTGGTGAATTCCCGCGCCTGAACCAGACTGTTCTGCCCGATGGAACCGTCAAGGACCAGCAGTGTCTCGTGGGGCGCTTCGGGAATGACTTTGGCGATTACGCGCCGTACTTTGTCCAGCTCCTGCATCAGGTGCACTTTATTGTGCAGTCTCCCGGCGGTATCGATGAGAATCAGATCGGCATTGCGGCTAATCCCGGCAAGAATGCCGTCATAAACGACACCGGAAGGATTTTTGGCTTCCGGATTCTTAATGATCTCTACCCCGGCCCGCTGCGCCCAGATATCCAGCTGTTCAATGGCGGCGGCGCGGTAGGTGTCCGCCGCAATGATCAGCACCTTTTTTCCCTGCATGCTGTAATGCGCGGCCAGTTTTCCGATGGTAGTGGTTTTTCCGGCTCCGTTCACACCGACGATCAGCACCACGCAGGGTTTGCGCCCTTCCAGCGGGATCTTCAGTTCATCGCCTTTAAATATCTCCTCAAAGAGCTTAAGCATCAGCTCGCGGATATCGGCTTCGTTCAGCAGGGGTTTTCTGCGCGAGACCTTTTCGATCTCGTCCAGTATCATCTCTGTTACCCCGCTCCCCAGATCGGATTCGTACAAAAACGCTTCAATGCGTTCCAGCAATCCGCTGTCAATCTTCATTCCGAGACCAAAGAGCGACAGCAGTCCTTCCCGGAATCGCTTGCGTGATTTGCTGAGTCCGTATTCATAGCGCTGCGGCGTTTCCGCGGCTTTATCCGGGAGCGGCAAGGCGGTTTTTTTTCTTTTAAATAATCCCATTATGCATCTTTCCCGATCTGCGGATCCGGTTTTTCTTCCCTTTCTTCCTTCTTGTGGTAAGTCAGCATTTTATAATTATGGACCAGGTATATGCCCCAGCTCAGGAACATCATCAGCGCGGCGGCCCAAAGGACGTAAACCGCGAAAAGATTGACATTCAGATAGTACTCCAGCAGCCAGAGGACACCAGCCAGGGTCAGGAGAAAGATAAAGATCTTGCCGCTGACATTGGCGCCGCCGACTACGCTGTGTTTGCGGTACAGCTTTAGTCCGATCACAAAGATGCTGGCATCCCGCAGGGTCATGACAATAATGATCCAGAGCGGAAAATCCATCTTGATCACCATCAGCAGCAGCATGGCCAGAGCTACTACCTTATCGGCGAAGGGGTCCAGTACCTTCCCGTACCAGGAAACGGCATGCCGTTTGCGCGCCAGAAAACCGTCCACCCAGTCGCTGAAGACACAGATCCCCAGAATGACCAGCCCCCAGACCCAGCGGTCGAGAATAAAAAGCCAGACGGCGGGAACGGTCAGCACAATACGCAGCAGACTTACCATATTGGCCAGGGTCCAGAACGATTCGGTATCCGCTTCCCGGGTCACAAATTTGTCTTTGATGGTATCCTCAAACATCCTCATCCTCGCTTTGCGGCAAATAATAGGATAAAATATTCTTTTTTTCAACGATTTCCTGTATGGGGTAATGCTCCCTGATGTTCAGGTTCTCCATATGGATCAGATAATCGCAAACGTATAGGCAGTCCGCCAGCCGGTGCGAGATCATAAAGATCCGTGCCCTTGTCCGGATCTCTTCCATAATACCAAAAAGATTAAAACGGCTTTGGGTATCTAAAGCGGTTGTCGCTTCATCCAGAATACAGACCGGCGCCTTTACCGCGGCAGCCAGGCAAATTCCCAGGCGCTGACGTTCGCCTTCCGAGTAGCTTGCCAGTCGGCGTTTTTCCCCGATCAGGCTTTCGATGCGCATACGACGGGCGTAATCGTTAAAGAGACTGCGGTCAAAATGTTTTCCAACCGTATAGCGTTTGTCCGCATAGAGTTCCAGAATGCTCTGTGGCGTATTACCGGTAAACAGGCGCGTCAAATCCTGCGACAGGTAGGCGCAAAAGGGATATTCGGAATAAGCGGCAGCATCACGGAGCGCTTTGTCTGCCAGGAGCTTGATCAGCATGGATTTTCCGCTTCCGACGGGGCCCAGGATTCCGATACAGCGCCGGTTTTTCAGATTTATCTCCGCCGCGTTCTGCAGGATCTTGCCTTCCGCGATGCGGTAATGGAAAGAAAGGATCTTCATTGCTGTCTCCCCAGTTCCCGGAGACGCCCGCGGATCAGATCGGCTTCACTCAGAATGCCCCGCTTCCGCCGTTCATGTTGAAATGCCTCACGGCTCAGGACCTCCCTGACGCTTCCCTGTTCCATCAGCCAGATCTCATCGCAGTAGCGGTATTCGTCGGCGATCTGGGAACTGATGCAGATACATTTATTTTTTTCGGCAAAATATTGCGCCAATCGATGAAAGGCACTGATCAACGGCGGATCAAGGTGCGAGGAGGGTTCATCCAGCAGATAGACATCAGCGGGGGTAAGAAAGGTCGCGGCGATCATGACCAGCTGCACCTCCCCGAAGGACAGTGAAGCGATTTCGCGCTCCGCCAGTTGTGCGATCCCGAGTATCTCCGTTACCGCTGCGATGTTTTCTTCGGCTTCCTGTGCAGGAACAGCGGCATTTTTCTGCGGGAACATCAGCTCGTCCTGTACATCCTGCATAATGATCTGGTAAAAAGGGTTTTGCATCAGCAGAGCGGCGCTGCCGGCTTCGGGAGCCTTGACCGGAATGCCGCTTTCAAAACCTGCAATATGTTTCAGCAGGGAACTTTTTCCGCAGCCGCTGGGGCCCAGGACCAGAATGCGTTTCCCGGGCAATAACTGTAATTTTTGTGTATCCTCGATCATCTTGAAATATACACAGCCGAAATCAGATTTCCACGAAAGAAAACAGTCCACGAATTACACAAATTTTCACGAATTATTTTAATGGCTGTGGATATGGGTGTTAGAGTAAATCCCTGCTTTAAATCATTGACTTATTCTGCAAAGATACAATGTAAGTCGTAAATCGTAAATAGCAAGCCGTAAATCGATCATTTCTGTTTCTGCCAGCTTTTCGTAGTTTGTTAACCCCAAAGGAATTCTTTTGGACTGGAGGATAAAGATAGAAAATAGAGCAAAGATATTTTATGGTTAAGATCCATAAAGCTATTAAAAATAATAGTTTAAAATATTGAAGTTCACCAATGCATATTTATGCAGAAAAAGCAAAAAATGTAAAACACACATTATTAGAAAAACCCAAATCCACAACCTTAAAAATATTCGTGTTTTTTTAATTCGTGAAAATTCCCCGCTTTGCGGGGCAAGCTGTGAAATTTCCTCCTTCGTCCCGACACATCGGGACTACGGAGGACAGGCTTTGGACCGATTATTTGTGTAATTTTTGGATGGTTAATACCTAAAATTCGTGGAAAAATTCATGGTTACGAAAGCGGAGATTGCGTACATTTATCCATGATCAATTCCTGGTTCACACTGGAAAAATGTGCGCGTTATTTCGACGGACTTTACCGCGATGCGGTGCTGGAGCGCTGTATCAGCTTCCGGAAGAACGAGCTGATGATGCTCTTCCGGGACAGAAAGCCCCTGCTGGTGCATTTGGGCGCTCCTTTTCAGTACTGTACAACTGTCCGCGAACCCCTGTCCGCAAAACGCGAGAGCATTCGGATCTTTCCCGGTATCGAGAACCCTGTCGTGGAGTCCGTCGGCATCCTGCCCGCGGAACGGGTGATCCGCTTTCAGTTCAAAAATGCCGGACGCCTGTCACTGGTCTTTCTTTCTAACCGCGGCAATGTCGTTTACGAACAGACGGGCGAAACGGAATACTTTAAAAAGCACATTCAGATTGACCCGGAGATCCTGCAGAAGGGACCCGCGTCGGCATATGCCTCCCTGGAAGAGGATCCGCGCTTCAGTCTCTACTGGAAACGCAACATCGCCGCCGTTCTGGGTACGAAGGATTATTCCCGCATTCTGGAGATACTGCAGCGCTCCGTCGGCGGGGAAATGAACGGACGCTTTGTGCTTCAGCCGCAAAAAGGGGAATTTGATCCGGACCGTTTTTATGCAAATTACCGAAAATTCGTAAGCCACTTTTTGCAGGAGTCCCGCTTTCGGGATGAATACAAGAGCCTGGAAGGACAGATCACGGCAGAGCTGGAGCGCCTGCAGCGGCAGCTTGGCACGATCCGTATGGAAGCGGATCTGGAACAGCGTGCACTGCAATACCGCAATTATGCCGATACCCTGGCAGCCTGCCGCTATCAGATCGCCGACCGTCCCGATGCTTTTGAGATCCCGGAGCTCTACCGCCGCGAAGGTATGCCGCAAAGTATTCCTTTAAAAACGGACCGGGATATCGCCGGGAATATCGACCATTATTATGCTCTGGCACGCGATACGGAAATCCGTATCGCCGCTGAACGCCGGCGCCGGGAGGATCTGCGCGCAGAATATGCACGTTTCGAATCCCTGTATCGCTCCCTGAAAAAGATTTCCGCTTATCCGGAGCTGCAGGACTGGAAAAAAGCGCAGGCCGGGCAGCTCTCCTCAGCGGCAAGATCCCCGGAAAATACCGAAAAACGGCCTTACCGGGAGTTCCTTGTAGATGGCTGGCGCATCTGGGTGGGTAAATCCGCCAGAGATAATGAAGAACTTACATTTAAACTTGCCGCAAAAACGGATCTCTGGCTGCATGTGCGCTACGGCACCGGATCCCATGTGATCCTGAAAAAGGACGGAAAGAAGCAGGTACCCAAAGAGATACTCCTGCAGGCGGCGGCCCTGGCGGCGCGTTTCAGCGAACAAAAGCACAGCGGACTGGTCACGGTGGTCTGCACGGAGCGTAAATACGTCAGCAAAATAAAAGGCGCCGGCACCGGCAAGGTGCGCTACCAGTTCGAACGGGATATCCTGGCGGAACCTGCCTCCACGGATCTCTAGAAACCTCCACGAATTACCGCGAATATAATAGTCCACGGCTTGCCCCGATGAATATCGGGGAATTGCACAGCCTGCCCGCCGTAGTCCCGATGGGTCGGGACGAAGGAGGGAATTTACACGAATTAACACAAAATATTTTTAAGGTTGTGGAAAAGAGGACAATTAAAGGATCATACGTTTGAATTTAAGGCACGAATTAATACGATAAGTTGTTATTCCGAGCGTATTATATTTTCTCTTATAACAGAGGTAAAAT
This sequence comes from Fidelibacterota bacterium, assembly GCA_028718545.1. Classification (GTDB taxonomy): domain Bacteria; phylum Fidelibacterota; class Fidelibacteria; order Fidelibacterales; family Fidelibacteraceae; genus M50B103. The sequence continues at coordinate 364 of JAQULT010000046.1, read as the reverse complement.
CAAATAAAAACCGTCATCCTGAGCGGAGTCCGCCGTAGGCGGGCGCAGTCGAAGGATCCCTTCTGTAGTACCACAATGTATTATTCCTGACAGATAATTAATCCACATCTTGAAATAGAGGAGATCCCTCCACTCGTCCGCCTTCGCTCCACTATACTCCAAAGTTTTGTAACTTAGAAAAGTTGCGGCGGACTTCGGTCGGGATGACAGCGTTAGGTTTTTTTGTTGTAATTCACCTGTTTCACAACGACCCTTCAGAGATACCCAGGGTAAGTTATATAGATTATTCGTGGTAATTCCCCGATAGATATCGGGGCTGGCTTTGGATCAGGTTTTCTCAGAGGAGCGTAAAGATGTCGTAGAT
>JAQULT010000045.1 GCA_028718545.1 Fidelibacterota bacterium | reverse complement strand
TGCGGCCGCAGCCGCATCCCCCGCCTGCATGCCCCTGCGGAGTACGGGACATTTATCAAACAGCTTCCCGACCAGCCGGTCTATCTCTGTGACAATCAGGATGCTTATCCCCTGCTTCGCGCACAGGAAAATCCTGAAAATGCCCTTATTCTTATCGGACCCGAAGGCGGTTTCCATCCGGACGAACTTCGCCTTGCGCGGGATGCCGGCGCTAAGGCGGCCCTGCTCACCAACCGCCGCCTGCGCAGCGAAACGGCCTGCATGCTGGCGCTGTCCCGTCTGGTCGTTTAGGAGGCCATAATGATCAAAAATCCCTTGTTTTCCATTGCGCTTATCAGCATTTTTCTCTTTTCTTCCTGTCAGTTACGGGAAAGGAATATCCGCCCGCTGAACGACTACGCTCACTGGCACGAAAGAATGGCGGTATTCATCAACGAAAAAGACAGCATACGGGAAGGCTCCGCCATTTTTTTCGGCAACTCCATTACCGAAGGATTTGATCTGAAAGCCTTTTTCCCCGAATGGAACACGGTCAACCGGGGCATCGTTTCGGACCATATCGACGGTCTGATCATAAGAATGGATGTCTGTCTCGGGAATACGGAACAGGCAAAACTATTTATTTTAATCGGTATCAATGATATAGGCGCCGGCCGGAGTGAAAAGGAAATTAAATACCTTTATCGCAAAATGCTCAGGCAGATCGCCGCCAACTATGACTATGATGTCTATCTGCATTCCATTCTTCCCACATCTCCCCGTTGGAAGAACTGTCCTCCCGAAATGATCAAAAACCTGAACTGCTACATTGAAAAACTTGCGAAAAGACAGAAAATGACCTTTGTCAACCTGTATCCCCTCTTTAAGTCCGAAGACTCCGACTTTGCCAATGCGGCTTTGTTCAGGGACGGACTGCATCCGAACCGCGAAGGGTATCGCTTATGGGCAGAGCATTTAAGAGCAATTGTAAAATAGTGCAGTTTCCTGCGACACACTTTTATACATTCATGACCCGCGAATAATTCTTTTATATCCGCACCGCTTTTATTACCTTTTTCGGATAATAAATCAGTATATCGAAACGTAACTTCGATCCTGTATGAATGGAGAACGGGAGAATGGGAGAAGTGGAGAATGGGAGATAAAAAGATGAACAGTAAAATAGTGCGGGGGGATAAAGCGGAATTCTTTCCGCTTAACGAAGCGCGCTGGCAGGATTTTTTATCCCTCTTCGGTAAGTCCGGTGCTTGCGGGGGCTGCTGGTGCATGTGGTACAGGCTGAAACGTTCGGAATTTGAGCAAAACAAAGGAGACGGGAATAAAAAGCTGATGGCGTTGATCGTCCAATCCGGCGAGATCCCCGGGATCCTTGCCTATGTTGACGGAAAAGCCGTTGGCTGGTGTTCGGTCGCTCCCCGGACGCAATTCCCCGCACTGGAACGTTCCCGTATCCTGAAGCGCATCGACAACAAACCGGTATGGTCAATTGTTTGCTTCTATATTGATAAAGCATACCGGAGAAAAGGCCTGACAGGGGAATTGTTGAACTATGTTATTGAGTATTGTAAAGAGCAGGGAGCAGAAATCATCGAGGCATATCCCACAGATCCCCGTAAAAAGGAAATGCCCGATGTTTTTGCCTGGACAGGATTTGCCTCCACCTTTTTCAGGGCCGGATTCAAAGAAGCCGCCCGGCGTTCCGAAACCCGGCCGCTCCTTCGCTATGTGATCAAAAATGAGCATTCCTGATAAAAGAGGTCAATCCATGATGCGGAAAACGCTGATCGCTCCCTGCGGTATGAACTGCGGGATCTGCCTGGCTTTCCTCCGGGAAAAAAACACCTGCAAAGGGTGCCGGGAATTCGATGTGAACAAACCCGAATACTGTAGAAAATGTATCATTATCCACTGTGAAAGGCTGAAGAAAACCGCTTCGAAATTCTGTTACGACTGCGAAAAATACCCCTGCAAAAGGTTACGGGAACTCGATAAACGCTACCGCAATAAGTACCACATGAGCATGCTTGACAATTTGGAATATATCCGGGATAAGGGATTGGATGCTTTTCTCGAAATGGAAGGGCAGCGGCGGACCTGCCCCTACTGCGGGGCTACGCTTTGCATTCACCGGGATCAATGCCTGAACTGCAAAGAAGCGCTAAGAACATGACGGAACAGCTGAAAAAATATCCGGTAATCGCCGCATGCGGGATCGACTGTGCTTTATGTCCGCGTTTTTACACATCCGGACCATCACGCTGTCCCGGTTGCGGAGGACCGGATTTTAAAGAAAAACATCCTTCCTGCGGGATCCTGAATTGCTGTGTTTTGAAACAGGGACTTGAAGTTTGCGCCCAATGCCGGGAATTTCCCTGTATCCGGTTCGAACCGGAGAAGATTCTCCGGGATTCCTTTGTCACCCATCAAAAGATTTTTCCGAATCATGAATATATTCAAAAAAACGGGCTGCCTGCCTTTCTTGAACGGCAGGAATTCCGGATAAGGACTTTATCCTTCCTCCTGGAAAACTTTGATGACGGACGCTCAAAGGCTTTTTATTGCCGGAATTGTGCTTTACTGCCCTTGCAGCAATTGGCGGAGATCCGGGATTTTGCCACCGGACTGCCTTCCTCCCTGACAGCAAAAGAAAAAAACAAACGCATCAGGAGCTTTATAATGAAGGCGAAAGATGCCACGGAAACAGAGCTTATAGTCAATGTATAGACAGCTAATATTAAGGAAAAACCCGCCGGAAGTATTCATTAACTCAAAATAGTCAATGAGGTAATACACAATGCAGTTTCACTCCACTACACTTTTTGTTAACGATATTCGCAAAGCTAAAGATTTCTACACCGGCCTCCTGGGCCTGGAAATCGCGCATGATTTAGGAAAGAATGTGATCTTAAACGCAGGGATCACACTCTGGGAGATCATTCCCGGACATATTATCAACAAGAAACTGCAGACCAAAGGGAATTCCAACCGTTTCGAACTGTACTTTGAGGACAGCAGTCTTGACAACACCATCAAAGTGCTGAAAAATGCGGGAATCCCTTTTCTGCATACCGTTCGTGAAGAATCCTGGGGTCAGCGTACATGCCGCTTTTTCGATCCCGACGGACATTTGATTGAGATCGGCGAGCCGATACAGGTATTTATCGGAAAAATGAATAATAAGGGACTCAATGCAGAACAGATCAGTGAAAAGAGCGGCGTGCCGCTGAAAATGGTTTACCGGCTTCTTGAGCAAGATCATCGGAATGGAACGTATTAAATGTCTAAAACTGCAACACAAAGAATACCTGCTTCATGTACAAAAATATAACAAGTCAAAAAAACCGTATGTATATTCAAACCGGATTCAATTTGATGCGGTGTAAGTCATTTACATGAAAGGATATCAAATGCGAATAAACAGATTTTGTCTCTCCGGCGTTTTCGGTATATTTCCATTAATGCTCTTTGCACAGCTGACCCTGAGCATTGAGATCAGCGGCTTGAAGAACAATGAGGGACAGATACATTTGGAACTCCGAAATGAACTTGAAGAGACGATAGCCGCCGCAAGTGAGAACCTTTCCGGTCTTCGCTGTGTTATCGTCATCCGGGACTTAGAACCGGGGAAATACAGCTTTAAATACTTTCACGATGCAAACAACAATAAAGTATTGGACACAAACTGGTTGGGAATCCCGAAGGAAGGTTTCGGATTCTCAAATGATCCGGGGATCAGTTTTGGTCCCCCGCCTTCCGAAAAAATCCTGTTCGAGTTAAATGAAACGACGGTATTGACTACCTCACCGAAATATTTTTAGGCATGATTAGAAAACATCAATAAAAAATAGATTCAAAGTCCCGTATGAACAAAAAAACACTCCAATACATCCGCGCATATAAATGGTCGAACATCTTTGCCATGATCCGGAACAATCGCCGGGATCCCCAAATATGCACGGAGCGCTTTGACAACAAACGCGTTGTGATCACCGGAGCCACTTCCGGCATTGGTTATCTTACGGCACGTAAATACGCCTCGCAGGGAGCAAATCTGCTTTGCATCAACCGTAATCCGGAAAAATCTGAGCGCCTGCGCAAGGAGATCGAAGCGGAGTTTTCCGTGCAATGCGACTTTAAGATCGCCGATCTCAGCAAACTGGAAGATATCTTCCGCGTATCCCGTGAGCTTTCGGAACTGACCGCCCCCATTGACGTACTGATCCATAATGCCGGCATTTACCTGACAAAACGGGAATTGAGCGCAGACGGGCTGGAGAAGACCTTTGTAGTTCATTATCTCTCCTCTTTTATTATGAATTATTTTCTGACGGAAAAACTGAAAAAGCAGGAGAAAGCCCGTATCATCATGGTCGGTTCAGAGGGACACCGATTCGCTGTCTGGGGATTGCATTTCAATGATCTGAATTGGGAAAGGCACAGATATTCCGGACTTAAAAGCTACGGTGCCGCCAAAACCGCACAGCTGCTGTCCATGTTGATCTTCGATGAAGCGTTCAGGGGAAGCGGCGTTACTATCAATACCATGCATCCGGGAGCGGTAAAAACGGATACGGGACAGGAAAACGGTCGCTTTTATCAATGGTATAAAAGGAATTTTCTCGATAAAGGATTGCGCTCTGCAGATATTTCCGCAGAGGCCTTATATTATTTGGGCGTTGCCGGCGCGCTTGACGGTATCAGCGGCAAATTCATCAATTTAACCACCATAGAAGATCCCGCTCCGCCGGCGGTGGATAAAGAAGCCGCCCGGCAATTATGGAATGAAACGCTGAAGATAGCGGGACTTACATAAACAGACATAAAATAGTATGAAGCGCATACGCCGCTTTATCAACATAAAATAATAAGGAATAATCATGCGCTATGAACATATTACAATGTATGTCAGGGATCTGGAAAACGCTCTTTCTTTTTACCGGGATTTGCTGGGACTTGGGATGCTGCGCCGGATTTCCGCGGAAAATATGAAAATTGCATTCCTGGGCGAAGCGGGCCAGCCGAGTATCGAGTTGATCGAGGGGGGCGGCGAAGTACCGGTCAAAAGCGGTTTTTCCCTGGGTTTCCGTGTTAAATCTCTTAATGAAGCAACGCGGATGATGGAAAATGCCGGATATCCTCTGCTGCGCGGACCCTTCTCACCGAATGACGCTGTCCGTTTCTCTTTTTTCTCAGACCCGGATGGGATCGAGATCCAGCTTCTTGAATACCGGGATCATTCGGGATCGTAAAACATATAAAAACGATATTGAAAAATGGACAAACATGAAACATAAAAACAGCACCATGATCTTCGTCCTGCTCCTTGCCCTGTTTCTGCCCCGGATGATGCCGGCACAATGGCAGTTCTCGGCACAGGCGGATGCCGGAGAGCATAACGCTTCCGAAGGTTTTTATCTGCGTACGGGCGCCATTGCGGAATACCGTTATGCCGGGACACGACTTGGCGCCGCTCTGCAGTTCGACTTACTGGGCAATGTGCCAAAGGTCTGGAGCGGACTGAATCTGCATCTGAACCAGGAATTGAAAATCCGGGATTTTCCTTTTGCGCTTGGCGCCTTCTTTCTGTACAAACCTTATTCGGAGTTGCAATACGAGAATAACTGGGGGCTGCTTGCACAAACGGATTACCGGCATTTTCATTTTATGCTGGGAAACGGATTCCGGGCATTCCGTCTCACCCGGCAGGCCATACAGAGTTTCCCCGAAGATGCCGGAACTGTCATTCGCGAAAACTGGAATCTTATCTACCGGATCGGCTATAATCTGAAATCGGAAGAATGTACCTGGAATGCGGGTCTTGCCGTGACCAACATGGACCGCTTTTTAATGAATCAGGAAACCAATCCCATGCTGCTGCTTCACGGGAATCTGGAACTTGTTTCGGACTTGGATCTGTTTGCGGAATTCTGGTACAAACAGGCCGGGGTCTTTAACATCAGCGCCAATTATTTCGGGTTTTTCTTCCGTATGGGGGCAATATGGGAACTCTGATAAAAAGAATTATACAACTGAGCGCCCTGATCCTGTTCTTCGGCGCCTGCGATATCTTTGAATTCCGTGGCTTTGTCATGCCTTACGAAACCGTGAACCAGCGCTTTGAGCAGTCCATGGCATGGAATGCGGAACACAGTTACACAAATATAAGTGTTGCGCAAGACCGCTATGAACTCTTTGTCATGGGCGATACGCATGTGGGCGATACCGTAAATCTGAATATCTTTCTGGGAGCCGCCGTCGATGCGGGAGCGGCGGGAGCCGTGATGGCCGGAGATATCACGACCGGAAACGATGCGGATTTTTATATCTTTGCACGGCAGCTGCCACCGGAAAGTATTTTGCCGACCTTCCCCATTGTCGGCAATCACGATCTGTATTTCCACGGCTGGGAGCAGTACTACGAACTATTCGGAACCAGTACCTATCTGTTCACCGTACAAACCCCGAATGATTCCGATCTCTACATTTGCCTGGACAACGCTGCGGCAACCCTGGGCAGCAAACAGATCGCCTGGCTGAAGGAGATCCTGGAAACCCGGCGTCCGCAATACCGGAACTGCATCATTTTCACCCATACGAACTTCTTCCGCATCCGGCGCATGACCGCCACCAATCCCTATGTGGAGGAACTGCAGATGCTAACGGAACTCTGCCTGCGGCATGATGTCGATATGGTCATTTCCGGACACGATCACGAACGCAATACCGGCACGCTGGGCAATACGGAATTCCTCATCCTGGATGTCCTTCGGGACGGGGAAAAGAATGCCGGCTACCTGATCCTGAACATCGAAAGCGATACGATCTCGTACGAATTTGTAGACCTGTAAGAACAACGTTCTTAAAAAATTAAAACCGTCCGCAAGTTCCAAATCTAAAGGTGAAAGCGGAATATGTTCTATTTTCCTTCTCTGCTTCCATAAATATTTCATTTGAAAAAAGCCCGTCCCTTTTTACATTCCGGAAGATTGCGAAAGGAGGCAAAATGCCGAAAGCGGAAGGACTGACACTGGCCTTTGAAAGCGCGGATAAGATCCGTACGGATCTGCTGGAAACATTGCCTTACAAAGGCGGAGAGCAGATCATCCGCCTGAATTACCCCGAATTTTCGGCCGTATGTCCTTTTAGCGGATTGCCGGATATTGCGGAGATCGCTATCGTTTACAGACCTTTGGACCGGATCATTGAACTGAAATCCCTGAAATATTATTTTATCTCCTTCCGGAATGTCGGCATTTATCAGGAAGACATGACAGCGCGTATTTACCGGGATTTGAAAAATACCTTAAAACCCAGAACATTATACATTAAAACCCGTTATAATATCCGTGGCGGCATTGCCGCCGTTTGCGAAATGGGGGAACAAGAAAAGGAAGAAGCATGAAATACGCAAATTTAGTATTCCTGGTAATATTGCTGGTCCTGGCCGCCTGCAGCGGCGAAGCTTATATCCGGGTCAACAACAACACGCCCGGCAGCATTTTGGTCAGCATCAATCATAATGCCGATGAGGTCCTGCTGCCCGGCGATACCACGGACACCTATACCGTCTCCGTAAGCAGGGGTATTGTGAATCAGATCCCCGTCACGGCCAGCGGCGAATGGCTGAGCGATTACAACGAGAGCATCGCAGTTGCCAACGGAGATGTTGTTGTTCACCGCATTCATCCCCAGCAGGCTGATCTGAGTTTTATCAATACTTCCGTTGATTCCGCTATTTTGCGTTATGAAAACACCCGCTATCATTATTTTGCGGGTGGCGACAGCGTCCGTGCCATGCATACTGCCGACGGAAATGTCATCTTGGATTATGAAGGCCGTTATATTTTTACGCGGCATGAAGAAAAATCCTGGTTTCCGGGTGAAAGGCGCCGTTTTGAACTGGTCCCGGATGCCTGCGAGATCCAGCTGAACAATATCCATCCCAATCGTGCCGTTTATTATGTATTTATCAGCCCTAGTACAGCAGACACCTGGGGCGAGGACAAGCTGGGGGCCAATACCATTCTTTATCCCGGTGAAGGATACATCTGGAAGGCCGAAGGCGGGGTTCGCTGGGATATGCGCATTGAAGCCGGTGATCCCCATCCGGACAGTGCGCTCTTTGCCTATGAATTCTATGATACCGAAGGCTGTGCGGCCGATTTTACCTGGATCTATGAATTTCCCACCATCTTTACTCCTCTGGGAATGGGAAAACTTTCAAAAACCGGTATGGCTGACAGCGTTGTCCTGAAAGCGCATGCCCTGCAAAAGACCTTCCCGTCCGGGGGACCCGTGTACCGGATCGAAAAGATCGGGAAAAAGAATACCGGCCTTGCGAAAGAAACGGCAATAAAGAAATAATATAAATACGCTGAAAAAGAAGATTAGCCGGAGAAGCGGAAAGCGGCAGTTTTCGTATGTTTTTTATAAAAAATAATGCCGGGAAAGAGAATAATTCTTTTCAGCAAACTGAGAAATTCATCCTTATCATATCTTTTGCCCGCTGCAGAATATCTTCAAAGCCTTCGTTTTCCCCGTAGGATATGAGCAGATCCGGTGCATATTTGCGGAACCAGGTGATCTGGCGTTTGGCAAAACGCCGGGTGTTCTTCCGGATCTCATCAACGGCTTTTTCCAGATCGTATTTGCCTTGCAGATACGCGATGATCTCTTTATAGCCTACGGAATTGAGCGCATTCAGGTCCGGCGGATATCCCCGTTCCAATAATGCTCTCACCTCCTCTACCAGTCCCGCTTCGATCATATGCCGGACCCGGGCATTGATATTCGCATAAAGCAGCGGACGCTGCGGCTCCAGTCCGATATGCAGATAGGGATAGGGGAAGCGCCGCTCCTGTTCGGCATAGATCTCCGAGGCTTTTTTCCCGCCGGCATAGCAGATCTCCAGCGCACGGCTGATGCGTTTGGGATTTTGGGCATCGATGCTTGCAGCCAGTTCGGGATCCAACTGTTGTAATTCGGCATAGAGCGCATCCCAGCCTTCCCGTTCCGCTTTTTCCCGAATCTTGTTCCGCAGTTTTTCATCACTGCGCAGACCTTCGGCGATCATGCCAAAGACCGCCTGCAGGTAGAGCCCGGATCCTCCGCAGATGATCAGATTTTTCCCGGCCCGCATACTGCGGTCGATGATCTCCCGTGCCAGCTGTCCGAACTCACCTGCACTAAAGGCTTCATCGGGATTGCGTTCGTTGATAAAATAGTGCCGCACACGCTGCAATGCTTCCGTCGAGGGTGTTGCCGTTCCAATATTCATATAACGGTATACCTGCCGGCTGTCTGCAGAGATAATATCCGCGTTCAGCCATCCGGCCAGTTCCAGGGACAAGGCGGTCTTGCCCGAAGCGGTTGGGCCGCTGATAAAAATACAAAAAGATGTTCGGGTATCGTCAGACATGGAAGAGCAGACTCAGATCCAGGCATTTTACCGAATGGGTAAGTGCACCGACCGAGATAATATCCACGCCGCAGCGGGCGATGCCGCCGACCGTTTCTAGTGAAATATTTCCCGAGGCTTCAAGAAGGATATCGCCATGTTCCGTCGCCACTGCTTCACGGATCTGCTCGGGCGTGAAATGGTCGAGCATGATCATCTGTAGCGGGTATTGCAGGGCGCGCCGGTATTCCTCAAGACTGGTCACTTCAATTTCGATCCGTAATCCGCGCTCCTGCGCAAAGGGAACGGCTGCCTGTAGGGCTTTGTCAATCCCTCCCACCCAGCGGATATGGTTTTCCTTGATCAGGATCATATCATCCAGTCCCCGGCGGTGATTCTGGGCTCCCCCGCAAGTAACGGCATACTTATCCAAAATCCGCAGATTGGGGAGCGTCTTTCGGGTATCGTAAATTTTACACCGGGTTCCTTCGACCTCGTGTACAAAGCGGGAGGCCAGCGTAGCAATGCCGCACATGCGTCCCAGAAAATTCAGGGCGCTGCGTTCCGCACTGAGAATGGAGGCGCCCTTTCCCCGGATACTTAATAGAATATCCTTTGCATGAAGATTTTCGCCATCCTGTTTATGAAGATCGATTTGCAGATCCGGGTCCAGGAGTTCGAATACGCGCGCGGCAATGGGAATTCCCGCGGCGATACCTGTTTCTTTGGCGATGATCTGCGCTTCGGCGGGACCGTCAATGTGCATGGCCTGTACCGTGACGTCGCCGTTGCCGATATCTTCTTCCAGCGCACGCAGAAGGAGGAGGTCCGTTAATTTTTGGTCGGGCAGCTGCATGGCTACTTCCGTATCACATAATGATCGTGGCATTCTCCGCTAACGGTATAACTCCGGTAAACCAGAGAATCCGTATAAAAAGACAGCGTTTGAAAATATTGTTCGGATTCCGCTTTCTGAACGGCATAATAGTCCGCGAATTTTGTTTGAATGGGATACTGTTTAGCCCCGGAGACGGAGATCACATAGCTGATGCCTTTTGCGGGATCGTCAAGGATCTTGTCCTTTTTCAGCGGAAAGGTCCGCGTATAGGCATGATCGTGGCCCTGCAAGACCATGGAAACCCCGTATTTTTCCATCAGAGGAATGAAAAGCCGGCGGTATTCGGGATAATCGCGGTTATAACCGCAGGGATAAAAACCCTGATGAATACCCACTACGGTCCAGCGGTTAGGATTTTTCTTTAAGATACCTTTCAGCCATTCCGCCTGTTTTTCCAATTGTTCGTTGCCGTTCAGCACGATAAAACGTACGCCCTGCCAATCAATATAGAAACAGGTCTCTTCCAGGCCTTCTGGACCGTTTTCCGGTTGGGTCAGTTGCGGCCGCCAATTGGGCGGCAGGGTATTGCGGTGGTCACGGTAAGCCCAGAGATAGCCGTGGTTTCCCACCGCCGATATCACGGGATAACGGGTGAAAACTTGCGAAGCTCCCCGGAAAAAGGCATCCCATTGCCAGTCCTGATAGGGATAATCGACCAGATCGCCTGCCAGGAACCAGAACGCGGCATCGGGAGCGGTCAGCATGGCCCGGTGGTAAAGGCGCGGAAGGTAGGTCTCGAAGCCCCACTGCGGATCACCCAGATAGATCATGGTAAAATCATGAAATCCGCTTTTTGCCGTGCGGAAAGTATACCAGGGCGACCAGTCTCTGCCATCACCGACCCGGTAGGCGTATTCGGTATCTTCCTG
>JAQULT010000044.1 GCA_028718545.1 Fidelibacterota bacterium | reverse complement strand
CCTGCACGACGGCGGTGCGCCCGGCATGGCCACCGCCGGAAGCGGTGATCTGCTTGCCGGCATGATCGCCGCCTTTATCGCACAAGGCCATTCCTGCGAAGATGCAACCCTGATCGCCGCCTATTACCACCGTCAGGCCGGACAAGCAGCGGCCGAAGCCCTGGGCAACCGCGGCATGATCGCCTCGGACATCCTGCACTTTCTACCCCCGGCGCTGAAAGCGGACGAGGTGCTCTTGTGAATCCGGACCGCCGCGCCTTTTTCGCCTTTATCGCAACCGCCGCCTATGCCGTCGTTCTAATGGTCTTTTTACTGCTCCCAAGCGATAGCCTGCCGAAGATCAGGATACTCTCCGTCGATAAACTCTGGCATTTCCTGACCTATTTTATCCTTACCCTGGCCCTGATGCTCAGCTTCCGCGAAGGCAGCTACCGTATCTGGTTCTCCCGCCGTTGGTCCTTTATCCTCGCCATGATCCACGGAGGAATATCGGAGATCCTGCAGGAATTCATTCCCGGCCGAACTGCGGGGATCGACGACTGGATTGCCAATTGCCTGGGTATAGCGGCAGCAATTCTCGGTTTCAAGCTCTTCCCCAAATTTTTCGAAAGACGGGAATAAGAATCCTAACCGTATACAGCAGAATTTGTAATTTTGATGAAATAAAAACGTTTAAACGATTATTTTGGCGATGCGGCCAATTCCTTTACAACCCGTAGAAGCTCAGCCTCAACCTTAACCCTTATCCATGAACTCCGCTGCGGGGATCTCCATACATTCCGGTTTCAGAATGTAGCCCCGGGCCGCTGTGGCAAGAATGCCGCCCTGGGCACCGTCAAAAAGACGGTGATCCAGAGTCGCGGCCACCGGCATAATACTGCGGATCACAATTTCACCATCCCGCACTACCGGACGCTCTTCGATCTTCCCGATGGCGATCACCAGCGGAATGTTGGCTATGGGCATCAGCGCGGGAAAACCGAACTGCAGATCGTGCGTACCGATATTCGTGACCATGGCTGACCCAAAGGCGTCATAGGTCAGATTCAAACTTTTCAGTTCTTTTCCGAGAATAATGTGCCACCAGCGTGCAAAAGCAAAGAGCCAGTCCCGCAGCGGCCAGGGCAGTGCGGCAAGCAGGTTCTTTTTCTGCGCCGCACCCTCGTCATTCCCGTGTTCACGGGCTTTTTCCACCCGTTCGTCCATTTCTTTGCTGATATCAAAAATACTTTTGTTCTCAACGTTGCGGATCACAAATCCGCCCATTTCGTTTTTTCCGCCCTTGTTGACGGTGGCAAAAATGCCGACATTTTTGCGGTGGTAAATATTCCCGCGAGAGATGTAGGCGTTGGTGTCGGGAATGTCAAGGGCAAGCGCGCGCCCAATGGCAGCAACGACCAGCTGGGTGATCGTAATGCGGATGCCTTTCTCTTTGTGCTTGTTTATATATTTTATTGCCGGATCCATTTCGACTTCAAAGGTTCCGTAGATCCGGCCGTCTACCGCTTTTTTGTAAATGGCCGTCGCTGAACGGCGCCAGGGAGTGTTGTACTTAAGATCGGCCTTTTTGGACATAATTCCTCCTGTTAATGCTGAAATTTACTGGATAACAGCACCTTTTAAAAGCCTTTTCTCCCGGGCGCGGCAATTAATCGCTTGTCTTTTCAATGAACTTGTAACTATATTTTTATGTTTGCTACACAGGCATGATTTTAAAAAACAGGAGGGAATCATGACACCGTGGAATTTTGCGCTCGATTTCAAGGAATTTATCCTTGATTTTACCTATCTTAGCCTTTTTCTGATCGTTGGAACGATTTTCCGGCGCTATATCCCCTTTTTCCGGAATTTCCTGATCCCGAACAATATCATCGCCGGCTTTGCTGCGCTTATTCTGGGTCCGCAGATCCTCGGAGCGCTGTGGCGCGCGCTGGGTTTGCCTTCTTTTGGGGTGGTTCCGCTGGACAGCGACCGGCTCGGCATCTACGTCTATCACCTGCTCGCGATCACCTTTATTTCCATGGGGCTGCGAAAAGAGAAACGCAAATCGGGCAAAGGACCGCTGAGCAAGGCCATGTCCTGTATTATGAGTTACGTACTGCAGGCTACCGTGGGTTTGCTGATCGCCTTTGCGCTGATCTATACCGTCAAACCGGACCTTTTCCCGGGGATCGGCTATCTGGTGACAATGGGATTCGGCATGGGACCCGGACTAGCCTATTCCATCGGTCAGGGCTGGGAACAATACGGATTTACCGGCGGCGGACAGGTCGGACTGACCTTTGCCGCCATCGGCTACCTTTTCGCGTTCTTTGGCGGTATCGCCCTGATCCGCTGGGGGATCCGCAAAGGGAAACTCAAAACGATCCGCAGTATGAGCGAGATAACCTACGACATGCAGACCGGTATTATCCATAAAGAACACCACGAAAAACAAAGCGCCGGAAAACTGACCATGGCCCAGGAAGCCATCGATTCCATGTCCTTTCAGCTGGCCCTGATCGGTACGGTCTATCTGGCCACCTACGGTGTGACGAAACTTCTCGCCGGCTGGCTGCCGCCCGATCTGGCAAATACTCTCTGGTCCTTCCACTTTATGATCGGCATCCTGCTCTCCATCCTGACCCGCTCCTTCCTGGACCGTATCGGGAAAAGTTATATGATAGATGAAGGACTGATGAACCGTATCAACGGTTTTGCCATCGATTATCTGGTCGTGGCCGCCATCGCGGCGATCTCTATTCCGGTCCTCAGTCTCTACTGGTTCCCTATCACGCTGATGTCTATTTTTGGCGGACTGGGTACGGTACTTATACTCTATTGGCTTTCCTACCGCGCCTACGACGATTACCCCTTTGAACGCTTTGTTTCCGTGTTCGCGGAAATGACCGGTACCATCAATTCTTCCCTGACCCTGATCCGGGTTATGGACCCGCATTTTAAGACCGTCATTGCCGAAGATTCCATTATCGGCTCTGCCATCACCATCGGCTTCGCTTTCCCTATGCTCTTCCTGCTGAATATCCCCACGATGTTCTTTGCGGATAACCTGCTGAAAGGATATTGGATCTCGATCGGGACCATTCTGGCCTATACATTGCTGCTGCTGATCTTCTGGCGCGCCATCGGATACCTGAAATTCCGCAAACAACTGGATTAGCAAAACGAAAATCCGGAAAATATTATTTTATAAAATCCCTCTTGCAGAATCACTTTTCCGACAGTGAGGTCCCTAAACTTTACCCGCCCAAAATGATGCGGACAAGTACCGGACCCTGCCTGTTCTTTTTAACAGGAAATTGGGAATTGTCTTTTATGACATCAGGTAGGTCTTCAGCATATCGACAACACCATCCCGGTCGATAAGGCTGTAGAAGATCTGGGTCTGTTTGCGCTTGCGGTTCAGAATGCCGACATAGTACATTTTTGCAAGATGCTGGGATACGGTCGCAGCACAGGTGTCAACGCCGGTCTCCATGTCAATGACCCGTGTAGGCCCGTTCTTGATCAATCCCCGCAAAATCGCCAGACGTACGGGATGAGCGATCGCTTTCAGGATTTCGGATTTTCTCTGTAATACTTCAAAATCGCTATTACCCATAGTTTCCTCCTTTTTAGATAGTAATATAACGTATAATATAATTATTTAATTGTCAATAAAAATTTTTTAGTGACTGTGATAGCTTATTATTAATGAATTCACTTCCGCGCTTTATCTCTTCGCGATCATCTCTAAAAAATGTCCAATCCGCTGATCCGGAGCGAACCCGGACCGGAGAATCGTTAATATATGCTATAAAAAAGGGATCGCCATGGCGCGTATTATTATTACCGGAGCAAACCGGGGATTGGGCAAACACGCTGCGGAACTGCTGGCAAATGCGGGACATTCCCTGATCCTGGCCTGCCGCAATATCACGGCGGCGGAAGAAAGCTGCCGCACCCTGCACACAAAATGCGGAAATCGCGATATTCATGCCATGAAACTGGATCTGACGGACCGCGCTTCTATCCGGGATTTTGTATCCGATTTCCGCAAACGTTTCGCTGATCTCGATATCCTCATTAATAATGCCGGGATCATTACACAGAAAGCGGGCTGGACACCGGAGGGTCTGGAACTCACTTCCGCAACGAATTACTTCGGCCATTATCTGCTGACGCGCCTGCTACTGCCTTGTTTTTCATCCGGAAACGGCGATAAACGGATCGTTAACCTGGTCTCGGTGATCTATCCCTACGGCCGGGCTTACCGTTTTGAATGCCTGCACCGTTATCGCTGGGTCCGGGCCTATGCCGTATCCAAATATATGATACTGCAATCCACCCTGGCACTGGCGGAATCCCTGAAAAGCCGCGGGATATGCGTCAATGCCGTGGATCCGGGTATTGTCAACACTTCCATTATGTTTACCCAAAAATGGTACGACAGCATTATAAACCTTATACTCCGGCCTTTTTACATTCCTTATGCTGATGGTGCGGCACGCATTTGCGAGGTAGCCCTTGCTCCGGAATTGCGGCATGTCAGCGGCTGCTGTTTTCGCAAGGGAAATGCGCTTCCGCTGAAAAAGTCCGACGCTGATACCCGCGCGCTTAATAACCTTATCACTACGACAGATGCCCTGCTGGGCCTCGATCCGCTGTAAAAGTCTCCTTTTAATACAAGACTTGAATTTTATTTTGTTTTCCTTTAGATTCCTGCGCTTAAAGGAAGGATTCGGTTATGCATAAATACCTCCGCTGCGCTTTTAACACTCTGATCTTGTTCGCTTGCCTGAAAAGCGCTTTTGCGGCGGATTCCGTAAAAGTCGCTAATAACGTGTACTTCGGTTTCGAGTGGATCGAACTCCGGCAGAACGCTTTTCACGATCTTGGCAGAAATAACTATACCGCTTTCCTGGGAGCTTCCTTCGGTATCAATGAAAAAACATCCTGGGGTCTGCATTATACCGGGATGCGGGTACAGCTAAGCGAAGCGCATCTGCAGGAACCTTCTCCGGCCTACGGAGGTGATTTCAGCGGTGTTTCCGGAGTTCTCAACGTACAACGGCTTTATCTGGATTATTTCTATCACTGGAACCTTGCCTTTCTGGAGATCCGGCCGGTCCTCTCCTTCGGACTGGGCTATAACCGCTGGTACTTTTACCACGATCTGCTGGAAGAGGCGTACGACCTTCAGACTTTTTCCACCGGCATTTCGGGACGTTTCCGCTTTACCTTCTTTGATTATGTCTTTGCGGAGATCCCCGCTGCCGATCTTTTCTTTCACCTGTACAAAAACCGCCCCGCCGAAGCTTATCTGGGCGATGCGCACATTGCCTTTAACGAATATTTCGGGATCTTCAACTGGATCTTTATCGGCTGCAGCATTCCTTTCTGATCTCCTGTTCCGCCGTCCTTTTCACGAAAGTGTTTCATTTTGCGGCAGGAATTCGTATAATTTCCACAAAACGGGGATCCTATGTTGGAACATGCTATTCACCAGATCCGTCCCTTTCTGTTTCAGATCGGGAATTTTCAACTCCGTTACTACGGGTTGATGTATGTGCTGGGTTTTGTCTTTTTTGCGCTGTGGATGCGCAAGCTGATCCGGGAAAAAAAGATCGATCTGAACAACGAGGAATTCGATTCGCTGTTTACATGGCTGATCATTTCTCTGCTGATCGGCGCCCGCTTCGGCTATGTTCTTTTTTATAATTTCGGCTACTATCTGCAGCATCCCCTGGAGATGATCTGGCCTTTCCGCGACGGCAAACTGGTGGGCTTTTCCGGCATGTCCTTTCACGGCGGACTGATCGGCTGCATCGCGGGCGGCTGGATATGGACCCGTAAATATAAAAAGGACTTTTTTGCGATCGGCGGACATGTAGTGACTATGGCGCCATTGGGACTCTTCTTCGGACGTATCGGAAATTTCCTGAACGGAGAACTCTGGGGCAGGGTTTCCACGGTTCCCTGGGCAATGTACTTCCCTTCGGAGGCCGGACTTGATTACAGCACACCGCTTCCGCTCGTCCGGCAATATATCCGGAACGGACTGATTCAGCCGCGGCACCCCTCACAGCTCTATGAAGCGCTGCTTGAGGGCCTTCTGCTCTTCCTGATCATGCTCTGGCTACATAAAAAAGATGCGCCCGGCAGGATCCGTATCGGCATCCTGCTGATCGCATACGCCCTTTTCCGGACCTTTTGCGAATTCTTCCGGGAACCTGATCCGCAGTTGGGATTCCTTTTCGGATGGGTGACCATGGGACAGCTCCTGAGTTTCTTTATGGTCGCCGCCGGTCTTGCCCTGATCATTTATCACCTTCATATCCGAAAGAAAACGCAGCTTTCATAATTTTTACATCGTGCACTAAAGGAGTTTAAAAATGAAATTTTTCAAAATACTGGGGATTGTTCTGGCCGCACTCGTTTTTCTCTTTATCGTTGTGGGGCTTTTTCTTCCCGGGACCGCCGTTTTGGAACGCAGACTGACTTTGGATGCCACGGCTCATGCCGTGAACAAGGCCATTCTGGACCTGTATGAACAGCATCTCTGGCCGATCTGGGATCACGGGGACAGCGGCATTGTATTTGTTCCCCTGCCGCAAGGACAGGGCTATAGCTGGCAGGGTGCAAAAGTGGCTTATGGGGAATGCGAATACCATATTGCCGCCGATAATAGCATCCGCGATCAGATCCGCTTCCGGGGAAAGGATCTCGCCCATAGCCTCTGGATCCTTGAGGGCTCGGCTCCGGTAAAATTGCGGCTTGTCTTCACCGTTACGGCGAACGGGAATCTGGGGGCACGCTGGACCAATCTGTTTATCGAAGGCCTGAGCGGTCCGGCCATCGACAGAGTACTGGCGGAACTGAAAAGCAATCTGGAAACGGAAGGTCTGCGCGAAGACACGCCCTGAACACCCTATCATGACAGGATAATCCGATGAAAAAGATCTTTGTGTCCCGGCAATTGCCGGATGCCGGAATGGAATTGCTGCAGGATTCCGGTTTTGAAATTGATTTGCATCCGCATTCCCATCCGCTGGCGCCCGATGCACTGCGGCAGCGTGTAAAAGATGTACAGGGACTGATCTGCCTGCTGGACGATAAAATTGGCCGGCAGCTTATCGATACGGCACAAAACCTGGAAGTCATTTCCAATATGGCCGTAGGTTATAACAATATTGATACGGAATATGCCGCCTCACGGGGCATCGCGGTTTGCAATACGCCGGGTATCCTGACCACGGCAACGGCGGAACTGGCCTGGGCGCTGCTCTTTGCCGTTGCGCGCCGTATCCCGGAATCGGATGCCTTTATGCGCAGCGGAAAATTCAGCGGCTGGCAGCCCCTGCTGATGCTGGGCGGCGCCGTTTTGGGAAAGACCCTGGGCGTGATCGGCAGCGGACGCATCGGGACCGCCTTTGCGCTGATGTCCAAAGGATTCCACATGCGGGTGCTTTATAACGGCAAAAGGAATCCGGTACTGGAACGGGAACTGGGCGCCGAGAATACGGATCTTGCTACCCTGCTGCGTGAAAGCGATTTTATCAGTCTGCATGTGCCTTTGCGGGAAAGCAATTACCACCTTATCGGCAAGCGGGAATTTTCCCTGATGAAAACCGGCGCCTATCTGATCAATACCGCCCGGGGACCGGTAATTGACGAAGCCGAACTTGTCCGTGTCCTCAAAGAAAAACGCATTGCCGGCGCTGCCCTGGATGTTTATGAAAACGAACCGCGAATGGCGGAAGGACTTGCAGATCTGGAGAATGTTGTCCTTACACCGCATACCGGGAGTGCCACAACAGAGACCCGCAAACGTTTGGCGGAAATGGCGGTGGACAATTGCCTGAAGATCCTGCGCGGCGAAGATTGTGAAAACCGGGTCGTATAGATACCCGATTATTATCCGATAAACATACGGGGACCTTTCCCATAAAGGAAAACGATCCCCGTTTTTTATAAAAGCGTTTTTTTTACCCGTTTCGGCAAGCTCCGTGCAGATCCGGAAAAAACCGCGCCGCTTCAGTCCTTTAGTCGAGTAATTCCTTCATTTGCTTGCGGATAAAATTTCGCGCAAACGAAGGTGAAGTAGTGTAAAGTTTGAGCATGAATTTAGCATCTTTACCCACCATCACGCGGGTTTTATCCTTTTCCATGCCTTTGAGGATCTCTGCCGCGGCTTTGTCCGCCGGCATGGGGTGGAATTTGGATTTTTTTCCGTCTTCCGCCGGATGCGGCGCCTTTACTCCGGAATTATCCGAGATATTCGTAGCAATGGCACCCGGGAATACCAGGGTAACCCGGACCGGCGTTTCCGCCAGTTCGGAATGCAGTCCTTCGGTTAAAAGCTTTACTGCAGCTTTGGTCGCACCGTAAATGCTCTGTCCCGGTACAGGCAAAAATCCGCCCATACTCGACACGTTTACGATATGCGCTTCCGGGCGTTTCAGCAGGTGCGGCAAAAATGCCTTGATCATATAAAGCGTACCGTAGAAGTTTACATCCATTACCCTTTTGATCGCATCGTAATCCAGATCATTGATCCGGATAAAAGGCTGGATGATCCCCGCATTGTTGATCAGCCCGTCGACCTGCTTATGCGCCGTCAGTACCTGTTCCGGCAGCGCTTCCACGGCACTGCGGTCACTGATGCTCAGCGCATGCAGCGACATGTTCTTACCCTTATCACCTGCCAGCTTTCGGGTTTCTTTCAGTGCCGTCTCGTTGATATCGACCGCAGCGACCCTTGCACCTTTTTCCAGCAGGGCAAAGGTCAGCTCTCTGCCGATACCGCTACCGGCACCCGTCAGAACGATCGTCTTGTTATCTACTTTCATTCGAACCTCCGTTATTTCAGATTTATGCTGTCTTAACAATCATAAATGCGAATAATTATGGGATGTTTCGAAAAATTTCAGAGAAGGGATTCCGGATTATTATTGACTGGCGGATGTTAAAATCTTTTTGACACTTTCAAAAGTATATTTCCCGTCAGCATATTTACTGAATATCAAGATAGGCACGAAGCATTGCGACAAGATTATCCCTATCGACAATACTGTAATAGACCTCGACGGCCTTGCGTTCTTTTTTCAGGATACCCAGGCTGTTCATTCTGGCAAGATGCTGGGATACCGAAGCGGCAACGATCTCTTTGCCGGTTTCCATATCCGTGACCCGGGTTGCTCCGTTATTCAACAGTCCGCGCAGGATCGATAAACGTACGGGATGTGCAATGATCCGCAGTACTTCAGCTTTTCGCTGTAAAACGTCAAAATCCTTGTTAACCATTATATTCTCCTTCACTTTGTTTAATTAAAATAATATAAAAACATTATATTGAATTTCAAATAATTTAATGCATTACCGTTTTCCCGGAAACATGTAACTTGACAGAGGCTGCACACCAAAATACCGGAAGAGATGTACATTTATTCATTCCGAATAGCGTGTTTTCCTTATTTATTAATATTATTATATTTTTATTGATTTTTTTGCTATTTTATGTTAATTTTTGGTTAAGACACGATAAGGGTACAGGTTTGAAACGAATTTGTGAAGGTTGCGGAAAGATTATTGATGCCGGGGATCCCCATGTGTACACGGGGAACAATAAAAACTCCGGTATTTGTAAAAACTGTATGGAAAATATTATGACAGCCGTTCGCAACAGTCCGCTACCAAACTCCCATATACTGAATACTCCGGTTAACGTATTAAAAATGCATCACACAAAGATCCGCTGATAAGCGCAAAACCAATTTTATATCAAGTACTCCGTATGCATGGAAAACTTTAAAGCTCCCCGTTTCCGGGGAGTTTTGATTGAAAGACCGTTTACACAAAATTATGCACACCCCCTCCTTTGAACCAGCGTCCCTCATATAGCCCCAACCCCCGACACGGCGATGACCGCTTTCCATTTTGCCTCGCCTTTATTTATTAAGTAATGTAAGTTATTCATTATGAGAGGTATTGTCAAGGCGTTTTCCCTGCGGGATTCGGACAAAGAGGTGCCTGTCCGGCGTAGTCCCGTCCCGACTTTTCGGGATCGGGACGAAGACGGAACCAAAAAATGACCGGTAAATAAAAACGCGCTAAATACGCCCTGAAGTTGAGTATTGATGCGGGTTTTGGGGTTATTACCAGGATGTGGCTAATTTTGAGAGAAGCCCTTATACTAACATTTCAAACTGTCCGGTTTTTGCGGGAAAGGTCAACATAAAAAACGGCAGCCTTGTCTGACTGCCGTGATGATATTGTTTAAAATCGGTATTTTCAAAGAATATATTATAAATCCTAGTAATCCTCTATTCCACTCAGAATTATATCAAAATATTGTTTGTACAGGTATTCGCGGTCACGTTGCTTGCCCGATGTTTCCTTTAAAATTCCCAATTTTTCCAAATTTGTTATAGCTTTTCGGGCAGCAGGCGGACTTAATGATAACTCCCGTGAAACCATGTTCGCCGTTACCATCGGTTTTTGAAAAATCAGATCAAATAACTGCATTGCCGAAACGGCCGCTTTGCCAAACTGCATAATTTGCTTACGATGCGTTTCCTGTAAAGTAAGAATAGATCGGGCCGCTTCCACTGCCTGCTCAGAAATTGTATGGACTCCCCGCAGATAGAATTTTACCCAGCCTTCCCAATCACCATTCCGGCGAATCGCATTCAAACATTCATAATATTCATCCCGATATTTTTTGAAATATAAGCTCAGATAGAGAAGAGGCTTTTCCAATACTTTTTCGTGCATCAAAATTAAGGTAATTAATAGACGTCCCACCCGACCATTGCCATCAAGAAAGGGATGTATGGTTTCGAACTGGGCATGTGCCAGACCGGCTTTGATCAGTGCCGGCATGCGTATATCTTTATCTTGCAGAAATAATTCCAGATCACCTGTGCATTTTATCACTTCTTGCGGCGGGGGCGGAACAAAACGTGCATCAGACGGCCGCGTCCCGCCGATCCAGTTTTGTGAAGTGCGAAACCGGCCCGGCGTTTTATTCCCGCCACGCGTTCCTTCCAGCAACTTCGCATGGATTTCCCGGATCAGACGCAAACTGAACGGCAGGGTTTTAAGGCGCGCAATACCATAATCCATGGCTTTTACATAATTGGAAACCTCCCGCACATCATCCGGTTTGCTTTTGAGCTTACCCACATCTTCATATTCGATCAGGTCGCTTAACGACGCCTGAGTTCCTTCGATCTGCGAACTGAGCACCGCCTCCTTACGCACATACATAAACAGAAATAAATCCGGATTGGGCAAAATGGATGTGGCGCCATCCAGGCGCCCAAGGGCACCCCGGGCCTTTTCCAGCAATTCCAGTAATTCATCATCATACTGCAAGGGAGGATTGGGGGGTAATTTTTTGGGTATAAAGGCCCTGAATCCATCCGGGCCGGACTGTTGCACAAGTAATCTTCCCGCCCTGTTATTCGTTTGTTTAAACATTGATACTACTCCCGAATTATGAAATGATCGTTTCTTAACCCCGATCACTAAGTAACGATAACTAATAATCCTTTCTTAGTCAAGAAAATTAAAAAGGTTCCGATTTTTAAGGTGTTAGCTCTAAATGAGGTGGATCATGTCCTTATAATAGTTTCAATATTGTCATCAGAGTTGGTATCATCTCCGAATCCAAGTATATGTCCCAGTTCATGAGTTATTAATTGCTGATAGTCTATTTCCCTGGGTGTTTCATATACCGATGGATCATCATCCCATACAAGTGCATATTGGTTGTATGTATAGCTGCTAACATTGATATATACTTGAGTGTATCGGTTATTATTGGGATTTGTTGACATATCATAATTATCATAGGTAATGATATATGGAGTAATATCTGAATAGCAACTTGCTTTATATGCTAATTTAGCAATTCCAACCGCATTGGGCTGTTGGGGGAAATGTTCAAGCCAGTCGCTTATAGGTACAACCCATACTACATTTGATGATTCAAATGATTCGTTAAACACGGCTTGATACCATTCAGGTAAGATTGCATTCCATGCAACTAAAGCCGCTTGTGATGCAGCATATGCACAA
>JAQULT010000043.1 GCA_028718545.1 Fidelibacterota bacterium | reverse complement strand
CGGGATATCCGGGACAAGATCGTGGATATTCTTCGCTGTGCTCAGGTCTGATCCGCTTCCGGAAATTAATTTTCCCTTAACGATGAAATACGGGTTTGGAATACAGGGGTATTTGTTTACATTACTGCGGTTAAATTTTGACAGAAACGGAGTGAAAACATGAATAAATTCTATTGGAACGGCGTATTCTATATACGTAAGCTTATTGTTCTTCTTACTATGATTGCGGTTTTAGCAGCCGGAGACTGGAAAGAGAATCCCCTGATCTTCAATCCCAGCGGTGTACCCAGTCTGACCTTTTCACAGCCGCGTTTTGCCGATCTGGACGGTGACGGCGATCTGGACCTGATTTTGGGGAATTCTTCCGATAAGCCTTTTTACATGACCAATGCCGGAAGCACGACGAATCCCAAATTCACCCGTATTGAAGACATTTTTGAAAATGTCAGTTATCTGGATGCGGAAGTCGCCGTTTTCGGCGATCTGGACGGTGACGGCGATCTGGATATGATCTGCGGCGGCTTCAGCGGATTACAATTTTATCGCAATGTCGGTCATATCGTAGCGCCCGCATTCGAAAAAGTCCCGGATTTTTTCAGCGGGATCAGCGTGAGCCGTTACCCGGTCCCGGACCTTGCCGATGTGGACAATGACGGCGATCTGGACTTGCTTGTCGGTTTTAGTGAAGACGGCAATGTAAAAGTCTATTACAATAACGGCAGCGATAGCGTCGCAACCTTTATCGAAGGCAGTTCAATGCTTCTGGGTGATGTGGGTCTCTATGCCTATCCCGTATTTTGCGATCCGGATAACGATGGCGATTACGACATCCTCTGCGGTCGCGACGGATATGGATTTTATTACTATAAGAACAACGGTTCTGCGTTATTACCCAATTGGCAGCGCAATGATGCATTGTTCACCGGTATCGGAAACGACAGCTATTTCAATTCTCCCGTTATTGCGGACCTGAACGGCGACGGAAAGCCCGATCTGATATACGGGAATGGCAGCGGACCGCTGATCTATTACACGAACAGCGGCACGGCATCATCGCCGGCCTGGACCAAGAATACGGCGCTGTTCGGCGGTGTTCTGGATGTTGGCGGCGCCAGTTCACCGGTCTTTATCGATCTGGATAACGATGGTGATCTGGACCTGCTTACCGGCACGCAAATGGGGGATATCAAATATTATGAAAATATCGGAACGGTTTCCGGTCCGGCATGGAAGTCCACTCCCGGTACCTATGCTAAACTTAAACACAGTATTTATGCCGCAGCCAGTTTCGGCGATGCCAACGGTGACGGTCGTCTTGATGCCCTGGTGGGAGATCTTTCGGGAAATATTTACTACCATGAGAACAGCGCGTCCGGTTTTAGCAGCAGCAATTATCTGACTATAGCCGCACTCGGAGGATGGGCAGCCCCCCGTTTTATTGATTTTGACGGTGACGGCGATCTTGATATTGCTGCCGGGAACGAAGACGGATATTTGTTCTATTACGAAAACCTGGGGACCCCCACGGCACCGCTTTGGAGCGAAAAAAACAATTTCTTCGGCGGAATTGATTTCGGTTATAACAGCGTTCCCGCCTTTGCCGATATCGATTTCGACGGCGATTACGATCTTTTTGTGGGTCTTATGACCCGAAAGGTGCGTTATTATGAAAATCGGGATGGAAATTGGGTTGAAGATACCAGCATGGTCAGCGGGATCACGGGCGGACAAAATACGGCTCCGGCATTGGCAGATCTGGACGGTGACGGCGATATGGACCTGATCCTGGGTAATTATGACGGAACTTTCAGCTATTATGAAAATACCCGTGAAGTCGTTGCCCTGGGAGAAAATCCCTTTCTCCCGGTAAACTACACCCTTAATGCCTATCCCAATCCTTTTAATCCCCAGACCCTGCTGCATTTTGAAATCCCTGTCGCCGGGGAGGTGAATATTTCCCTCTATGATCTGAACGGACGGCTTCTCCGATCCCTCCTGCAGAGTTACCGCGAAGCGGGATCGCATGTCCTGCGTTTGCAGGCAACGGCAAATATGCCGTCAGGAGTATATTTGCTGCGCCTGAATGTGGACGGCAAAATGACCGCAGGGAATAAGGTGCTGCTCTTAAAATAGAGATCATATTAATAAACTGTGATTGAGAACCGATAAAACAGGACCCGGAACGCACTTAAAGGAAATTGCTTTCCGGGCATTCTGCTTACGGTATCCAAAATTGACCGCCCGTTTTTTACCTTGACAATCGTCAGAAAATGCTTTATTCTGCATGGTATTCATTATTCAATTCTTAACCGGTATATTCGCAGCGGGAGGTTCAGATGAAAAAGGTCCCGAAGGGAAAGTTGTTCATCATTTCGGCGGTACTTTTGTTGCTGTTACAGGCTTGTATGATACCCGAAAATTTTACGGCAAAAATCCTGATCCGTGAAGACGGTTCCTATCATTTTACCTATGACGGTGATCTTGCATCGGTTTTTGCGCTGGCCGCCATCAAAGAAGGCACATTTACGGCAGAAAATGAAGCGGATATGAAGGATGATGAAGAAAATCTCCTGAAAGAACCCGGATTCCAATCTGTTGAATATAAAGGGAATGGTCGCTATCGCGTTTCTGTGGAAAAAGCAGGTCAGCCGGGAGAGGAATATCATTTTATTTCCCGGGATCTGCAGATCATATCCATTTTGCAGGAAGCGGGGAATACCCTGCTGATCAAAACCTGGGAACCCGGCAAGCAGGATATTGATCAGATCCGTATGCTGGGTGCGGATATGAAAGGCGTACTGGAAGTCCGGGTTCCCCGCGGTAAAGCCGTGATCGAGAACAGCAGCAAGCAGAAACCCGAAAAGAATAAAACGCACATGATCTACAGCTGGCAGATCAGTATGGAATCCCCTTCGGCAAAAATCCGGCTTAAGTGAAATTCTACTTTCATATAAAAAATATACGGTTTGGGTGACAGTGAACCCCGGTAATTACAAATCATTTGTGAACCTGTGGTTTTTTTTGTATCATCTTAAAATGAAAAACATAATAATAAATGTCTCCTCTCAAGCTGCCCTTTTCCGGCAGCAAGGGGAAGACGAAACAGCCAAGGAGGATATAAGCCATGAGTGAACTGATCAAGAACGCAGCAGAACGTAAAAAGAAACTTAAGGAACTGATACTGAAACTGCACGAAGGCGTTAATGAAAAGGAAGTCCGGAAAGAGCTTATTCAAACCTTAAACCAGGTCCCTTACGGGACGGTAGTGGAAGTGGAACAGGAACTGATCAGTGAAGGTTTGCCACAGGAGGAAGTGCTGAAACTCTGTGATATCCATTCAGAGGTTTTACACGGCCATGTAGATCTTTCTGCAGCAAAACAGATCCCGGAGGGACATCCGCTGTATGTCATGCTACAGGAGAACAAAGCGCTGAAAGCCGTCACTGCGGCCATACGGAAAGAACTGAAGAAATTTGAAAGTGTACCGGAAAGCGATCTTGCGGCTTTGGTATTGATGCTGCGCGGACTTTTTAATCAGCTCTATGATGCTGACAAACATTATCAGCGCAAAGAATACCTGATCTTTCCTTATCTGGAACAGAGTGGTATTACGGGTCCGCCCAAAGTGATGTGGGGCAAGCACGACGAAATCCGCGAACTGATCAAAGGCAGTATCGAGATCATCCAAACCGGCTCAATGCAGCGCGAAGAACTGCTGGCAGCGTCGGAAATGATCCTGTTCCCGGCTCAAAAGGGTGTTGAAGAAATGGTCATCAAGGAAGAAGAGATCCTTTTCCCGATGGCGCTGGACACCTTGACCGATGCGCAGTGGTATGAAGTGGCCAGGCAGTCTCTCGAAATCGGTTACTGCCTTTACGATCCCCCAAAGGAATGGCGTCCGGCCGGAATGCCGGAAGTCACCATCAACGAGATCCAGAAAAGCGGCAGTCATATTCAGTTACCCAGCGGGACTTTTTCCGCGGAGGAATTGATGGCGATTCTGAACACGCTTCCGCTTGATATTACTTTTGTCGATAAAGACGATAAGGTAAAATATTTTTCTCAAGGTAAAGAGCGGATCTTTCAGCGCAACCGGGCTATTCTGAACCGGGATGTGCGGCTTTGCCATCCCCCGGCAAGCGCACATATCGTCGATAAGATCATTGAAGATTTCAAAAGCGGGAAAGCCAACTCTGCGCCTTTCTGGATCAATATGGGCGGGAAAATGATCCATATTGAATATTTCGCGCTGCGCAGTGAAAAAGGGGAATATCTGGGAACCCTGGAAGTGTCGCAAAATATCAGCGTTTACCGGGAACTGGAAGGTGAACAGCGCATATTATCCTATAAATAAGGAGGAATAATGCTCATTATCAGTCCCAAGACCAAATTAATGGCTGTTCTGGAAGAATACCCGCAGCTGGAGCAGGTTCTGATCAATTATGTTCCCATGTTTACCCAGCTGAAAAATCCCGTCCTGCGTAAAACCGTTGCACGGATCGCAACCCTGCAGCAAGTGGCCAATATCGGTAAGGTTCCGGTGGAAGACCTGATCAATCGCTTACGGAACGAGGTGGGGCAGGACCTTTATTCCGGAACTTCGGATACTTCATATATTACTGCGGAACCTGAAGGATTCGACAAAAAGAAGATCAGCGGCGAACTGGATATTCACGCCATGCTGGAGGCGGGAGAACAGCCGGTCATTCTGGTTCTTGCAGAATTGAACAAGCTCAGTGCGGGATCGGCCTATAAAGTAAGCGCTCCCTTTCTTCCCGCACCGCTTATCGACAAAGCAGTAAGCCTCAACATCCGCTATTGGGTAAAATCCGGGTCCGATAAACGCTACTACATTTACTTTTATAAGGAATGACTTTGTTCATCAGTAAAAAGGAAGCCGAAAGCTGGAGGATCTTAAAGGTCGCTAACTGTGCGGTACTGCTCATCGCTTTAAATTTACTTTTTTCCTGCAGCGGATCTAAACAGTTCGGCGTAAGCGGGGTTTACAGCGGCATACTTCCCGCAGCATCCTGCCCGGGGATCGATTATGTTCTTGAATTACGCGAAAACGGTACCTTCCTTGAACGTATGCAGTATATGGAGCATGAAGCGGCGGTCTATATCCGTATCGGTTCCTTCGCACGGGAAAAACGTGGCCTGATATGCCTGAATGGCAGACATGACGGAAGTAGCCTTCCCTGTTTTTCCATGGAAGATTCCGGTTTGCGGCTGCGTGCTTCCGATGGAAAACTCATTGAAGGTGAAATGGCGGATCTTTATGTTCTGACAAGACAGGACAGCACTTTCACCGCCGGGCCGGCGCTGATGCTCCATGGCAATGAGCCTTTCTGGGGACTGACGCTGATACCGGGAAGGTATTTGCATTTTCATACGCTGGAAACGCCGGAATGGGAAGTGGAAATCGATATTCCGGACTTTCTTCTTCAATTTCAGGACAGTCTTGCTTATATCCGCATCGAGCATCCCGATATCCTGTTCGAGATTAAAATATGGGATCATGAATGCAGTGACGGCATGTCCGATATTCTTTATCCAATGCGATCCGAAGTCCGTATTCAGAATCCTTTTGGCGAGCGGCATTACTTTGGTTGTGCACGAAATAAAGCAGGATCTGGCGATCTCTGTCCCTAAACAAAGAAGCGAAAAAATGAAAAACAGCACAAGGGACATCGTAATATTTTGGTTTCGCCGTGATCTGCGCCTGGAAGACAATACAGGTTTGAACGCGGCATTACGCAGTAAAGTGCCGGTTTTGCCGGTTTTTATTTTCGACGATTCTATTCTGAATACTCTCCCGCCCGACGATGCCCGGCTGGATTTTATTTACCGGCAGCTGAATAAAATTCATGGATATTTAAAAGGGCAGGGGAGCGGACTGTATTGCCGGCGCGGCAGCGTGATACAAATTTGGGAAGCTCTATTACAGGAATTTCAGGTAAAGGCGGTCTACTGTAATAAAGATTACGAACCGGAAGCCATCCGGCGCGATGACAGTGTAAAGGATCTGTTGGAAAAACGGGGGATCAAGTTTTACTGTTTTAAGGATCAGGTGATCTTTGAAGAGGACGAGATCGTCAAATCCGACGGGATGCCCTATACGGTATTCACTCCCTACATGCACAAATGGCGCGAAACGCTGAAAGCGCAGGGGATACCGGAAACCGGGACGGAAAAGGGGCGTTTTTATCACTATGAAAGTAAATTCCCGGAAGCCTCCGAACTTCATTTCCATAGCGGACCCGAAACCGTAAAACCTTATGATCTGAAACATATCGGCCGTTATGCGGCGGAGAGGGATTATCCCGCTAAAGAAGCCGGCAGCTATTTGGGACCACACCTGCGCTTTGGGACCCTTAGCGTCAGAGAGCTTATCAGTCAACTTGACCCCGTCAAACATACGGTTTTTCTGTCGGAACTGATCTGGCGGGAATTCTTTATGCAGATCCTTTACCATTATCCCCGTGTTGCAACTGAAAGTTTTCGGGAAAAGTATATGGGGATACAATGGCGTAATGATCAGAAGGAATTTGAATCCTGGTGCCGGGGGCAAACCGGTTATGCAATGGTAGATGCCGGCATGCGTCAGCTGAACGAAAGCGGCTATATGCATAATCGTGTGAGAATGGTTGCTGCCAGCTTTCTTTGTAAGCATCTACTGGTGGACTGGCGTTGGGGTGAAGCGTATTTTGCATCAAAGCTCTTGGATTACGAACTTTCCTCCAATAACGGCAACTGGCAGTGGGCGGCCGGGACCGGCTGTGATGCGGCGCCGTATTTTCGTATTTTTAATCCCGTCAGTCAGCAGCAGAAATTCGATAAGGATTTTGCGTATATTTCTAAATGGATACCCGGTTTCCGGGCTAATCAATATATTCCGTTTATCGTCGATCACGCATATGCACGCGAACGTGCTTTGAAAACGTACCGGCACGGGACCCGAGAGGAAAATTAATTTCGGGGATGATTTTCCGGACTCCGCTATTCTTGTCAGAATTTTTTAAGTTTTTTAAACTTTACGCCCGGATAGGGATTTTTGGCGTTTTCCGGAGCCTTTTCCAGTTTTTCGGGATGCTGAAAAAGATCCAGGAAGAGCTGGAAGGAATTGCTGAAATAGACGCCGTCGGCAATGCGTTCATCCACGGTGGTGCGCATCTGTGTGATCGTCTTTGTTTCGATAACGCCCGTTTCCGGATTGATATATGCCTTTTTCTCCAATGCACCGATCACGAAGAAAATAGAAATATCCCCATAGTTGTACAAATGATGAAATGGCAGGGTCGTAACGCCAAAACTGCCGAGATTCGCAATATAGGCCGAGCCGTGCAGGGAGTCCGTGGACGCCAGGGATTTGGGCATTAGGTTATGCTGGTCCATAAACCCGTACATCAGCCATGCAAAGAAGCGGACAATAAAACGGGGAAATTTCATCAGGATCTCGACCGCTTTTTCATCGCTTTTGTCTGACTGACCTGTTTTTGATTCCCGGATATAGGAACGTGCTTTTTCATGGACTTCAAACAAAGCGTCGCGGGGACCAAGCTGAAGCCCGATAGTACGTTCTTCGCCGTCATCGCTGATCTCCCGTTTGGAGACAAAGAAATAAAGGTGTTCATTGCGTTGATAATAGCGGCGGTTGAGAATAAAGCGGTTCAGTCGCGGACGTTCGAGGTAAAGGCGGTGGATCGCCGCCAGATACAGATCGAAAATCTTGATCTGATCCTCTTTGGAACGCAGTTTGTTGATTTTCTCCAGATAAGCAAGCGCATTACCCATATCGATCTCAAAATTGGTATAAACCAAAGCATCACCGCGTTTGGGCATGACATAAGGAAAGAAGCGATTAATGGCTTTAATGGTTTTAATTGGCGTGCCGTTATAGCGTCTGAACATTGTTTCCCTCCGTGTTCTTGCTTGTATTTTAAGGATGAATCTCTAAAAATCAAACACAAAAAATTTTACGCAGGGTTGATCATTTGTATGTATTTATAGAATGCAAAATCGTGATTTTATAAGCGGTTTCCAACTTCAATACAGGCGTTGAAAAAATGAAAATCTTAATTCAAGTTTCCGGATATAAACCCTTTAATTTTATTGGCTGCTCCGCGGAGTCTGCCGGCAGACGGACGGAGAAGGGCCAATTGTACATTCATTAAAATTCCATCCAACGAATCAGTCGGGGTTCAAAGGAATCTTTCAGAAGGGGGTGCTCCGGCCTAACGCGGATGCCGTATTTGTAATTCCCGCCTTTGGGGACCTGCAGTTCTCCGCGGTAGCCGTAACGGCCGCCGTTGCCCTTTTTAGGCAGAAGACGGGTTACGGCAATGGGAGGCTGATCTTCGAATCCCTGGCGTACCAGCAATGCCTCAACCAGCACTTCTTCCGGCCGGATGCCGTCAAGATTGATATCGCAGTTCAGCGTGATCGTCAGTTCGTTACTGAAATCGCCCACGGGGTTGATCTCCGTGATCCAGACTTTCGGCCACGCTTCATGCATATGCTTCTTCCATGCCGCCAGTTCACGGGCGGACTTGTGCTCGTCGGCGCTGATGCAGCGGTAATAATTATCCGTTGGAATATAGAGCTTATTTACGTAATCCTTCACCATTCGGGCTGTACTGAAAGTGGGTACCACGGATTTAATGGATTCTTTCATGCGTTTGACCCAGGATGTCGAATAACCCTCATCTGAAGTTTCGAAGAATTCCGGCAGAATGGCATTTTCCAGTGTATAGTACATGCTGTTTGCATCTTCCCGGTCCTGAATATCCTGTTGTTCGTAGTCCTTTTCTTCCCCGATAGCCCAGCCGTTCCTTCCGTTGTAGCTTTCGCGCCACCAGCCGTCGAGAACGGAGAAATTAATACCTCCGTTGATGGGAACCTTCTGGCCCGAAGTGCCGCTGGCTTCACGTGGCCTGCGGGGATTATTGAGCCATATATCCACTCCGGAAACCAGGTATCGGGCAAGGGACATATTATAATTTTCAAGAAGAATGACCTTCCCGAGAAAAGCTTCGTTCATGGATAACTCGTAGATCTGTCGGATCAGTTCCTGTCCGGGCCGGTCTGCCGGATGGGCTTTGCCGGCAAAGAACAGCACTACAGGTTTATCTTTATCGTTGAGAATACGCTTCAAACGCTCGATATCCGAAAAGATGAGCGTTGCGCGTTTATAGGTTGCAAAGCGCCGGGCAAAACCGATAAACAGCGCTTTGGGGTCAATGTGCGAGCAGATCTTATCGCTGATGTGGGTGGGAATACCGTTGCGGATGTTTCTTTTACGGATATGCTCACATACAACTTCCGCAAGGCGGGCTTTACGGTTAAAGTGCGTCTCCCAAAGGAGTTTTGATGGAATATTATCGACCTGTGCCCAGAGCTCCGCTTCGTCCTGCCGGTCTTTCCAGTCCGCATCCAGGAAGTTCTCGTAGAGTTTTCTGAAATCCTTGGCCATCCAGGTCTCGGTATGAACGCCGTTGGTAATATGGGTGATCGGGACCTCATAGTCGGGAATATCCTTCCAGATATCTCCCCATAGCTTGCGGCTGACCACGCCATGAAGTTCGCTGACGCCGTTCGAACTTTTCGAGCAGTTCAGTGCCAGAACGGTCATACTGAACAAACCGGTCGCGGGATCTTTGCCGATCTCGAAGAATTGCTGCCATGAAATTCCGTAAGGTTCAAGCTGCGCCCCGAAGTACTGATGCATCATTTCTTCGCTGAAAGCGTCGTTACCGGCGGGTACGGGTGTATGTGTGGTAAAAATACATTGGGAGGAGACCAGTTCAACGGCAACTTCGACGGGAAGGCCTGCCAGGATTTTTTCACGGATCAATTCCAGTGCCAGAAAGGCCGAATGACCTTCATTCATGTGATATATGGAGGGTTGTATTCCCAGTGCTCGCAAAATGCGGACACCACCGATGCCGAGCAGAATTTCCTGCGTGATGCGCATACTCTGATCACCGCCATACAACTGTGAGGTCACAATACGATCTTCGGGCAGATTTTCGGGGATATCGGTATCCAGCAGATAGATCAGGGTGCGTCCCGCCTGCATTTTCCAGATCTGCGCATAGATCTTTCGCCCGGGAAAGATCACGGAGATCATGACCGGCTTTTCGTCTTTGCCGCGGACCAGAGTTACGGGGATCTCCTCAAAATCATAAGTGGGAAAAATATTTTCCTGATTCCCGTCGGCATTGATGCGCTGAATAAAATAACCCTGCTTGTACATCATACCAATACCTACAAGCGGAACACCCAGATCGCTGGCGGATTTGCAGTGATCGCCGGCCAGTATCCCCAGTCCGCCCGAATAGACCGGCACGGATTCATGCACGCCGAATTCCGCACTGAAATATGCGACCAGGAAATCCTTTTTATCTCCGTACTTTTCCTTAAACCAGGTATTTTCCCGTGTCATGTAATGACTGAAATCCTTCATAACATCATGAAAGAGGGATAAAAATGCAGGATCGTTGCTCTTGGCGTTGAGCTCTTTTTGACTGATCTGTTTTAAAAGTTTCAGAGGATTATGTTCTACTTCATGCCAGAGATCGACCGCCAGCTGCCGGAATAGTTCCAGGGCTTTTGGCTGCCATCCCCACCAGAGATTATAACTGAAATCTTTGAGTTCCTTTAATTCTTCGGGTACCTGATTACGTACCGTAATGTTACGAAAATGCGACATGTTTGCTCCTCAACTGATTAGGTCAAAAGTTATGTGATTTTTATTTGATAAGCCAAACAAAAATCTTAATTTTATGCCGGAAATCCGGGATTTGTTCAGAAAATAAAGGAGTTTTATGCCCAATCACATCCTCGCAAAACATATATCCGCCTATGTGGGAAAAGAAGTCACTCTGAAAGGCTGGGTTTACAATATCCGCAAGAGCGGAAAGATCTGGTTTCTCATATTCCGCGACGGCACGGAATTTATTCAGTGTGTCGTATTAAAGGACCAGGTACCTGATGGGGTATTTGAGTTGAAAAGCACGCTAACTCAGGAATCCAGTCTTGCAGTAAGCGGGATTGTCCAGGAAGCCCCGCGTCAGGAAGCCGGATATGAGATCCTTGTCAACAATATCGAGATCTATCACATTTCAGAAGAATACCCCATCGCACTCAAGGAGCACGGTGTGGAATTCCTGCTGGATAAGCGCCATCTCTGGCTACGTTCGCGCGGGCCTTATGCCATTTTAAAGATACGTGCGGAATTGGAACAGGCCTGCCGCGATTTTTTCAATGAACGGGATTTTACCCTGGTGGATTCCCCCATGTTTACGCCCAATGCGGCTGAAGGCAGTACTACCTTATTCGAAACGCAATATTTTGACCGCAAAGCCTATCTTACGCAATCCGGGCAATTGTACAGCGAAGCAGCCATTATGGCGCACAATCGCACCTATTGTTTCGGTCCCTGTTTTCGCGCTGAAAAATCCAAAACCCGCCGGCACTTGACGGAATTCTGGATGATCGAACCGGAAATGGCATTTTACGACATTCATGACGATATGGATCTGGCGGAAGAATTTGTAGAATATCTGGTACAGCGCGCGCTGAACAAATGCCGCCGCGAATTGCAGATCCTGGAACGCGATATATCAAAGCTGGAATCCGTGAAACGGCCGTTTCCGCGCATCACTTATGACGAAGCGCTGAAGATCCTGCATAAAAAGGGACTCGAATTATCCTGGGGCGAAGACTTGGGCGCACCGCATGAAAGCGCCATTTCGGAAGACTTTGACCGGCCGGTCATGATCTGGCGCTGGCCGGCGGCCTCCAAGGCTTTTTACATGAAACGCGATCCGGAAGATGAACGTTATGTTCTGGGCGTTGATATGATCGCCCCGGAAGGACACGGAGAGATCATCGGCGGTTCCCAGCGCGAAGAGGATATTAAGGTCCTCCTTGAACGCATCGAAAAAGAGCAGCTGCCAAAAGAAGATTTCGAATGGTTTCTTGATCTAAGGCGTTTTGGTTCGGTACCGCATTCCGGTTTCGGACTTGGTCTGGAGCGTACGGTCGGCTGGATCTGCGGAACACATCATATCCGCGAATGCATTCCATGGCCGAGAACCATGGTGCGATTGAAACCGTAAATATATATAGATCTCCAGCATATTGAGAATATTGCTGAGACCCACTCTTTCGTTTCTGTATATATTACATATTATTTTTTTTTTAGATTTACCAATGGTTTTGATTCTTTCAGGAACAGCGACAAGATTAAAGCGGCCGCACCGATCGCAACAAAAAATTTCATAAAAAACGGAAGATAGGCATTGGCACGGACGCTCATGAACGCCACAAAGACAAGGCCGGTGAACTGACCGGATAAAAGTAGCAGGCCCTGGCTGGTTGATTCAGGCGCCGGGTACGTGATCTCGGCACCGTATTGAAAACCGATCGGACCCGCACTCAGAACGAAGAATCCCAAAAAGAAAGATGAAATGAGTGCTACGGTGTAAGCTGCTTCCGGAGTCCGGGTCACAGCAGCGGCAAAGGCGATCCCCGCCAGGGACG
>JAQULT010000042.1 GCA_028718545.1 Fidelibacterota bacterium | reverse complement strand
AGAAGAAGCCGGTAATGGTAATGAACGATGCTTGTGCGCCGAAGCTCCAAAGTGTCGGAGCGAAGGTGCGAACGCCTGCCAGCCAAAGCCATGGCGCAGGCTGGATGAACGATAAATGAATAAGAATATCAAGGATCCCTTCTATCACGCCGGGATGATCTATCAATGGACAATTGACAAAGGACAATTGATAATGAAAGGGTTAATGAATAATTATCAATGATCCATTGTCAATAATCAGTGAGCATTAAACACTGGGCGCTGAGCAACGGAGTATGGGAGTATGGGAGTGTGGGAGTATGGGGTGCGGGAGTGTGGGAGAAGCGGAGGACTCGACAGCTCGACATTCTTTTGAGCCTTCAGCACTGAGCACCGGGCGCCGGGATCTTGCGTTTTGAGTCAAATAATTTGAGTCAAATTATTTGACTCAATCTATTTCCCGCAGCTTGACAAACCGATATTATTTCTGTTAAATTTAGGCTTAAATGCTTATACTTCAGCTATGAAAAAAGCCAATACAAGCCAAATCCGATATATTGCCTTTGATGCCGATGATACGCTTTGGGACAACGAGCCGCATTACCGCGCTTTGGAAAATATTTTCTGTGATATCATGCGGCCTTACAGCGATCCGGAAGCAAGTTCCGCGGAATTGTTCAAAACCGAGATCCGTAATATTCCGTTGTACGGATACGGTGCAAAAGCCTACACTCTCTCCATTCTTGAAACGGCTCTGCATATCAGTAACAATACCCTGCCCGCCACGCAGATCAACCGCATCCTCCAGGCCGGGAAGCATTTGGCGGACTCCCCTATCCGCCTGCTGAACGATGTGGAAAATGTCCTGAAAACGCTGTCCCACAAATATCCGCTGATCGTGGCAACCAAAGGCGATCTACTGGATCAGGAACGTAAACTGCGCAAATCCGGTCTGGAATCCTATTTCCATCATATCGAGATCATGAGCAATAAAGAAGAAGCGGATTACCGCAAGCTGCTGCGGCACCTGGATATTGAAGCTGCGGAATTCCTGATGATCGGTAATTCTCTGCGCTCGGATGTGATCCCTGTCCTGAACCTTGGCGGCTACGTCGTCCATATTCCCTATCACACGACCTGGCTGCATGAAAAGATCGATGCGGTGGAATTGCCTGCCGATCGCTTTATGGAACTGCCATCCATCGCCGATATTCCCGGAAAATGCAAATGGCTGCGCCGCTGAGGCGATTTAACCTTAAATCTTATTCTAATCGATAGTTACTTGCAGGATCAGATCACAGTCCCATCAGGGATGCTGACATCTTTTTTGATGACAACGATCCCGTCACGGATACAGTAATTCTCGCTCTCCAATTCCAGAAGATTGTCTTTATTGATGATCTTGACATTATTGCCGATGCGCGCATTCTTATCTACAATGGCACAGCGTATCAGGCAATGCTTTCCGATACCCAGCGGAATACGGTCACTGGGATGTTCCGTTTCAAAATAATCATTGCCCATTACGTAGCTGTCGTGGATCTCCGTTCCTTCCCGTACCACGGAACGGATACCCAGGATGCTGTTTTGAATAATCGCAGCCTGAACCAGCGCTCCGTCGTTGATAAGGGAATGCCGGATATGTGCATCGATAACGCGAGAACCCGGCAGCATGCGTGCGTGGGTGAAAACCGGGTAATTCTCATCTACAAAGCGGAATTCGGGGTGCGGCTTGGTAAAATTCAGGTTTGCCTGGTAAAAAGCGCGGATGGTTCCGATATCTTCCCAGTAATCCTTGAAGAAAAAGGCCATGACCTTATATTCACCGATCGCAGCCGGAATAATGTCTCCGCCGAAGTCGTCTTCCGGGATCTCGGTCAGGGTCTTGTGCAGAATATCGCGGCGGAATACGTAGATTCCCATGGATCCCCAGTAAGGCCGCTCCGGATCCCCGGTAGGACTGGTCATAGCATCCAGCAGTTTTGCTTCTTTGGGTTTCTCGGCAAACTGGACAATGCGGCCTTCCTCGTTGACCTTCAGGATACCGAAGCCTTTTGCCTCTTCGCGTGTTACGGGTTTGACCGATATCGTGATATCCGCTTCGGTCTTGCGGTGATGCGCCACGAAATCCCCATAGTTCATCCGGTAAAGATGATCTCCCGCAAGAATGAGGTATTCGCGGAAGGAATAGGAATCGAAATGCTTCAGATTGTGCCGGACCGCATCTGCGGTCCCCTGATACCAGTTCATGTTGTCAATGGTCTGCGAAGCTGCGAGCACTTCCAGAAAACCGTCCGTAAAATTATCCAGTTTATAGGTCTGATTGATATGCCGGTGCAGGGATTCGCTGTTAAACTGCGTCAGGATGAAGATCTTGCGGATATTGGAATTCAGGCAATTGCTGATCGGAATATCGATCAGGCGGTATTTTCCTCCAATGGGGACTGCCGGTTTCGAGCGCACCGTTGTCAGCGGTGCCAAGCGTGTGCCGCGTCCTCCTCCAAGAATGACACTCAGTACATTGCGCATAAGGTATCCTCTCGCTTTATTATTCCGTGGTATCGGGTTCCGTCAGGGATGGCTGCAGCATGTTGATCCGGTAGTTGCTGAAACGCAGATCAATATAACCGAAAGAGGAACTGACCGGGATACCGCTGCGGGGGTTGGGTACTTTTTTCTTTTCGCTTTGCTTGGTTTCGATCATGACCCGGATATCGGTGGGCAGAAAGATTCCGGGAAACAATTCTTCATGGATAAAACTGATATCGGCGACCATTTCGGGTTTATCGATCATTTTCATCTGGGTCATCAGCCAGCTCAGGGTATCTATCATAGTTAAAAAGATCACATCCCGTTCTTCGATCGGTTTGATCACTTCCAGAAATACCGCATTATTTTTGGCGTCTTCCACTTCGATCAGACGCATAGAGAGGGCGTCTTTAACCAGGCGCTCCAGATCCATCAGAAAGATCTCCCGCGGCAGCATCAGCGGTTCATTATCCTGGGTATAAAGGGAATCCGGACGGATAAAATACAGCTCTGTGGTGCGGTCCGGTACCGTTGCTTCCGGCATGCGGGAACGTATCCGCAGGGTCACGGCCATATCGTCGACCTGCTTATAATTCAGATTGGCACGGCGGATGTAATAATTCGGATCCTTGCCCCAAAGAAAAATGCAGGCACTGATGAATACCAGGAAAAGGATTTTTTTTAACATTCGCAGTTCTCCTTATCAACGGGGTGCACAATCCAGTCCCGTTCCGGGATCCATTCTTCGATGTCCCCGCCGGGATGTTCCAGGATCACCCGCCGGATATTGGCATTGGCAATCTGCGCCCGGCATTGATAGCAAACAAAATCGTGCCCGTAAATGTAGATCGTACTGTCCGAGGTCGCGTGTCCGTTGCGGGCGGCCAGGGCAATGGCATTGGATTCGGCATGGGAACCCACCGCCCGGCAGCGCTCCAACTGGGTTCCGGACTTGATATTGTGCTTATCGCGATAGCAAAAACCGATCTCCAGACAGTTGGGCTGAAACTGCGGCGCACCGTTATATCCTGTGGAAATAATATCTTTATCGTGCACGATCACCGCTCCCACCTGCCGTCGCAGACAGGAAGAACGGGTCGCGACAACCTTGGCAATGTTCAGAAAGTAGTTGTCCCAATCGGGTCGTTTCATGATTTCCTCGTCTTAAATTTCAATAATATCAAAATCCTTTGCAATATGCGTATTTTCAAAGACCTTCACAACTGCTTTCTTATAGGCGGCGATATCTTTGTAACGTTCCGAATAGTGGGTAAGAACCAGTTTCTTCACGCCGTGATCCCGGGCATATTCCCCCGCCTGTTCGGCAGTCATGTGCAAAAAGGCATCCGCAAGCGCCTGTTCACTGCGCAGATAGGTACCTTCCATCAGCAGGCAGTCGGCCTCGCGGATCAGTTCGGGAATAGCAGAACAGGGTGCCGTATCGAGGGCATAGGCAAAGATCTTTCCGTTATCCCGGCAGCTCAGATCTTCACGCAGTATCGTTTTTCCTTTTTTCAGTATTCTGCCCGACTTCTCAAGCAAAGCGATCTCCGCAACTTCCAGTCCCGCTTCGCGGAGCCGCTGCGGGATAAAATGCCAGCGGGTTTTTTCAATAATGCGGTAGCCAAGAACGGGAGTGCTGTGCAGGAGTTCATGGGCTTCGATCCGCCATTTCGCATTTTCCTCGCAAAGACCGGCTTTCAGCGGATGGAATTCAAATTCGATACGCGCTGTGAACTTCGACGCCTTGCTCAATGCCTGCATATACTCCAGACCTTCTTCCGGGAAATAGATTTTGAGAGGATGCGGGACCTCCATCAGCGAAAGCCGCTGCATCATTCCGGGCAGACCCAGACAGTGGTCACCGTGAAAATGTGAAATAAAGATGCGTTCCACCCGTCCCGGTGATATTCCGGCAAGTGTAAACTGCCGCTGGATGCCCTCTCCGGGATCAAAAAGCAGCGTTTCTTCCCGGGTTTCTAAAAAATAACCGTTCTGGTTACGGTGCCGGGTCGGGATATGGGAGGCTGAGCCGAGAATCGTCAGTTTCATTCGCATTCATTCAAATTATTTAAAAAACTGTCCAATCGCTTTAACTTTTTCCGGAAACGGTCCCCGTTTTTCAGCATATAAGGCTGAGGGTAATGGAATTCAGTTTTTCGGAGGGACGGTCCGAACGCGAGAGCAGAATAAGAGGCACCCGGGCGCCCATTATAATGCCGCCGACCGGGGCATGCTGAAGTTCGATCATTTGCTTAAGCATAAAATTACAGACCGTAATATTCGGAAAAACGATGAGATCTACATCTCCGGAGATTTGGGACGTGATCCCTTTTTTCTTTGCCGCTTCGGCATTCAGGATCACATCCAGCGCCATAGGGCCTTCGGCCTGATAACCCCGTACGATAAATTCCTCCGCCAGTAGGGCGGCCTCGCCTGTTTCGGGCAGTTTGGGATTGATCTTTTCGACAATGGCGGCAAAGGCAATTTTCGGCTTTTCCCCAACAACCTTTTCCGTAAATTCGATGGCATTTTCCGTAATGGAACGCTTGCGTTCCACATCGAGCTCGATATTAATTGCGCCGTCCGTCAAAAATAGCAGTTTATGGTAGCCGGGACTGTCACAAACGGCGATATGGGAAAGCAGTTTTCCCTTGCGAAGCCCTTTTTCGCGATCCAGCACCGGACTTAGAAAAGCGGCCGTGGCAATATCGCCTTTCATCAGGGCATCGCCCTCTCCTTCCCGGATATCTGCGATCGCCCGTGCGACAGCGATACCGGGATCTCCGGCTTCGATCATTATGCAATGCTCCAAACCCGTTTCCGCCGCCAGCTTCTTCATGTTTTCCGTCTTGCCGTAGAGACGTGTCAGGATGTAGCCCTTTTTGTCCGCTGCCGCCAAGGCTTCAAACACCGGTTTTGAATCGGGAAATACAATATTGATGGTCCTGGGATTTTCCAGATTGATCTTTTGATATATATCCTCGTAACGCATGTTAAGCCTCATCTTTTTCGTAATCGTAGATGTTCAGTTTTTTGTCCAAGATACGGAATCCGCCGTCGGCCATGGCTTCCAATTCATTCTCGCCGGGATGGAAGATAATACGAAACTGTCCGCTCAAATGTTCGTGCAGCGCTTCGCGGATATAATCGGAATATGCGGCCCCGCCGGTCACTATAAGCGCATCCACCTTGAAATCCAGAACAGCGGCCATGGCTCCGATCTCTTTGCGCACCTGATACAGCATGGCATTCATGATCAGTTCCGCATCCTTATCTCCGGTATGAATGCGGCGAACCACTTCGCGGACATCGTTCGTACCCAGATAGCCCTTTAATCCGCTTTCCCGGGTAAAGAGCTTGCGCAGCGTCCTTTCGTCTTTATTCTGGCGGAACACCAAATCCAGTATTCCCTCCAGAGGCAGAGCTCCCGCACGCTCGGGCGAAAAAGGGCCCATTCCCAGCAGGGCGTTATTGACATCTATGTTCTTTCCTTCCCGCATAGCGCAAACGGATATGCCGCCGCCAAGATGCACAATTATAAAATTCACTTTTTCAATATCCAGTTTTTCCCGTTCACAGACCCTTCGTGCCGTCGCTTTGATATTCAGCGCGTGGGAAACGCTTTTACGTGAAATACCCGGTACACCGGATATGCGGGCTTCGGGGATCATTTCATCGACAGAAACCGGATCGATTATATAGGCGGGAGCGTGATATTTTTTGCCGAAATGCGCCGCCAGCGCCGCTCCCAGATTGCTGGCGTGATTTCCGTAGCGGGCATTTTTCATATCACTGATCATGGATTCACAGACCTTGTATGCTCCGCTTTTCATCGGCTTGAGCAAGCCTCCGCGCCCGATGACAATGGCAACATTTTCTATTCCGTGGAGCTCGAGTTCCGCTCCGATCTGCCGGGTTCGGAAATCCAGTTCCTCGTAAACGTTTCCCTTTGATACCTGTGCCGCATCCATGTCCACCTTTAACTCAAATTCCACCCCTTTCCGGGTAAAAACCGCCATTTTTGTACTGGTGGAACCCGGATTGATCGCAAGTACACGTTCAATCATGCCGACTCCTCATTGTCATTAGTAAACCATGGGATAAGATACGATTTTTATGTTTGATTTTCAAAATTTTTTATTATATTGCCGGGCAATTTGATTTTTATGGGGAATTAGCTCAGCTGGGAGAGCGCTTGAATGGCATTCAAGAGGTCAGCGGTTCGATCCCGCTATTCTCCACTGGCCTTCGCCAAGGCTACGGCCAGCAGGCCGGGAGACTTGGCGAAAGACACGCGCCGAAGTCCCGATATGTCGGGACGCAGGCGCTTAGTGATCATATCTATGGGGACGGATAGATGAAATACGTTTATATTCTCAAAAGAAAAAAAATCCGGACCGGTATTACAATTGACAATTGACAATTGACAATTGAATAAAGTATTTGATTTTTATGCAGATATGCGTATAATTAATAAGTAAAAAACACAGGAAATCCATGAACGAAAAGGAAATGCATATACCCCAAAAATTAGTGCCGTTGAGCGTTGCGCGCGTCCGGGAACTCTGGTCTAAAACCTACAATACCGAGGGCAAGCCCGACTGGTCGCATATTTTTCCCTATTATCATGAAAATATCGTGTTTCAGGACTCCATTCAAAAGGTCGAAGGCAAGGAAGCTTTTCTGGGCGTCTGCAACCGTCTGACCACCCGCTGCGAATCACTGAATATGGAGATCATTTCCATTGCCCGGAACGGGAATGTCATTATCTTCGACTGGATCATGACAATGTCCTTTAAAAAATATCCCAGCACCCCCATGTACGGAGCCAGCAAGCTGAT
The DNA here is from genome assembly GCA_028718545.1 of Fidelibacterota bacterium. GTDB lineage: Bacteria > Fidelibacterota > Fidelibacteria > Fidelibacterales > Fidelibacteraceae > M50B103. The sequence goes on along the minus strand of JAQULT010000042.1, from coordinate 5,320 downwards.
ACTGAACGAGGATGGTATGATCGTCAGCCAGCGGGATTATTACGATATGTGGGGTGATATTTTCAATAATATACCGCACTGGAACAAGATTTACCGGCGTTTTCTGAAACGCAAGTTCGGTTAAACAAACCGCGATCATATCCCTGAAAAATTCATTATCCTGAAGGAGCTTTTATATGCAACAAAAGAATCCCGTTATCGTCGTCGGCGGCGGTATGGCCGGATTAACCGCAGCAGCGTTCCTGGTCCAGGCAGGCAAACCCGTAATACTCTTTGAAAAGCAGGAAAAGACCGGAGGACTGGTGAATTCCTTTGACCGCGAAGGTTACGTTTTTGACGGCGGTCTGCGAGCGGTTGAAAGCTCCGGAATGATTCTTTCTACCTTAAAGGAACTCGGCATTGAGGTCCCGCTGTTCAAGAGCCATGTTTCTCTGGGTATTGCCAAACATATCATTACCCTGAAAGATACCGCCGACATCGCCGCATACGAAACTATGCTAAAGGATCTGTATCCTGCAGAAGCGGAAAATATCAGAGCGATCGTTCAAGAGATCCGGAAGGTCATGGACTACATGATGGTGCTGTTCGCCAGCGATGCACCGGCTTTCAGCGAGACACGGAAAGATGGCGAATACCTCAGAAAGATACTGCTGCCCTGGCTGTGGAAGCTGATCAAGACCGTTCCCAAGATCAATAGGTTGCAGCTTCCGGTGGAAGAGCATCTGAAAAAATTTACGGACAATCAATCGCTTATTGATATTATTATCCAGCATTTTTTCAAGGGCACGCCGACTTCCTTCGCGTTGAGTTACTTTTTGTTCTACTTCGATTATCATTATCCGCTGGGCGGAACGGGTATGCTGTCGCAGGCACTGGAACGCTATATACGCGAAAATGGCGGCGAGATCCGCCTGCAGACCGAGATTGACACTCTGGATCCGGAACAGCGGCAGGTCCGCGATACGCTGGGAGAATCCTATACTTATTCCCAGATGATCTGGGCGGCGGACCTTAAACGCCTTTACAGCATGATTGATATTACCGCGATCAAAAATAAAAGACTTCAAAAACGTATTTCCGAAAAACAAGCTTCCCTCTCCGGTCTGCGCGGGGCGGAGTCCATTTTTTCAATGTATCTCGGAATCAACAAAGAAAAAGAATATTTTTCCTCGCGCTGTTCAGAGCATTTTTTCTATACACCGTACAGCAGCGGGATCAGCAAAGCGGAGCTTGGGCGGATCGGGAAGATCCTGGAAGAGGCAAAGGACGCTAATGCCGAATCGGGCAAAGCGGTGATCAAGGATTATCTGCGGGATTATTTCCGCTACAATACCTTTGAAATTTCTTTTCCGGTCCTGCGCGATGCGCGCCTGGCCCCGAAAGGCAAGACCGGTATGATCGTCAGCACGCTGTTCGATTACGACCTGACTAATTTCATCGCCAATGCCGGCTGGTATGAGGAGTTTAAGATCTTTGCCGAAGACTGTATGATCGAGATTCTGGAAAACAGCATTTTCCCCGGGCTTTCAAAGGATATTGAACTCCGCTTCTCTGCTACGCCGCTCAGCATCCAGCGGCATACCGGGAACACGGACGGTGCTATCGTAGGCTGGTCCTTCACGAATCCTTATTTGCCTGTTCCCACTTCCATGATGAAAATGCCTTCAGCCGTCAATACTATTTTACCAAAAGTTTTCCGGGCGGGACAGTGGACCTACAGCCCCGCAGGGCTTCCCATTAGCATCATGACCGGCAGAATGGCGGCAAAAAAACTGCTGAAGAGCAAATAAAATCCACTCACAGGTACTTAAATTATTTCATTGACTCAATCATTTTGCATTTCATTGAGTCAATGCATTGAATTTTTATTGCGTCAATGCTTTTGGAACTTCCTTCAGCAATACTTACCGCTCCATCTTTTTTTTCTCGACCTGCGGTATTACCAGGATAATGAGAATGATGCTGACGAACAAAGGCAGATAAAAGATCCAGAACCAGCTTTCTTTCAAAAAGAAAAGTCCGGCAAGTATAAAAATTCCCGAGAAGACCATCAGGCGGCCGCCCTTGCGGTGCACGCGGTTCCAGAGTTCCTCGCTGCTGAGCGTTAACGGAGTGCGGATGCCGATCCAGTAAGAGGGTCGCAATTTACCAAAGCGGTTCCCGACCAGAATGAACAACAAACCCAAAATAAGGTGCAGCAGCCGGAAATCCTCAACCCTTTCTGCTCCATAGCGCAATGCGGTTGACAATGCGATCCAGTTCACAACGACCAGGACGGCAGATATCAGCAGGACAATAAAGCGAACGGATCTTTGCTCTTGTTTTTCATACTTCCTGAATGAAGTGCTCAGCAGAACGACGATCATAAGCAGGATAGCAAGCGGACCGATCAGCACGGCCGTCAGAGTTTTTGCAAAAAGATCGGGTTCGTTCATGATATTCCAGTGGATGGGGACTGTTGCAAGTCCTGCGGCTTTCAGCTCCGTATAGAAATAGACGGAGATCGCGGCACTGATCACAAAGAACAGGAACAGAAAGGCGATTTCACGTCGAAATGTTTGCATATCATTCCTCCCTTATCTCGATATATTCCCGTATATCGTATCCGTTAGTCAATTTGTAGCCGATCAGGAAAAAGATCAGCATCAGCGCTATACCCACCACGCCCAGGGGTGCCATCAGCGTCTCTTTTCCCATAAAAGCGGTCAGCATGACTACCGAAGGTACCATACCGTTGAACCAGCCGTGCGCCGCAGACACAAGGATCACAGAGTTCCCGCGGATGTACATGTAATTGAAGAATGTTCCAAGCAGAATGCATACAACAATGAACATAAGCACCCCGATCACATTGTAATATCCGTAATTATAGCCCATTAGGATGACGGGCGCGTGCCAGAGTCCCCAAACGGTCCCGGTGATCAGGTTCGCTTTCCAGAATCCCAGCGGAAGAAGGTTCTGCAGCAGGTAGGAACGCCAGCCGTATTCTTCTCCGAACATCATGATAATGGGAAAAGTCAGATTGGCAACCAGTCCGATGATAAGGAACTGAAAAAGCCAGAAAACGAAAGGCGATACGGAATTCCCCAACAGCTGAAGCCCGTGCATGCCCATGTGTTCCAGTCTCCAGTCGGGTGAACGCCCCCAGAACAAAGCATTTAACAAAATGCCGAGTATAATAAAAGCGACAATAAAGCCCAGCATAATAAAATAATTCTTTGCTTTCCCAAAGCGGAAGCCGCTGTTGCGGAAACCGTCCGCAAATGCCAGTCTCAGGATAATGGCCACCAGCGCCGGAAAGATCATGATAATGCCAAAAGCCCGGATGGGAAGATATTTCTGAGAGACAAAAACCGCAACCTGCTCTTCAAGACTTTTGAGTTCTATTTGTCCTTTAGGCCCGGGAACGCTTTTGGGCAGATCTTCAGTATTGACCTCCGGATGCGTTTCCAGAAAATGCGTAACGGCCTCCTTATCCATTTGAATGATATCCGTAAAGAGTTTGATGGCCGGCAATTCCGGATCCAGTTTTTTCCCTTCCCGGTAGACGTATCCGCAAACCAATAGTGTCAACAGATAGGTAATACCGATAAAAAGGATCACTCGTTTCCAGGAAACCGTCTTCCCGACGATCAATTTTTCAGATTTCTTCATTTTCTTTCCTCTCTTTTTTTAACATATCCATAAATAACATCATTGCTTCTTCGAAGACCGATATTTGCAGTGTATATATCACATACTGACCCTCTTTGCGGGAATAGACCAGACCCGCCTCCCGGAGAAGGTTCAGGTGGAAAGTGATGGAGGGCTTGCTGATGGCAAAATGATCGGCGATCTCCCCCGCCGGGAGACTCCCCTGCCGAAGCAACAGCAGTATCTTCCGGCGGGTCTCGTCGGATAAGGCGCTAAACACTTTATTCAGATTGCTCATAAGCGACCCTCATGATATTTAGATATTACTCTAAATATTTAATGCTGTCAAGGATTTTCTTGTATTTTTTTGCGTTGATAGGATAAGCGGATGGTTTTATGGACAGGATGCCGGGATCAACCGGATTGCTTAGGGGACCCGATTCCCTCTGGTTTCTTTAGCCATTTGGCTGACTATGGAGAATGGGAGAAGTGGAGAGGCGGAGTGTGGGAGTGTGGGGGTGTGGGAGAAACGGCGAAATCGGCACGTTTTCGCCAATTGAGTACATAGATAAGATTAGAAAGTGATCAAAGGTTTCGCTGGGCAGGCGGTTCGAACCGGCTTCGTCCGCCAGTTGGTTGATCTCGCCTTAGCATAGTAACGGAATATTAAAAATGTTGATCTTTTCGCCGCTGAAAATAATCCCTGCTAAGTTTAACGACCACCGGTGACAGGACGATCAGGGCGATCAGGTTGGGCAGGGCCATCATAGCGTTCATGATATCGCTGAACCCGATCACTACGTTGATCTTGGTCACGGCTCCCAGCACGATAAAGGCAAGGAATACCAAACGGTAGGGAACAACCGCTTTTTCGCCGAAGAGGTAATCGCTTGCGCGGTCACCGTAATAAGGCCAGGAGATCAGAGTGGAAAAGGCAAAGAAGATAATACCCAGCGCCACGATCCTGCCTCCGGCGGGTCCCAGTACGCTCTGAAAAGCAAGGGCGGTCAGTTCACCCTTGACATTTACGATCTCGTGCACCCCGCTGCTGAGGATGGCAAAAGCCGTGATGCTGCAGATAACAATGGTATCGATAAACGGTTCAAGCATGGCGACCAGGCCTTCGCGTACCGGTTCGTTGGTTCGGGCTGCGCCGTGTGCGATTGCCGTAGATCCCAGTCCCGCTTCATTGGAAAAGAGTCCACGTGCAACTCCGTGCCGGATCACCGTTCCCAGTACTCCGCCTCCGATAGCTTCCGGTGTATGAAAGGCATAATAAAAAATATCCGAAAATACTTCCGGAATGGCCGGCAGATTCTTTAAAATGATGATCAGTCCGGCCCCGATATAAAAGAAGGCCATAAAGGGAACGATCTTTGCGGTAGCTTTCCCGATCTTTTTGATCCCGCCCAGGATCACGACCCCCACCAAAGTGGCGATTATTATACCCGCGATCAGATTGAAAGCAAAACCGGAAGCCTGTTCGCCGTGGATCAGAAAATTCAGACTGACAACAACATTATTGATCTGGAACATATTCCCGATCCCGAAGCTGGCAACAATCGTAAAAACGGCGTAAAGTACCGCAAGCCATTTAAACTTTTTGCCCATCCCGATCTCGATAAAATGCATGGGACCGCCGTGAGCAACGCCCTTTTCATCCACTTTGCGGAAGCGGACAGAAAGT